>JAEYQN010000066.1 GCA_023409995.1 Cyanobacteria bacterium OH_CBB_238 | reverse complement strand
GCACTGTGCCTGATCCTGATTTTATCCGGCTGCGCACAAAGAGGCAATGAAACACCAGAACCTGCACTGAATTCGGAGGACCCACCTGTACAAACCGGTAGTCCCTCACAATCAGGTGAAGATATGGCTACTCCCATCACTGTGAGCCAGGCAGATTGGAGTAGCATACAGGGAAAAATCAAAGGCATTTATCCCGCAGGCGGCAGTAAGGTGCTGGTTCTTGCTGATCAGATGTCACTTTATGACTTGGCAAGCGGAAAGGTGGTTGCTACCGCCAAAGCGCCAACGTTGAGTACGATTCGTGTTTTAGCGCTTGATAGTGGTTTTGCCATTGTTGGACAGACAATTTTAGAAAATTCCTCTGGTGGTTTCCTGCAAAGCGACTCCCAGTTTCAATTTCGTGCCATTATATATGATAAAGACTTTATATTAAAATCCGAGATTGATATCTCGAAGCTTGTGGCAGACGGTGAATTTCTGAACGATACGGAAGCGATTGCGGTATCCCCCGATGGCAACAGCATTGCTTTTGCCACGATGCAGGGCGTAACGCTTTATGAGTGTCCAAATAAAAAACGTACCAAACTCATTGATCTGACTGGCGAAGACGAAAAAGCCTATCTTGGACTTTCTATTATTGAGCAGGTTGGCTTTACAAACAATGGCAGAACCATTGCTTTTAAAGCACAGAGCTTTGATATACCTGCAATAGAAGGCAAGCCGTCTTTTGGAACAATCGGAAAAATCAATATAGACGGAACCGGATTGGTTAACCAGAAAACAGCAGACTTTGATGCCTATGAGGTAAGTGTGTATGATTCCATCCTTCTTGTTGCTGAAAATTTTACGGCATTTACTGGCCGAATTATGGTGGTCGATAACAAATTCGAAAGACAAAAAATCTATAATCTTACAGACAAAAAAGAAAGTAAGGGAGTTATTTATGGTTCTGACAACGGTCACTATTTTGCGACCTCTGTTCTGGAGCAGACTGGTTGGACAATTCGAGTATATGAAACGGATTCTGGCAATCTTGTAAAGAAAGAAAATATATCCAATGACGGACAGGAGTTATACGGTATCAACGACCCCATGATTTGTGTTTTAGATGATACCAAAACCTGCATGGTCCTTCTGGGACATAAACAGAAAGATGTTAGTACTAAAATAGCATCCTTTTCCTTTTAATGCTTTGTCCGATAGCCTAATACAATTGAAATGTCATCGTCATAGTATCAAAGTCCATCGTCCATTTGTACTGCTTCAGATAGTTATGGCTGATAATTCCATCTAAAAAGATTTCAGATTCTTCGTATCCATTGCCCGGAAGTGCACCTAAAAGTCCTTTCATGTCATGAACGACGGGCAAATTGCCCATTTCGTAGGTGTCAACATTAAAGGTCCCCACGGGAAAGTCCGAGCCGCCGAGTCCCCCTCCGCCTTCCTGCTCAATGGTTTCCATCTTCGGCAAAGGGATATTAAGGTACTGCATTATTCCATCAGTCAGCAGAAGTGATTCCTCTGCGCCAAGGCCCGAATCCGTCCAAACATTGATCTTTTTACCATTGACCAACGCTTTGCATATAGTATAGTGCATCTCTGCCATAATGAAGCTGCTCTCATACGCGCCAGGCTGCGCCTCCAAATGCGTACCTCTGGGTTTAAGAATAAGGGTGCCGTTTAAGTAATCCATTGTAATCAGGAACTGCTTGAAAACGCCTATACCGATAACACCGCTAATTGGATATTCTTCTCCCGCAATATTGGCAAGGTGATCCATGTTGGCAATGTTTACAGGGATATCGCCAACGGTGACCCCACCCAAGCGCAGGGAATCGGCAATCCCGTAATTCGTAGTAACTTCCACGCCCCCCGCATAAGGAGCTGATTTTGTCGCTACGGTCTTGAGGCCAAATTCATTAGCAACCGATTCATTGAGATAGGTGTCATCTGCGCCGGTGTCAATTAGGAAATACCGCTTTTGACCGTTTAGTTCAGCTTCGACGACCGGCAGAGGTTCCATCACTACAAAGGAAATGGTTGTCTCTTGCTTGTCATCCCAAGCAACACGGTAGGATTCCCTTTCACCGTATGCCTGCATGAGAGTTGTAATGCCGTTAGTACCTTGATTTTTCCCGGACAACTTCTGAGCCTTCTGATACTGATTGGTTTGGTAATATACGAATTGCAGTCCATATTCAGCTTCGCTCTTGTAATCTGGGAACTCATCTAAAAGCTTGTCGTAGAGTGTTTCCGCCTTTTCATAGCTGCCGGTAAGATACGCGATCTTTGCTGAAAGCAGTATTGCCTGAGGATCTGATTTTTGGGCAGCAGAAGTGGCGTCCAGCACCTCTGCCGCTTCTTTGACATCTCCCAACTGTACCAGCTTTTCAGCATAGGCGAAGGTTACGGCGAGATCGTCTGGGTTTTGCCCGTGGAGCGCCGCGAGTTCCTCAGCGAGCTTCGAATAGTTGATCGGAGTAGCCTCCACATTCCTATCCAACGTGTCTAACGGTGAACTGGAAGGTTGGTTGGATGTGCTTTCGCTCGCTCCGGTGCTCTTACAACCGGTAAAGCACCCGGCAATTATAACGCAACACAGCACTGTGGAAATGATTCTGGTATTATTGGTTATTCTTTTCATAGTATTCCTCCTTAAATTATAATTGGCTCCGTCTGTATGAGTTTCGACTTTAACTCTCCGTGGCATATCTTTGCGCAGACCACAGCAATGACAGTGATCGCAGCAGAAGTAATAATCCCGCTTTCTCCCGCAAGATAAGGTCGCATTACGCCTCCGATGGATTGATCCAAAAGTAGTTGACAAACGAAGTTATGCGTGAAGTGAAGTATTGCCGCTGGCCATACGCTCTTTGACTTCATGCTTAAGTAAAGCATGATATATGACATTCCGATGCATTGAAGCGAATACATAGGGATGTCAAACCAAAGCGGAATTTCATCAGCCGATGTATATCCTGCCAAAACAAGCGGGAGATGCCATGCCGTCCAAATGATACCGCTAATAAGGGCGCCTTTATGGAATCCGAAGGCTTTTCTCAGTTTTGGCGATAAATACCCACGCCAGCCAATCTCCTCGCCCAAGGCGGTAACGAAGAAGATCGCCAAGTTAAGCAGCAATATGTTCGGCATTTGTATAAGATCGGATGCCATGTTTCCTGTAATCACTGATTTGCCGTAAATGAGCACATAAATGCTGTAGGATACGCCCAAATATACGAGGGGAATCCACATGCCGGCCAGGTTGTGCTTCACATGGCATTTTCTGAAATTTAAGGCATTTTCTCCGCGGTGGTATAATAGGCTTGCAATAATGGCGGCAACTCCCGGACACCACATTAGAGCATACGTCATTTCAAGGATTCCAGCTGCGATAATCAAGTAATCGAAAACCGCACTTAGCGTAAAAGCAATCACAAGAAAAAAAGTAATAGATTTTTTTGTTTTCATATTTGTTTTATTCCTCCTAAAATTTTTGTTGGTCTATCGACCAATGCAAATCATACAAGGAGTTGCTTTAGTAAACCTTTAGTATCTGTAAAATCACATGGTAACGCACGAAACGGGCGCCTGTATGGCGCCCGTTTCGGATTCAGGTTGGTTTACTATACTATTTTTTAGGAAAGTAGAGGGTAAACGTTGCGTTTTGGTCTAGGATACTTTCTGCTGTGATAGAGCCACCGAGCTGCCGCATCACCGTTTGAGCGATGGAAAGCCCTAACCCATAGCCGTCGTCCTGCGCCCTTGCCCCCTCCGCGCGATAGAAACGGTCAAATATCTTCTCCAAATCCTCGCTTTTGATGCCGACGCCAGTGTTAAAAACAGATAAGCAACACCACTTTTTCTGCTGTGCTACAAAAATACGTATTCTGCCGCTGTCATTTGCATATTTGATGGCGTTATCCAGCACAACGTACATCACCTGCCGCACGCGATCCGGGTCGCTCCATATCAAATCGTTCCCGTAGCTTGTTTCAATAGTAAGTGACTTTTTCTTTATCCTCAAATCCATTGTATCGAGGGATTCCTCGATTACTTTACAGAGGTGTATTTCTGCTGGGATTAGATCATTGTCAGTTCCCTCGATTTTAGACATGGCGAGCAAGTTCTGTATGAGAGC
>JAEYQN010000058.1 GCA_023409995.1 Cyanobacteria bacterium OH_CBB_238 | reverse complement strand
CCTATTATATTTATTCAAAATATCATAATATTTCTTAAAATTAATAAAAAAAGAACGCATTAATAAAATACGTTCTTTATCTAATTCTTAATTGTATTTAATTTTATTCTTTTTCTACCAACTTTTTAAATGCGTTCAGGTCTTCTATCGTGTCTATTCCAATTGAAGTATCTTCAATGACAGCTGTTTTTATTCGCATTCCATTATACAAAGCTCTAAGCTGTTCCAAGCTTTCTGCTTTTTCTATGTCAGCTTGCTCTATCTTACTCATTTTGAATAGTGATTCTCTTTTATATCCATATAAACCTATATGTTTATAAAAAGATGCAATATCATAATTTCTTTCGTAAGGTATTTTAGAACGAGAAAAATATATAGCGTACCCATCTTTGTCAAAAACACACTTGACCATATTCGGGTCTTCTAAATCTTCTTCTGCTTTAATTAGAGAAACCAAAGTGGATATGTCAGCTTTATCATCATTTTTAATCAGTTCGATCACTTTCTCAACAGATTGAGGATTTATCATTGGTTCATCACCTTGTAAGTTGATAATATATGAAATTTCAGGATATTTTTCTACAACTTCCACTATTCTGTCGCTTCCTGATTGATGATGCTCAGAAGTCATTTCTACTTCAGCGCCAAAAGATTTTGCTTTATCATATATTTCTTGATTGTCTGTTGCTATTATTACCATATCTGCCGAATTTACTTGTTTTGCACGCTCCCAAACCCACTGAATTATAGGCTTATCGCATACTTCTATTAGTGGTTTTGCATTTAGCCTTCTTGAACTATATCTTGCAGGTATTACGATAGCAGTTTTTGACATCTTAATCCTCTCTCTTAACAGTGAATGCAACCCATTCATTTTTCTTTGTCTTTTCAATAACTTTTAAATTATTACACATGACTGCTTCTAGCACAACAGCTTCTTTTTCTTCAAGAATGCCGCTTAACAAAAGTTTTGCGCCTTTTTTCATGATTCTTTTTAAGTCAGGCATTATTTCTGCCAGAACATTGTGTAGTATGTTAGCTAAAACAAAATCATAGTTATCAGCTTCTAGCATATCTACTGTCTGTGTTGCAAATTTAATATCTACAGAATTAATTTTGGCATTTTCAATTGCTGTGTTAACTGCAATTGGGTCATTATCTATTGCTGTTGATTTTAAAGCTCCAAGTTTCATAGCGCATATTGCAAGTATTCCTGAACCACAGCCAATATCCGCCACACAGTCGCCCTTTTTCATGTATTTTTCAGTAGCTTCAACACATAACTGAGTTGTTGCATGTGTTCCTGTTCCAAATGCATTACCAGGATCTAGAGTTATTACAATTTCATCTTCTTGCTTTTCGTAACTTTCCCAAGAAGGGCAAATTACAATATGATTTGAAATCTTAGACGGTTTCCAATGTTCTTTCCATTTTTTTGACCAGTCTACAATTTCTTGTTTAGCGATAGACACTTCCCACGAACCAATATCTTCATTGAATATATTTAAGTCAGATATTTCCTGCCTTTTTAAGGCAAAAAATGTTTTTATTTCGTCTAAATCTATTTTTTCTGATACTATATATGCTTTAACAACATCATCTGTAGTGCTTATTAATTCAAGGTCTTTATACTTTTCTTCTGCTGTTACTATACCTTCACAGTTGAAATTGGAGTCAATTATTTCACAAACTATATCTGCACAAACAGGATTAATTTTGATAGCTAATTCCCAATAATTACTGTCCATTACTCGTAAAAACACCCATTCTTCTGTATTTGCCGTATCTCTCATCTTTAAGTTTTTCAGAGCTTAATGGTTCAAGTTCGCTTAATGACTTTAATAACTCTATTTTTAGACTTTTGGCCATAAATTCAGGGTCATAATGAGCTCCACCCATAGGTTCCGAAACGATTCCATCGATGATGTCATATTTTAAAAGGTCAGGACCAGTTATTTTTAATGCATCTGCTGCTGTAGCAAATAAGGAAGAGTCTCTCCAAAGAATAGAAGCACAGCCTTCTGGTGAAATTACAGTGTAATATGCATGTTCCAACATTAACACCCTATCTGCCACTGCAAGTCCTAATGCACCACCAGAACAACCTTCGCCGGTTATTACTGCAATAATTGGTACATTCAGTTTTGCCATTTCTTTCAAATTTTCAGCAATTGCAATACCTTGTCCTGTTTCTTCGGCTTTTATTCCAGGATAAGCACCAGGGGTGTCTATCAAGGTTATTATTGGAAGATTAAATCGGTTTGCATGTTTGAATAATCTTAATGCTTTTCTGTAACCTTGCGGTTGTGGCATTCCGAAATTATATTCCAAGTTTTCTTTTGTCGTTTTACCTTTTTGAGTACCAATTATAACAACCGGTTTTCCATCTATTCTTGCAACACCACCAATAATTGCTCTATCATCGGTGCCTTCTCGATCGCCGTGTAACTCAATAAAATCAGTTGTCATATATTTTATATAATCAAGAAAATTTGGCCTATTGCTGTGTCTTGCAATAAGTAATTTTTGAGAAGGCTTTAAATTTGCATAAAGCTCTTTTCTATATTCATTTGCTTGATTTTCAAAGTTTTCAATCTCTTTAGACATATCCATACCCGATGTCTGACTTATATTTTTCAACTCATCAATCTTATCTTGTATATCGTATAACGGTTTTTCAAATTCTAATATAGACATATTCCACAGACTCCCTACTTATTTATGCAGCTTTACAAGCTTAGCTAATGTATCTTTTAGGTCCAAACGGTCAGAGATTATATCTATTTGACCGTATTTCATAAGGTACTCGGCTGTTTGAAAATCCGCAGGAAGCTTTTGTCTTATTGTTTGTTCAATAACTCGCCTACCCGCAAAACCGATCCTAGCACCTTGTTCAGCTACGATAATATCACCTATTGTCCCAAAGCTAGCTGTAACACCACCAAATGTAGGTTCTGTAAGCACTGTTATATATAATATACCAGCCTCGTTAAGCCTTGCAACTGCACAACTGGTCTTAGCCATTTGCATAAGACTTAGTGCGCTTTCTTGCATTCTAGCTCCACCAGATGCTGTTATTGCTATCATAGGTATTTTTCTTTTTAAAGCTTCTTCCATTGCAAGTGTGACTTTTTCTCCAACCACACTTCCCATTGAGCCGCCCATATATTCGAAGTCCATAACTGCGCAGGAGACTTCTTCTCCATCTATTTTACCAACTCCGCAAATTACTGCTTCATCTAAATTCGTTTTTTGTTTTGCTTTTTTTTGCCTATCTTTATAAGGCTCTGTGTCAACAAACTCTAGTGGATCGGCAGGCTTAATGTTTTTAAACAATTCTTTAAATGTGTCTTCATCAAAGAGTTGATTAATTCTAGTTCTTGCATTTATTCTAAAATGATACCCGCATTCCGGACAGACCATCATGTTAGATTCAACTTCTTTTTTCATAAGTTGAGCACTACAGTTATAACATTTTAGCCATAGTCTTCCGATGCTGTCGTCTATTTGAGCCTCTTGTGGTCTATGAGCTATTTGTGATTCTTTTCGCTTTTCAAACCAATCTTTTATTGTCATTTAAGATATCCCCATATAATTTTCAATTATTATACTATAAAAACTATAATCCCTACATCTTTTCAGGAGCGCTTACTGCAATAAGCTCTAACGCTGACTTTAAAATGTTGGATACTGATTGTACTATAGATAGTCTTGCTTTCATAAGATCTTTATCGTCAACAAGAACTCTTGAGAACGTATAAAATTGATGAAAATTTGATGCAAGCTCTTGTACGTATTTTGTTATTAGGTATGGCATACGATTTTTTGCTGCAAAATGAATTATTGATTTATATTCTTCTAACTTTAATATCAATTTTTTTGTGCTTTCCAATGCTTTTTCATCATTTTCTTGCCACAATTTTTCTAATATGTTCTCGGATAACTGATTTAAGCTTTCTTTTAATTCTTCCTCAGTAAATATTGGTGGCTTTACTGTTTTATTTATCGTGTCTACTCTTTCAGAAACCGCATTTCTTAATATAGAACAGGCTCTTGCATGAGCATATTGAACATAGAATACCGGATTTTCATCACTGTTTGATTTTGCCAGTTCAATATCAAAATCGAGAGTTGTATCAATACTTCTCATAATCATCCAAAATCTTGTGGCATCAACCCCTACATCATTTATAAGATCGTCTAAAGTGATCATCTTGGTTCTTTTACCCATTCTTACTTGTTCACCTTTTATAACAAGGTTTACAAGCTGTCCAAGCAAAACTTCAAGGGAATTCGGGTTATAGCCTAGAGCTTCTATTGATGCTCTCATTCTTGCCACATACCCATGGTGATCTGCACCCCAAATGTTTATTAATCTGTCAAATCCTCTTTTTAGTTTGTCATAATGGTATGCTATGTCTGCTGTTAGATATGTATATGAACCGTCTGTCTTTTTTATAACCCTGTCTTGATCATCACCAAATTGACTGGATTTAAACCATAAAGCTCCTTCTTTTTCATATAACATATTTAATTCATTTAATTTATCAATACATTTTTGGACTTCTCCATTATTGTGGAGTTCTAGTTCGCTGTAAAAGTTGTCAAAATACGTTCTGAAATTACTTAGGAGGTTTTTTTGCATTTCAAGCATTTTTGCTTTTGCATAATCTGATATTATTTTTAAGTCTTCTGAACTTATTTCTGAGGGTTCAAGTGTTTTTAGCCTTTCGCTAAAATCTCTGTTGTCATTTATAAATTCTAGTGCAGTTGGTATTAAAAACTCCCCTGTGTAGTAGTTTTTTGCTTCTTCTTCATCTTCAGGAAAGTCAATTTTTATGCCCAGCTCTTGTATTATTCTTATATGAAGAGAACGGCCTAATTTTTGTATTTGTGATCCTGCATCATTTATATAGAATTCTTGAAAAACATTGTAGCCTGCATATTTCATTATATTTGCAAGGGCACTGCCCATAGCTGCCCATCTGCCATGTCCAATGTGAAAAGGCCCTGTTGGGTTTGCACTTACATATTCTAAAATGACTTTTTCACCATTCCCAATATTTGTTCGTGCATAGTCATTGCCTTTTTGCAGGATTTCTTTAACTATGTTATTTAAAAAAGAATTACCTAGTTTGAAATTAATAAAGCCTGCTACTACTGTTATTTCTATATTTCTTTCACTAATGTTGTTGGTTATTGTTTGAGCTATTTGAGCAGGTGCGAGCTTTGCAATTTTTGCCAATGAAGATACATTGACGGCAAAGTCTCCGAATTGAGTATTTTTAGGGGTCTCAATTTGTAAGCTATACTCTGATATTTTTGTCATTTGTCCCAATTCATTAGCATCTATAGCTTTATTAATGGCTTCACTGATTTGTTCTAATAAGTAATCTTTTAACATTTATTTGCCTTTTGTTAATTACCAACACGTTATTAATAATAACAAAAAAATAAAAGGCGCATATACGCCTTTTATACAACAAAGAGAGAATTAGATTGTAGAAACCAGAATGGTTAACAAAAGTCTAGTAGTACCTGTTGGATGCCCCTTTTTGATTTTGACTCTTCCTTTTAATTACGTCCTGAGCCAGATAAGAACATATCTTTTAGGAATCGACAGTATTCATCAATGTTTTCTTTGACGCTATCTATTTCATTGATCATATCTCTGATTTCAAGAACAATCTTTTCGTCGCTAAGGTTCTTATATTGCATTTTTTACTCCTTAAAAAAATATCCCTTACTTTTTTAAGTATCGAAATTTAAAAGTCAAACTTTAGGACTATTTATAAAATCGTAACACTCTGTTACAAGTTGAAATTATATAGATTGGAGTTTGTCATTGATAAATTCATATGTATGATTTCCAACCTTAACCCAATTATTTTTAGATGCTTCTTCTTGAATTTCTTTGCCTCTTTTAATCGGAATATTTTGATTTAGGTAGTTTAGTTGCCAAAATAGTTCTTCCTGAGGTTCCAGAGTTACTGTTTTTTTTGTTTCGTTTATATAACTTATAACGTAGTCTGCAAAAGTTTTATCATATTTTTTTATTATATGTTTTTCTTTTAATGATAAATAGTTTAGTCCTCCAAGGTACAGAAAGCCACTTCCATAAACAGCACTGAATTTTTTTGAGTCAGAAGGATATTTTATATTTAATTTTATTTCTTCCCCTTTTGAATTTGTTATACTGGCTTGAATTAAAGTTAATTTATTATCGAAAGAAAAAGATAGACCACTGGACTGTAGCATTTCTGGGATGTTGCCTTGATTAGCTGAGATTTTTATAGCGTTTATTATCTCTTTTTCACTCAACTCTACTTTTATCGGATAATCATCAAGTGGTAGTAATTCGGTCCTTATGTTTCTTTCATTTAAATTGGTTAATGGTGTATTTCTTATTGCAGAGATATTAACAAAAGCTATATCGGAATCAGTTTGCTGTTTTAATGCATTTGCTACATATTTGGCATAAGCTGATTTTTTTTCAATTGTTTCTGTTAAATTATTTTGAGCGGTTATCTCTTTCTGGATTTTTATAAGCTCTTCTTTTGTTAGTAAATAGTTCATTCCAGCGAGAAATGCTTTATCTGAAATGTCAGTAGGTTTGTTTTTTACCAAATTAATTGTATTGTTTTCGTTTGGTGTTTCTTTTTCTGGAAATGAGTTTATATAGTTAAATAAATATTCAAGCGGATTACTTTCATCATCTTCATTCAAATATTTATTCCAAGCTATAGAGTAAACAATATTTACTACTTTGTCATAGAGTTTTTTTGAGTTTATCTTGTCTAAGACTTCTGTAATTGGTGTTGTAGTCCCAAATTTTGAATTTATTTCATTTTCAATTTTTCTTGATTCGTCTGTTTCCTCCATGTTGGCTATCTTTTTTATGCCTCCTTGTACGCTTTTTATTATACCTTTTGAGTTGAAAATAATTTCAAGTTGTGAGAAATTTTCTCCATTCTCTCCTGCCTGTATAATGGCTACAGGGGATCCGTTTGGTGAGAAAAGTATTTCTTCAACCAAATCATGAGAATGAGCAGATTGTATAATATCTATTCCATTGATTTCTTGTGCCAATTTTCTGTCTGTATCACTGCCCATATGAGAAAGAAGGATGATTTTATTGACACCTTGCTTTTCTAATTTTTTTATTTGCTCTTCAATATCGTATTTTGTTTTAATATAGTTATGAATTAGAATTCCTGAGGAATCAAATTTTGCACATATTGAGTCCATTTCTTCAGGTAGAACACCTATAAAACCATATTTATGTCCATTTTCGTTTACTATGAAGGAATCAAATATTCTAGTATTTTCATTATTGTTGTATTTCTGGCTTATTTCTCCAAATTCGTGGAAATTTGTTGATTCGTTCTTTAGTTCATAGTTTACTGCAACAAAATTTATTGGAGATTCTTTTAATAATTTACTGAGGGTTTTAAAGCCTACATCAAACTCATGGTTTCCCAGAGTTGCCGCCATAATTCCTAATTTATCCAAGAAAGATAAGCAGAATTTTTGTTTATCTGGATTTGAAGAGATTCCTATGTCTCCAGAAGAGACCTTCAGTCTATCTTGATTTTTAAACTTTTTATCAAAAACGTCCGATGCTGTCTTTAATTTTGCCATAGAAGACAATGTTCCATGTAGATCATTAATTCCCCAAATGGCCGTTTTGGTATATTTTTCATCAGCATCATTTAACGCAGTATTTTCGTAGTGAAAAGATTTAAATGATACTTTATTACATTGATTTCTATCTATTTTCAAAAAAATCTCCTCTCTTATCTTTATTTTTAAAATCAATAAATTATATTTTTGCTAATAGATTTTTTAGAATTAACTGGAAAGATAAAATATCTTAAAATTTATTGCTTTAAAACTATTATTTTAGGCAACGCTTTATGTTACAAAATGTAAAAAATAGCCAGTAAAGATTAAAGAAATATTCTTAATTTATCGATAAACATTATAGATAACAAAGGAGTATTGCTTAAATGGGTATGTCAGCATCACAGGCCAGATATTTGGGTCTGACAGCTAGAAAAAGTGACAATGAATTCCAGGCTCAGCAAGTAGCTCAGGAAAGAGCTACTCTTGCACAAGAGATGGATACGGTTGCTACAAATTACTCTAATAAAATGAGCAATACTAACTTGCTATTTGTTACAACAAATAGTAGTGGAACTACATCAACCAAACTTACATATGATACTATCACAAGCACTGATCCAATATATGGATTAAGTATGAGGGTTGTTGACTCAACGGGTAGGGTTGTTGTTCCTCAAGCTATTGATTTTGATACATTAAAGCAAAATGCACTAGATACATATAATGATGCTATAAATAATCGGGCGTATTCTTATAATGCTGATCCAACAGTAAATAATCCGGTAATTTTAACTGGCGCAAACTTTGTTAGCCAGTACTATTCAACTGCAGGAAATACAGTTTATGATAATACTGGAAATGCAATTGATTCAGCTACATTGCAAAAAAGCATTGCTAGTTTGGACGCACCAGGATTAGTGTCTTATTTTAAGGAAAAAGGTATTACTTTTTCTAGTCAGGCAAATCTTACAGAGTCGTTATATACTTCGGATGATTCATCAGCTGCCGTTACATACGAGAAAACCATAGCAGATTTGGATTCTCAAAGATCAGGTACAAGTTATGCAGTAGATGCAAACTGCAGTGACCCCGAATATTTAGAAAAAATGCTTCGTTCTGGCAAATGGTCTTTGGAAAAAGTTGAAGATAGTGCTTCAAGTACAGACTATGGTGAATGGACAACATACGATTGGACTTCAAGCTCAAGAATATCAAGCTCGCTTGATACTTCAGATGACGGTGCAGCTGAGGCTGAATATACTGAACGTTCAAATTTCTTTGCTCAAAAAGATAAACAATTAGAGCTAAAACAACATCAACTCGATACACAACATAGTGCAATACAGACAGAACTGGATTCAGTAAAAAAAGTTATAGAAAAAAACGTTGAAAGCTCATTTAAAACTTTTGCCTAAGCCAAAGCAAAATAACATTCTATTTTTCCTATTAATTCCCCTTCTAAAGTACAAATGCTATCATCAAATAAACAGCTAATTGAGTTAGATGAAATTTCTTTTTCATCTAACCATTTTAGTTGTCTAAGAGATTCGATTACAATCATGCTCCTGGCTTTCATATTCGCATCCGCTACTTTTACAACTAACGCTTCTTCTTTTTCTATGTTTACAACTACACAAAGACCACCAGCACCAACTTTTGCAATTAATTTTTTATCATTTGAGGCATTTATTATTTCTGAATCTAACCTGTTTTTTCCACCAATAATGTAAGGGTATTCTATAAATCCTTGTCTTATGGAAGAATATTTATTTGATAAAAATAAATTTAAAAAACCAATGCCCATTTCAAAAAGCGTTGTAGCAATTGTTGGTAGTCCACATCCATCCTTACTTATTATAAAATCACTATTCTTTAATTCACACAGTTCTGCTACTTTTTGAATTATTTCGTTGTTTAATGGATGTTCATCATCCAAATAATTATTTATGTCCCAACCTTTATCCAAGCATAAAGCTAGCATTGCTGAATGTTTTCCTGAACAATTATTGTGAATCGGCTTCGGGATTTTTTCTGCTTTAATTAGTCTGTTTTCTTCATCTTTGCATAAGGGAATTTGCTTTGCACATAAAAGATTAGGCTCATCTAGCCCTATCTTTTTTAATATACTTATTACTAAATTTTGGTGTTGCTGTGTGCCAGTATGAGAGGCTGCTGATACAGCAATTTCTTCTATACTAAAACTGTATTTTTTATCTATTTTAAGGTCAATAATTTTAGCTAATTGTAAGGGTTTCATACAAGAGCGTTGGTAAAATTTATAATTATTGTCTTCGCCAACAGAGTTTATAATTTTTGACTTATTTATATGAAGAATAAGTC
>JAEYQN010000018.1 GCA_023409995.1 Cyanobacteria bacterium OH_CBB_238 | reverse complement strand
GCAATAACTTGTTCTTTGCCTAGTATTGAGGCTAAAATTTCTTCATTTTCAATTCCATTTTGTAGAGATATTATGACTGTATCCTTATTTATTATTGTTTTTAATTCTTTTGCTATTAATTCTGTATTATAGGATTTTGTGCATAGCAAAATTAGGTTATAATCTTTTATTGTGGTTAAGTCATCTGATATTTTTGGGGTTTTTATTTGTATATCTCCATAAGGGCTATTTATATAAAAGCCGCTTTCAGATATTATTTTTGCTGAATTGGGAGTGGCAATAAAGGTTGTTTCAAAACCTGCTTGATGTAATTTTGCTCCAAAATATCCACCAACAGCACCAGTTCCAATAATTGCAATTCTGGTTTTTTTCATATACAATTTCCTCTTAATTTATCTATACTAATTAGCAAAAAAAATATTTACAGAGTTCTATATAACTAACACTAGCAAAATTTAAGGAATAAATGAAGTATGCAATTATATAATGTTGGAGCATATAATCCATCGTTTTCTGCTAATAAAATGCCAAAAATACAAGCAGAATATATGAATGAACGAATGAAAAATGCTGAAACCATAGACATATTTTGTCATAAATCAGCAGATGAAGATGCTTTTAATAGTCAAAAAGTACTGTATGAATATCTGGAAAACATGGGAAAAAAACCAAGAATAATAACAACTGATGAACCAAATAATTATGGGTACGATCCTAAAAGATATAATATTCTAACAGTAGCAAATGTAGATAAATCAATGAATAAGTCGGACCTAGCTATTTGTCTTGATTTTTGTGAGAAAGAAAGGTTAAATCCCAATGTCGCAGATTATTTGGCATCATATAATGTCAATAATATCATAGGATTTGATCACCATAATGCACATAGCCTGATTGTTCCAGATACTCTGAAAATTTCTCAACAATATAAATCAGTTGTCGATATTCCTATCCAGGAACCTAAAAACTATTATATTGATTCATCGGCTAAATCATGTACTTCAATTTTATACAGGTTTTTAAGTGCAATTAATGCACCTATTTCAAAAGAACAAATTAATTCAATATATTGTGGAATGCTCGATGATATGAATAAATCAGCATTTGTTAAGTTCTTTGGAAAAGATAAAGTTTCTCTCTTGCCAAAAATTGAGGGTGAATATAATGCAAAAGAAGTGTATGATGAGGTTTCATCAGAAATTCTAAAATCTGATAAGTCAGACATTGTGCAACATTTAAATGTAATTGAAACATTAAGTAGTAGAGAACAAGATTTCCAAAAGAGATTATTTGATGATGTTAAAATTGTAGGAAATGGAAAATTTGCCTATGTTGAAATACCACAAGATGATTCTGAGTGGAAAATTTTAGGGGAAGATAATAAAAGGACGAGCATTATATTGCGAGACTTTAGGACAAGAATACTCTCAAATGCTCCTGATGATTCCAATATTTCTAAAAACCTACATAAAAAGTTGGATAACATACAGGCGGTAGGTGTTTTCTATAGCAAGTCAGAATGCGGCTCTTACAGAGTCAGTCTTCACTCAAGAAATGATTATGCAAAAAAATATTGTGATTATATAAGAGATAATTTGTATCCAGAACTGGTTGCCGGTGGGCACTCAAATAGATGTGGTGGTGGCATTAATGACGCAAACCCAGATCAATGTCATACATGGGTACAATATTTTGTAAAAGCCAGTAATCTTGTAAAATAGCAATCGCAAAAACTAGAATAATTTTTGACCTATTAAAAATATTAAAATAGTACTTTCTGATATAATCACAATTTGTTATTTTGTCCAATTTGATTATTGCTATTTTTTAATTAAATTATTCCTATGAAGATGATGCATTTAAAAATATTAAGTTTTGTATTGTTTGGTTTTGTCTGTAATCTTATGCCTACAAGTGTTTTGGCGAATTCTGGCGGAATTACAATACGGGGTTCTATTTCGCTTTCTGACAGTGTTCCAAGTGGTTTTTATGGTTGCTGGAAGGTCTCTTCTGTAAGGGTTAAAACAACAAATCCCAACGCATTTGGAAAATATGGCTCAGATCTCTGGAACCTATCAAAGTCAGGTGACGTCATAACTTTAAGCAATCCTGTTTCAGGAGCAAGCGCTTCTGTATTGGTGAGTGAGGTTAATGGCAATACTGTTAAATTCAGTAAAGTCTCCAAAGATGTGGATGAGGAGTCAATTGAAACACCTATCTTAACTCTTGATGGTGACAATTTTTCTGGAATTGATAAAATAGTCATTAGGAATTACAAAAATGGTAAATTTGTGAGTGAAGACAGCGTCGAGTATCAAGTAAAAGCGGTGAAAGTATCAGGAAATACAATACCGGAAATATTTAGCCTCGGACGCTAATAGGAGAGATGTTAATGTTTGCAAAAAAAGAATTAGATTTTGATGTTATTATCTTGGGCTCAGGTCCAGCGGGTTTTTCTGCATCTATATATGCTTGTAGGGGCGCGGCAAAGACTGCAATTGTCGATATATCTATGTTTGGCGGTCAACCTAGTAATTATCTTGAAATAGAAAACTATCCTGGTTTTTCTTTAATCGGTGGTTTTGAATTAATGGAAAAATTTGAGGAGCATGCTGATAGATTTGGTGTTGAAAAATTTCCTATGCAAGAGATTAAAAAGGTGGACTTGGTTTCAGAACCAAAAACTATTGAAACAGAAACGGTTATATATAAAGCAAAATCTATAATAATCGCTACAGGTGCTCAAGCTAAAAAATTAGGAATTCCTGGGGAACAAGAGTTTATTGGTAGAGGAGTGAGCTATTGTGCGGTATGTGATGGTGCCTTTTTTAAAGATAAGGTTTTAGCTGTAGTAGGTGGTGGCAACTCTGCTGTGGAGGAAGCAATATATCTTACTAAATTTGCAAAAAAGGTATATATTATTCATCGTAGAGATTCTTTGAGAGCCGAAAAAATTGTTCAAGAAAAAGCATTTAATAACGAAAAAATTGAATTTGTATGGAATGCCATACCAAAGGAAATTGTTGGTGTAGATCATGTGGAAAAACTTGTTGTTCTCGACAAAGAGACTGAAGAAATAAAGGAAATAGAACTAGACGGCGTTTTCCCTTATGTTGGCTTTACTCCTAATGTAGACATGTTTAACGGACAAGTTAAACAGACAAGTTGTGGATTTATTGAAACAGATATTACAATGCAAACATCAATAGATGGTGTTTTTGCCATTGGTGACGTTAGACATACTCCTTTGAGACAAGTTATTACTGCAGCGGCAGATGGTGCTATTGCTGCTAATTATGCAGTTAAATATATAGAAGAATTAGAAACAAGAACACTGGTTAAATAAGCGTCCTTATTTTTATATATAAATTTAAAACAGAGCCTAAAAGCTCTGTTTTCTAATTAGAATAGATGATTTTTATTACAAAATATTAAAAAATATATTAATTCTAGTTATAATTATGACATGGTTTTTAAAATCATTATCTGAAAGATATGTGATTGTGAAAGGGTAAAAATGATAAATAATTTACAAAGTTTGCTTTCTAGTGTTTTGTCTACGCAAAATGTTTCAGCAACTTCTTCAACAGCTATAACAAGTTCAAATAATCCTTTTGCAAACCCTTTTATGCAAAGCTCTACAGCAAGTCAGTATTATGGCAAAAATACACCAGTAAAAGGCGGTTACTTTGCAGGATATTATAATAATAAGCCTAATATTGTTGGTAGACGATTATTTTTAGAAGTATAAAAAACAAAAAGCCCGTTAGGGCTTTTTGTTTTTCTAGGTAAACTTTATTAACAAATTCTCGTATTTTTTGTTTTTGTTATTTATAATTAATTTTATTATTTTAATTACGAGCGTGGAAATAAATTGGCTACAAAATTAATGAAGGTTCAAGACGGATCAATTGCTAAGTTACCTCCTCAGAGTGTTGAGGCAGAGGAAGCAATTTTAGGTGCTGTTCTTGCAAATCCTACTGTTTTGACCAAAATAGTTGAATATATTAAACCAGAGAGTTTTTACAAACCTGCAAATAGGATGGTTTATGAGGCTGTTTTAAGCCTTTTTGCAAGAAATGAAGCTATTGATATAGTTACGGTATCAGAATTTTTAAGAGAATCTGACAAGCTAGAAATTATTGGTGGTCGTGCTTATGTAAATGATTTAGCTCTTAGTGTAGTAACTACTGCTAACGTGGAATTCTATGCAAAAATTGTTCAAGAAAAAGCTATAAAGCGTTCATTAATAAATGCAGGCTCTGAAATAGTTACAATGGCATATGATAATAACTCTACCGAGTCAACATTGGATGCTGCGGAAAAATTGATATTTAACATTGCATCTCAAAAAAATACTTCTGACCTAACTCCTGTAAAAGATTTGGTTCTTAACACTTATGAGCAAATAGAATACAGATATAACCATAGAGATGAGTTGACCGGAGTTCCTACTGGTTTTTATGATTTTGATCAGATGACTTCTGGGCTTCAAACCTCAGATTTAATAATACTTGCTGCTAGACCTTCAATGGGAAAAACGGCTCTTGCACTGAATATTGCGCAAAATGTTGCCTTAAGAGGAAATAAAGCTGTTGCTATTTTTTCTCTAGAAATGCCTAAAAACCAACTCGTAAGAAGGATGCTGTGTTCTGAGGCAGAAGTTGACATGCAAAGACTTAAGTCTGGCCATATGCAGCCTAAAGATTGGGAAAAATTGACAAATGCGATGAATGTTTTTGCTGATGCTCCTATATATATAGATGATGCAGGTAGTTTGACAGTTCTTGATCTTAGGGCAAAATGCAGGCGTCTTGCAATGGAAGAAAAAAATCTTGGACTTATTGTGATTGACTATTTGCAATTGATGGAAGGTAGTTCTAGTGATGATAGAAATCAACAAATTTCTGCAATTTCAAGAGGTTTAAAAACCCTTGCAAGGGAATTAGATTTGCCTATTATTGCATTATCACAGCTTTCTCGTGGAGTTGAGTCCAGAAATGATAAGCGTCCAATGATGTCTGACTTAAGAGATTCTGGTGCAATAGAACAAGATGCTGACATTGTAATGTTTGTATATAGAGATGAATATTACAATAAAGAAGAAACTGAAAATAGGGGTAAAGCTGAGCTTGTAATTGCTAAACATAGAAATGGTCCTGTTGGAAACATTAACTTATTGTTCCAATCAAGCATAACAAAATTTAAAAACCCTACAAATACGAATGTTTTTTAAAAGACAATTTTCCTTTACATGCTTTTGTGCATAGTGCGAAAAAATAATTGTATGTATTTTTTGAATTATTTTTTTTAACATGTCAAGGCTAGATTTTGAATTTAAAAAAATAACACATTTTTGATTTTTTTTAAAATCTAGCACTCTCTTGTTCTGACATGATTTGAGGGGATTTGAAAAGTGTTAAAGAAATATTAAGAAAATCGTACAACTTGTAAAATAAGTGATTGACGTTGAATTATGTTTAATATAAATTTAATAATACTGAACGCATTGGTTAGGTCGGTTGCGCTTAAAAAATTGTAAATAAGCGAGCGTAACACAGGTAGGCCAGTGTTTACATTTAAGAATCTAAACTAAAAAGAAAGTAGAAAAATATGAGCAACGGCACAAGACAAAGAATAAGAGTATGCTTAAAAGCTTATGATCATAAACTTATAGACGTATCGGCAAGTAAGATTGTTGAAACAGCTAAGAGAACTGATGCAAAAGTGGCAGGGCCTATTCCATTGCCAACAAAAAGACGTATTTATTGTGTGTTGAGATCCCCTCACGTTGACAAGAAGTCAAGAGAACACTTTGAAATGAGAACTCATAAGAGAATCATTGACATTTATGATCCAACGGCACAAACCACAGAAGAGCTAAGTAGAATGGATTTACCAGCTGGAGTGGATATTGAGGTAAAACTTTAATTAGTAAATGACACATACAATTTAATATAGGGAAATTCCCGAAAAAATTGAATGTGATCTACGAGGCCCCAAAAGATAACGTAGCGCTCACAAGAAGAAAGGTAAAAAATGACTCTAGGAGTAATCGGTAAAAAGCTTGGCATGACCCAAGTATTTGATGAACAAGGATTAGCAATCCCTGTCACAGTTATTAAGGTTGACCCTTTAACTGTAACCCAAGTTAAAACAATTGATACAGATGGCTATAATGCTATCCAGGTAGGTGTTGAATCTGCTAAAGAGAAGCATTTGACAAAAGCTCAGTTAGGCCATTTTGCAAAAAATAAATTATCAAACTTTAGACACCTTCAAGAATTTAGGCTTGATAATCCACAAGATTTTACAGTCGGTCAGCAAATTGATCTTACAGTATTGTCTGAAGTTGCTAAAGTTGATGTATCAGGAAAATCAATCGGTAAAGGTTTTCAAGGTACTGTTAAAAGATGGAACTTCTCAAGAGGACCAATGGCTCATGGTTCAAAAAATCATAGAGCGCCAGGTTCAATCGGAGCAGGTACAACTCCAGGCCGTGTAATTAAAGGTAAGAAAATGGCTGGAAATATGGGTAACGAAAATGTTACTATTTCAAAACTTAAAGTTGTCAAGGTTGATAATGATAACAATTTGTTATTGCTAAAGGGTTCAGTTCCAGGACCTGAAGGAAAATTAGTAACAGTAATCCCATCAAGAGTTAAGTGGAACTAACTCCAAACACAATTAATAAGGAAATGAGAAAATGACAAAAGAAGTTTCAATATTAAGCACAAGTGGAAAGCAAGTAGGCCAGATTACTCTTGACGAAAAGGTATTTGGAGTTGAGCCTAATTTGCATATTATGCACATGGCATTAAGAAGACAACTTAATAATGGCAGAGCTGGTACCGCGAGTGCTAAAACAAGATCAGAAGTTGCTGGTGGCGGAAGAAAGCCTTGGAAGCAAAAAGGAACAGGTAGAGCCAGGGCTGGTTCAATAAGATCACCTTTATTCGCTGGCGGCGGTGTTTCTTTTGGTCCAAAGCCAAGAGATTATTCATTCTCAATGCCGCAAAAAGCCAGAAGACTTGCTTTAAAGTCAGCATTGTCTGCAAGAGTTGCTAATACGGTATTGGTTAAAGACTTTTCTGAAATAAAAGAAGCAAAAACAAAATTAATGGCAAATTCATTAAAAGCATTAAAAGTAGAAGGTAAAATCTTGATTATTGCTGACGTAAAAGCTCCTGAGAACGGTTGCTTGGAACTAGCTGCAAGAAATCTTCCAAGTGTAAAAATGATACTACCATCAAATTTAAACGTGAAAGACTTGTTAGAAGCAGATAATGTAATTATTACAGAATCAGCTATTAACGAAATAACTGAGAGGTTATCGAAATAATGAGCAACATGAAACAAAATAAAGAAAGATTATACGATATCTTAAAAAGACCTATAATCACAGAAAAATCTATGACAGCAACTACATTAAGCCAATACTCTTTTGAAGTTCTTAAAAATGCTACAAAAGTTGAAATTGCGCAAGCAGTTGAATTAGCTTTTCCGGGTAGAAAAGTTAAAAAAGTTAGAACAGTATATATGCCGTCTCACGAAAAAAGAGTTGGCTATTCAGTAGGTAGAACTCAATCTGGCAAAAAGGCCATAGTTACTATTGAGGGCGAACCTATAGAAGAATTGATAGGAGCATAATACGATGGGTATTAGAAAGATAAATCCAACTTCTCCAGGTCAAAGAGGAATGACAAAGAGTGATTTTGCTGAAATTACAACTTCAACGCCAGAAAAATCTTTGCTTGTTTCATTAAAGAAGAAATCTGGAAGAAATAATACAGGTAGAATTACTTGCCGCCATAAGGGTGGTGGACATAAAAAAGCATACCGTATAATTGATTTTAAACGTAATAAATTTGGAATACCTGCAGTTGTTAAAACTGTTGAATATGACCCAAATAGAAACGTTAGAATATCTCTTGTTATATATGCTGATGGTGAGAAAAGATACATTTTAACACCACATGGACTAAATGTTGGAGATACGATAGTATCTGGTCCTGAATCTGATATTCAGGTTGGAAATACTGTTCCATTGGAGCTTATTCCTCTTGGTACTATTATTCACAATATAGAAATGGTTCCGGGTAATGGAGCGCAGCTTGTCAGAACAGCAGGCGGAAGCGCACAATTAATGGCTAAGGATGGTAATTATGTTACTATCAAACTTCCAAGTTCAGAAATGAGAATGGTAAGAAAAGAGTGTTTAGCTACAATAGGTACACTTGGCAACGCTGAATTCAAGAATATGAAAATTGGTAAAGCTGGTCGTAAACGTCATATGGGTATCAAACCTACAGTAAGAGGTGTTACAATGAACCCTTGCGATCACCCGCACGGTGGTGGTGAAGGAAAAACTGGTCCTGGTGGACACCCAAAAACACCTTGGGGTAAACCAGCACTTGGCAGAAAGACTAGAAAAGTTAACAAAGCTTCTGACAAGTACATAGTCAGAGGAAGAAAACGCTAATAAAGGAGATATTTAATGGCTCGTTCACTAAAAAAAGGCCCATATGTACAAGAAGCGCTTCAATCTAAAATCGAAAAGATGAATGCAGCTGGAGACAAAAAAGTAATAAAGACATGGTCTAGAGCATCTATGATAGTTCCTGACATGTTGGGACATACAATTGCTGTACACAACGGAAAAACTCACGTTCCAGTGTATGTTACAGAACAAATGGTTGGCCACAGGTTGGGCGAATTCGCACCAACAAGATTATACAGAGGTCACGCTGGTCAAGATAAAACTGCAAAAAGGAAGTAAATTATGGAAGCTAAGGCAAAACAAACTGATATAAGAATGCCCGCTAGAAAATTACGTAGAGTAATTAACGAAGTTAGAGGCAAATCGGCTACAGAAGCTATCAAAATTTTGAAATTTATGCCATATTTTGCGGCTAGAGTTGTCGAAAAAAACTTGAATGCTGCTATAGCTAACGCATCTGAAAAATTTGGTGCAAAGGCTGAAGGTTTGAAAGTTTCTGAGATCTTCGCTGATGAAAGTACAACACTCAAAAGAGGTATGTGTAGAGCTCAAGGTAGAATGTACAAGAGGCTTAAGCGTTCATCTCATTTGACAGTAAAAGTTACAGAAAGTTCAAAATAGGAGGCTATAACTTTGGGACAGAAGACACATCCAACCGGATTTAGAGTAGGTATTATACAACCCTGGTTAAGCACATGGTTTGCTAAAAAGAATTATCCAGAGTTCTTAGCAGAAGATGCTAAAATCAGAAAGTTTATAAAGAAAAAATTATATACAGCTGGTATATCAAGAATTTTGATTGATAGAAAAGCTCAAAATGTAATCATTACAGTTGTTACCGCAAAGCCAGGTATTGTAGTTGGTAGAGGCGGTCAAGGTATTGAAGAGCTGAGAGCTGCTGTTGCTAAATTAATTAATAAAACAGTTTCAATAGATGTTGTTGAAGTTGCAAGAATTGATGCAGATGCTCAATTAGTTTCTGAATCAATTGCACTACAACTTGAAAAACGTATTGCATTTAGAAGAGCAATGAAACAAGCAGTTCAAAGAACAATGAGATCAGGTGTTCAGGGAATCAAAATAATGGTTTCAGGTAGACTTGGTGGAGCAGAAATTGCAAGATCTGAATGGGTAAAAGAAGGAAGAATTCCTCTTCAAACTTTAAGAGCTGACGTAGATTATGGGTTTGCAGAAGCGGATACAATAATGGGTAAAATCGGTGTTAAAGTTTGGGTTTTCAAAGGTAACTTAATGCCTGGTGAAAAAGCAGATCAAAATATCAAAACAAAAAAATCTTCTAATTCTAATTCAAGCGAAGAAAAGCAGCTGGGCGGAAGAAGAAGAAAAAGAGGCGCTCAAGCCCAAACGGAAGAAAATTAATACAGATAACAATTAGGAGCGAAAAACAACCATGTTAATGCCCAAAAAAACAAAATATCGTAAAAAGATGAAGGGAAGAATGAAAGGTACTGAAACCAGAGGTACAGTACTCGAATTCGGAAGCTTTGGCTTGCAGGCTTGTGATCCGGCTTGGATTACAAGTAGACAAATAGAAGCTGCAAGAAGAGCAATGACCCGTCAGATTAAAAGAGGTGGGAATGTATGGATTAAGATATTCCCTGATAAACCGATTACAGCAAAGCCTGCAGAAACTCGTATGGGTAAAGGTAAAGGATCGCCAGAGTACTGGGTAGCTGTAGTTAAACCAGGTAGAGTTCTTTTTGAATTGGAATACTCTCAAAGAGATGTAGCTATTGAGGCTCTTCAGCTTGCTGCTCAAAAACTTCCTATCAAAGTAAGAATTATTGAGAAATAGGTGATAGACAATGAAATTACAAGAAATGCGTGAAAAAACAGTTGAAGAACTACAAGATGCAGTGGTTGATTTTAAAAAACAACTATTCGATCTTAGGTTACAAAAATCTTTGCATAAATTAGAAAATACTGCTCAAATAGGGCAAGTTAAAACGCTAATTGCTCAGGTTAAAACTGTCATTAGAGAAAAACAAGTAGCAAAATAAATAATTAAGAGGTTTTAGAAAATATGCCTAAGAAAGAAAAACAAGGTGTTGTGGTAAGCAACAAAATGGAAAAAACAGCAGTTGTCAAAGTTGCTGAATATAACCCACACAAAAAATATAAGAAGATTATAGAAACAACTAAAAACTATAAAGCGCATGATGCTGAAAATAAGTGTGAAGAAGGCGATATTGTAAAAATCGTTGAATCTAAGCCAATTTCTGGTGACAAGCGTTGGCAAGTTGTTGAAGTAGTTCAAAAAGCTAAGTAGTTAGCTGTAGAGTTAAGTAAAATTCCAAAGGACGAAATAAAATGATACAACAGGAAACTAGATTACAAGTAGCAGATAATACAGGTGCAAAAGAGCTGTTATGCATCCGCGTAATGGGAAGTTCTAATAAAAAATATGCGCATGTAGGAGATGTTATCGTAGCAACAGTTAAAGATGCTACACCAAATATGGCTGTTAAAAAATCAGATGTAGTGAAAGCAGTTGTAGTTAGGACGAAGGCTGACATCAAGAGAGCTGATGGTTCAGTTATCAGATTTGATGAAAATGCTGCAGTTATAATCAATAAGGATGGCAACCCAAGAGGTACGCGTGTATTTGGACCTGTTGCCCGTGAGTTGAGAGATAAAAATTATATGAAAATAATATCTCTTGCTCCAGAGGTAATTTAGGAGATATATAAGATGAAAAGACAAAAAAAACAAGTTGAAAAACACAATTTACATGTTAAAACTGGCGACAAAGTTGTTGTAGTTGCCGGAAGAGACAAAGGAAAAGTTGCTAACGTTAAAAGTGTAGTTACTTCTGAAAACAAAGTTATTGTTGAGGGTGTAAACATGATAACTAAGGCAGTTAAGCCTAACCCAATGGCAGGTGTTCAAGGTGGATTAATCAAAATGGAAGCTGCTATGGATTCTTCAAAAGTAATGCTATATTGCCCAAGTTGCGAGAAGGCAACAAGAGTACAACATAGTATTGTTGATGAGAAAAAAATTCGCATTTGTAAAAAATGTGGAGAACAATTAGACGTATAGTGTATGGGCATCTTATTTTTGTAGTAAAATGAAGATGCATTCTACGAGAAGGAAAGAGAAATGACAGTTACAAAAAACTTAAGATCTAAATATCAAGAAGATGTAAAGAAAGCTTTAAAAGAGCAATTCAAATACGAAAATGACCATCAAATCCCAACTCTGAATAAAGTTGTTATTAATATGGGTGTTGGTGAAGCATGTCATAATTCTAAGTTGGCTGAATCTATTGTTAAACAATTAACAAAAATTTCAGGGCAAAAAGCTGTTGCAACAAAAGCTAAAAAATCAATAGCTGCCTTTAAACTAAGAGAAGGTTCTCCAGTCGGATGTATGGTCACTCTTAGAGGTGAAAGAATGTATGATTTTCTTCAAAAGTTAATTTGCGTAGTTCTTCCTAGAATTCGTGACTTTAGAGGCGTAAGTGCTAAAAGTTTTGATGGAAGAGGAAATTATACATTGGGACTTAAAGAACAATCTTTATTCCCGGAAATTACTTTTGATGAAGTAGAATCAGTTCTTGGGATGAATATATCAGTTATTACAACTGCCAAGACTGACGAAGAAGCCAGAGCTCTATTGAAAGAGCTTGGAATGCCATTTAAGAAATAACAAAGGAGTACAACGTGGCTAAAAAAGCAATGATGAATAAAGAACTTAAAAGAGCAGAACTTGCAGCGCAAGGAAAGTATCCTAAAGTAAGATTGCATAATAGATGTTCTATTTGTGGTAGACCTCATGGTTTTCATAGAGATTTTGGATTATGCAGAATTCACTTAAGAGAAATGGCTCATAGAGGACTTTTGCCAGGTGTAGTTAAAGCGAGTTGGTAATTATCTTTTTTAATTACGATAAACTTTTTCTATACTGCTAGATTATATTTTAGTAAGTAGATAGGAACATTTGTTCCGAAAGAGAAGGAATAAACAATGAATACAGATCCAATAGCAGATATGCTAACAAGAATTAGAAACGCGAATATCGTTTCACATGAAACAGTTGAAATGCCTAGTTCAAAATTAAAAGTAGAATTAGCTAAGCTGTTAAAAGAAGAAGGTTATATTACTTCTTATGAAGTTAAAGAAGTTGATAAATTTAAAGTTCTTAAAATTGAATTGAAATATGATGAGAAAGCAAAACCAGTTATTTCAAACTTAAAAAGAATTTCTAAGCCAGGTTTAAGAAATTATTGTAAATCAAAAAATCTGCCACAAGTACTTGGTGGATTGGGAATTGCAATTATTACAACAAGTAAAGGGCTTTTAACTGATAGAAAAGCAAGAAAAGAAAATGTTGGTGGGGAAATTCTTTGCTACGTATGGTAGTTGAACTAACCCTAGTTAGAATAATAGAAATTAATTGGAGATAAAATAATGTCACGTATAGGCAAATTACCTATTATAATTCCAGAAGGCGTTGAAGTAAAACTTGATGGTCAAACAGTTACAGCTAAAGGTCCATTAGGTATAGAAGTTGTTACAATACGTCCTGAAATTGTAATTACAATTGAAGATAATAAAGTAGTGTTAACAAGAGCTGATGAATCAAGAACCACAAGATCTTTACATGGTTTATCAAGAACCTTAGTTGCTAATTCAATCAACGGAGTTAAAACAGGCTTTGAGAAAAAACTTGAAATAGTCGGTGTCGGTTATCGTGCTGCTGTTCAAGGTTCAACACTCAATTTACAACTTGGATATTCTCATCCTGTAAATGTTGAAGCTCCTGAAGGAATTAAAATTGAAGTTGAAGCAAATACTAAAATTAAAGTATTTGGTTCTAATAAACAAACAGTTGGTGATATAGCTGCTGCAATTAGAAGTAAAAGACCACCTGAAGTTTATAAAGGTAAAGGTATTAAATACGAAGGTGAATATATCAGAAGAAAAGCTGGTAAAACGGGTAAAAAGTAGATAAATAAGCCCAATTAAACCCTTGCATAGGTAAGAAGGTTTAGGCGAAAGGATAATAAAATGATAAAAGCTAAAAATAGAAAAGAACATTCACAAAAACGTCACAGAAGAATAAGAGTTAAATTGTCAGGGACTACTGAAGCTCCAAGATTGGCAGTTTATAGAAGTACAAAGCACATTTATGCGCAAATCATTGACGATGTAAACCATGTAACATTGGCTTCAGCATCTTCAATTGATAAAGATTTGAGAGATAAAGTTTCTCACGGTGGAAACATTGAATCAGCAAAAATTGTTGGTGAAGCTTTAGCAAAAAAAGCAGCCGCAAAGAAAATTGTTGATGTTGTCTTTGATAGAGGCGGTTTCTTGTATCATGGCAGAATTGCTGCTTTAGCTGATGCAGCTAGAGAAGGTGGTTTGAACTTCTAGTTCTAACTTTAAATATTTAAAAAGAGCCTTTTTAAGGCTCTTTTTTTGTGAAGAAATGTAAATTTGATTTTATTTGTTGAAGTGCAATCATAACAATAAACAAAACAAAACAAAACAAAACAGAGCAGAATAGAATTGAATGTTTTATCATGATTTGCTTATTTTTTGTTTTATTAATGTATATCTATAAAATTGATTCAGCGTTAAAAATTTAGAAAAGGAGTTAGTTATGTCTTTTGGGTCATTCGGAGTTAAAAATCCTATTGTTAAGTTTGATAAGGAAACAAATACAGGCACTGTTTCATTTAATGTTGCGGATAAGTCTCAGGATTCTTTTGTAAGTAAAGGGCGGGTTTTACAGGGCCGTATGGAAGCTGATATCGTTCCAGCTAAAATGAAAAATGCTTTTACTTATGATCTTGATAAAGCAGGTGTCACTATAGGTCATATTACACAAGATACATATTCTTCAGGCGGAAAAATCATAAAATCTAAACCTTTCGTTTATATTGATGGAGTGCCAGATACACAAGTAGCAAAATTTGTAAAAAAACTATCTAAATATCTAAAGTAAAAAATCTTACCGTGTTACTAATTTTAGAAGGACAAACATTTATTAAAGTGTTTGTTCTTTTATTTTGTGCCAATTTTATCTGAAGATATATGGAAAATCTCAACATCTTTTAAATAGTCTTTGTCAAAGTGCAAAGTATCAACAGATGTAATTATTGTTTGTGCATTTTCTCCGATTGCATTTAAGAGGAAGTTTTGTCTTGTATTATCGAGTTCAGCCAGTACATCATCTAAAAGTAACATGGCTATTTCTCCTGTTTTTGTTTTTATTAATTCTAGTTCAGCAAGTTTGAGAGCCAAAACAATGGTTCTCTGCTGACCTTGTGAGGCAAACTTTTTAGAATCTATACCATTAATATAATATGAAATGTCATCTCGGTGCGGACCAACTATTGATTGTCCCCTTATAATTTCTTCTAATTTTTTTTCATTTAATTTTTGGCAAAACGATTCAAGGATTTCGTGATTTGTATAAAAATTACTTGTATCTGCGCTATAGTCTCCAACGATTCCTGAATTATATACTAATGATAAATGTTCATTTACCGAAATTTGGGAATGTTTATCGTTTGCAACTCGTGAAATTTCTTTAATAAAATTTAGTCTTAGATATAATATATTAGAGCCGGCTATCGCAAGTTGATTGTTCCAAACATCTAATATGTCTGTGTTTACATTTATATTTCCTTTTAATTCTTTTAAGTAGTTGTTCTTTTGAGTTTTTATTTTGTTATATTTGCTAATTCTATCAAAATATGCAGGATATATTTGACCTATTGCTAAATCAAGCCACCTTCTTCGGTCTTCTGGCGTCCCTCTTAAGAGAAGTAAATCTGAAGTTGTGAATATTACCGTTGATAATGCAGATAAAAATTCTGAGGATTTAGTTTTTTTAATCCCATCTATTTTTAATATTTTCTTTTTAGGAGGATTTATTGTTACTTCAATGCTAGATTCAAAACCATTTTTTGAGAATTCTGCTTTAATTTGACAGAACTCTTTTTCCCATTTTATTAATTCATTATCTGTTTTTGCCCTTATTGAGTTAAGACTGGATAAATAATAAATTGATTCTAAAAGGTTTGTTTTGCCTTGAGCATTTTTTCCTATGATTAAAATTTTATTTGAATTAAAATTCAATAAAATATTTTCATAGTTTCTAAAATTTTTTAATTCTATTTGTGATAAAAACATGTAATAAATTATATCAAACAAAAATAAAATGCCCAAAATATAAAATTTTGATAGAATCTTTCTGAGGTGTATATGAATATAAATATTATAAAAGATGAAATAATTGATATAGGTAAGAGACTGGACGGGAAAAACTTAACGTATGGTACGTCAGGAAATATCAGCGTTAAAACTAATGACGGAATATTGATTACGACGTCAGGATCTGCTTTAGGCGATTTAACCCATGACGAAATAGTTCTTATCGATAATGAGTTAAATGAAGTAGAATCAGAGAAGAAGGCTTCTTCAGAAAAAAAACTGCATGCTGCAATTTACAAACTTAGATCTGATCTTAATGCTATAGTTCATTGCCATGCCCCTGCTGTTTCTTCTTTTGCGGTTGCAAGAATTGACATGGATAAAGCATGCCTTGCAGAAAATGTTCTTTATTTTGGAAAAATTCCTGTTGCGAAATATGCCATGCCATCATCAGATCTTTTGGTAGAATATACAGCAAGCGAATTTCAAAATAGAGAGGTTGTTTTAATGGCAAATCATGGCATAATTGCTGCTGATTCTTCTCTTAAACATGCATATTATAAAATAGATACGGCTGAAGCGTATGCAAAAGTCATGCTTTTTTCAAAGATTTTAGGCAAGGAGTATTTGTTAACTGATAGAGAAGTTGAAGATTTGAATAAATTAAAGGCTTTAAGTAAATCTTAACCCTTGGCATGAATTTCTACGTTCCAGTTCGTTGTCAATCTTATTTAGAGTTTCAAATTTTTTACAGAGCCATTTAGGCTGGATTAGTTCGCTTTTTAACCCATTTCCGGCAAGACGTTGAATAGTCATCTTTTTTGGAAGTAGTTCTAGGAAGTTACACACAAGGTCTACATATTCATCTTCACACATGACGTTAAATCCATTTCGATGATAAATGTCTGCTAATTTTGTATTTTCAAGAATACATAAAAGGTGTATTTTTACTCCTTCTAAGCCCATGCTAGCAATTGTTTTTGCTGTTTGAAGCATGTCTTCTGCGGTTTCTGTTGGCAGTCCAAGTATCACATGCGCACAAATATTTATGTTTCGCTCTTTAGTTAACAAGCATGCTTTTTCAAATGATTTAAAATTATGCCCCCGATTTATAAATTTTAGAGATTTGTCATGCACACTTTGTAATCCATATTCTATCCAAGTGTAATAGTCATGGGTGTAATTGGATATTAAGTCTAACTTTTCTTCATCAATACAATCAGGCCTTGTTCCAATGGATAAACCTACTACGTCTTTATTTGTTAGGGCTTCATCATATATGTTTTTTAAGTCATTAATATTTTTATAAGTATTTGAATATGCCTGAAAATAAGACAGGAACTTTTTTGCTTTATATCTGTCTTTAATTTTAGATATACCTATATCCAATTGGTCTTTGACACTTAATTTATTTGAATATAGTTGAGAAAAGCTTCCACTTTCATCACAAAAAATACAGCCCTCTGTTGAAAGAGAGCCGTCTCTATTGGGACATGAAAAACCTGCATCTAAAGTTACTTTATAAACTTTTTCTCCAAACACATGCTTTAAATGTTCACTAAACTGGTTGTATCTTTTATTAGTATTATAAAAGTACATGTAGATTTAATTATTTGCTTGCTCATCAGTTGACAGTGGCGGATATAAATAGTGCTCCCCACAGCCAGGACAAACAACTTCTTGTTGCTTACCTTCTTCTAAAGCAACTACTTCAAATAATTCCCTACAACTGGATTGAACACATCTAATTGCCCATGTTGGACGTATAATTCTTGCCATAATAATAACCCTTCCTATACATGTATATACTTAATCTTACGTTGATATAATAGCTGAGATTTCAAATATCTACAACACTATAAAGTTTTGTAAATCCCAAAACGCTTACTATGACTAATGCATGCTGTTTGCTCAAAAAAATGTTTAAAAAACATGAAAAAAGGGACTTGTAAAAAAAAAGTCTTTGATATACATTAATAAAGTAGTCAATCGCTACTGACCACGAAGCGAGTTAATCCCACTTCAAGGAAGAGCAAAGTCAAACTTGATAATAGAATATTAATTCAAAAGGGTTGACATTAAACTTTGTGGTGATACGATAGATTCCACCGCCTAGGTGGGCGCTAACAAAGCGAGTTTTTCATCGGAAAAACTAACAGTTGAAATCTTGAAAAATAAATTTAAAAAACAAGTTGACAATAAACTTTGTAGTGATAATATTAATCTTGCCCCTAAAAAGGTGACTCAAAGAAAATTGAAAACTAAATTTAAAAAAAGAAGTTGACAATAAACTTTGTAGTGATACGATAGAGAACGTCGCTAAGGCGACAATCTCAAGTGAAAATTAAGGAATGGCAATTGAGTTTACTAAGAAGAGCTTAGTTTGCTGTCCAAAAATTAAATTGAACTTTGAAAACAGAATAGCTGAAAACGATATATATACCTGTTGATTTATAAATAAATGAACGGACAAAACAAGAAGCAAGTCGAGCAATTACATTCTTTGAATGTAATGATGGACATAAACTTTTCTGACAATGGAGAGTTTGATCCTGGCTCAGGACGAACGCTGGCGGCGTGCTTCATACATGCAAGTCGAACGAGAAGCTGACTTCGGTCAGTGGAAAGTGGCGGACGGGTGAGTAACACGTAGGAAATCTGCCCTTTGGAGGGGGACAACAGTTGGAAACGACTGCTAATACCCCATATGAGCTAAGTTGAAATACTTATCTTGAAAACTCTGGTGCCAAAGGATGAGCCTGCGCCTGATTAGCTAGTTGGTGGTGTAATGGACTACCAAGGCGACGATCAGTAGCTGGTTTGAGAGGATGATCAGCCACAATGGGACTGAGACACGGCCCATACTCCTACGGGAGGCAGCAGTAGGGAA
>JAEYQN010000118.1 GCA_023409995.1 Cyanobacteria bacterium OH_CBB_238 | reverse complement strand
TGAGTCAATATGAAATCCCTGATAAATATCAATTGATGTGGAGATTCAGGACAAATTCCATGTTTGACTTGGCAAATTATTATTCAACTAGCCCTGTTTTGTTGGATGAACACTTTAGAAGTTTTGCCCCAATTATTGATTTTAGTAATAGTGAATTTTATGGCGCAAGAATGAGGGTTATGACCAAAAATTTGGACAAGAAGGATGTTCTTGAACTTTGTTTAGTTCCAGATGGTAAGGTTGATCGTGAGACAACTAGAAATATGGCCGAAACCGAAGCAATTATAAAGAGATTGCATGAGATCATATTGGAAGATGAACAAGAGCAAACAGACAAAGAACCTGTTTCTATTGGTATTATTTCGCCATTTAGAGGACAAGTTGATCTTTTGCAAAAAGCTTTGTCAAAAGTATTCTCAGAGACAACTATAAGAAAGCACAGTATCGAGGTTGGTACGGCACATACTTTTCAGGGAGATGAGCGAGACATTATGATAATTTCTTGGACAGTGGCTGACAATAGTTTTGTGCAAAGTTTAACATTTTTACAAAAACCAAATTTATTTAATGTTGCAATAACAAGAGCAAGGAAGAAAATGATTTCTTTCTTATCAAAAGATCCCAAGTCATTACCTGCTGGACTCTTAAGGGATTATATAGAATATGTCCAAGCTTATGAATCAAGAAATAATTTAAAAGAATTAGCTGAGAATAATGAAGAAACTTCAAATCTTGCAGTTAAGTGTAAAGTCAAGCTTGATGAAAACATATATAAAAATAAATTTGAAAGAATTGTTGCAGATTTCCTTCGATGTGAGGGATTTGAGGTTATCGCAGGTATGGAACTTGCTGGCTTTAGTACAGATCTGATTGTAAGAGATCCAATAGGTACGACAATTCTTATAGAGTGTGATGGTTTAGAGGATTCAAAAAAGATAAATTGTTCACAAGTTAAAAAACATACAATACTTGAACGTTCAGGCATGAAAATTGTTAGAGTTTCATATCGAGAATGGCATCATAGCTCTCAGGCATGTTTAGAAAGAATAAAACAGGCTATTATTGAATAAGTGCTTGTTAAAAAATGTTAAGAGCCATGATTCTTTCTTTAGTGAAAATATTTCTAATATAAGTTAAATTTGTTTTTAATATAGCAATTCAATTATTTTATGCACTTTATTCTTATATAAGAATGTTGAATAAAGGAAGGGACTATGCTTTCAATTAACTCAAAAGAAAATCAATATAGAAAGCCTGGAAATATAGCTTGCATTGGAGGATTCCTTTTGGGGTCTACTGTTGCAAATGTGTACCAATTACCACATGGGCTCCTTTCTGCAAAAGTCTTGGATAAAATGACAAATATAAGCAAGTCTCTTACAAAAGATGAATTCGCATTAATTGACGAAGCCTTAAATAAAGCTATTGGCAAAAAAGGTTTGGCCGCAAAAGGGGTGAGTATTTTAAGGGCGACTTCTGAGAATTCGGACGAAATTGCTAAAATATTTCAAAAAGAACTTCAAAGCAAGAAACTTTTGAAAATATTGCCTAAATCATTGAGTAATATGATAATTAAAAGTGTTCAATCAGAATTTGAAAACGGAGAAAATGCTTGTTATACCATTGTTTCAAAAAAGATTATAATGCCAGAAAAAAAACTTGGATTGGTTATGTTTCATGAAGCTGGACATGCTCTTAATGCGAATTTAGGCAAGGTTAGTAAAGTTCTGCATAAAAGCAAACCTTTAACAATTTTAGCTCTTCCAATTGCAATGATTGGATTATTTAAGACTAAAAAAGCTTCAGGGGAGGAGCCAAAAGGTATGGTGGATAAATCTACAACATTTATTAAGAATAATGCAGGAAAACTCACGTTTGCAGCATTTCTGCCGACGCTACTGGAAGAAGGAATGGCAAGCATTAAGGGAAATAAAATTGCAAAAGAGCTTTTGGAGACAGGTTTGTCTAGAAAGATTATGAAAACAAATGCATTAGGTTTTACCACGTATCTTGCAAGGGCTATCGGCTCTCCTGTTGGGATTGCTCTTGGAATAAAAGCAAAAGATGCAATTGCAAAAAAGAAACAAGTAGAAGCATAGACAATTTATATTAATTATTGAAGAAGAGTATAATCTGCTCTTCTTCTTAGTTGGTATATTTACTCTTTGGAACAATATGTTAAGTAATGTTGCAAAGATATATATTTAATCAATACAAAAGAGCAATTTTTTATATCAAAAATACTTTATTAAAGTACGAGAGATAAACAAACCAAACGGTTAAGACCACAAAGAGAGAGCAACACGAGAGAGACAATTAAAAAATTATTGGAGAGAAAAGAATCCTATTTGGATAATTTTAAATAGGAAACAAGAATTATATTAGAGGAAAGAGAATTAGGGCTTTATTTACAACTAAACTATACTTTTACACACACTACACTTTACTTCACGACGAGGAATTACAAAAAATTTCATTCCGAAATCAGAGTCCAATTAGGACTCTTTTTTTTGCAAAAAAAAATGATGAGAAGGCTCATCATTAAAAATTAAGTAATAATTTATTAGGCAAAAATGCTTAGTGATTCATTTGAAGAAGTTTCTTCGTCAGAAGAAGATTGTCTTTGGTAAGAAAAAGGGTTAGAACCTTTTTTATCTTTGTTTGAACTTTGAGCTTCAAATATTTGTGCTGCTTGTGGAACTGCAAATATTTCTTTTAAATTTACTTGAGAAGCTTCTGCTATAGCTGTTGCTATTTTGCCTTCTGCTTCTTTGGTTGTGCTGAATGCGCTAAGAGCAGCTTGTGATTTTAAGTATTGAACATTAGTTAAGAAATTTTGGTTGTTTAAATTTACATCAACATCAGAGTTTCTTACTGCAATTTGAGAAGCTTGCTGAGCTGTTGTTTTGTTTGTGTATAAGTCAACACCAAGATTTACTCTGTTAAATTTAGAAAGATTTAATGTGTCTAAATCAACTGTTTTTGTTTGAGTTTCTTCAGCATTAAGGATTTGGCTAGTTATATCCTTGATTGCTTTAGTATCAAGAGCTTGAGTGTTGTATAAAGATGAAGAATATCCGTTTATATTAAGACTCATTTGCCGTATCCCATTATTACTTACATTTTATACTTCGACTCATTTAGAAGATATCTTAAGTGTTTTAATGTTGTTTGTTACATTAGTTTACATGGGCATATAATTGTATATAAAATCGCTGCACTCTTACTATTTTTTAATGTTTTTTATTTCTTTTTCTAGTTGTGACATTTTTATTTGTAATTCTTTATTTTCTTTTTCTAATTTAGAAATTTTGTTGTTTAGTGAATGTATTTGAGATTGGATATTAACAAATTTTGAATATAGTTGTTTAATTGCGTTCACGCAGGTGAATAATACTTCGTTAGAATCAATATATAGTAGTGTTTTGTATTTGTTATTTCCTGGGCCTTCCACTACCGCATTGGGGATTATCTTTTGCAATTCTTGAGCAATAACTCCTGTGTGTTTTCTTTTGTCATAAACATCTTTACTAGTGCTTTTAAATGTATATTCTTTTACTTTTAGATTCAAGATTCTTTCCAGGCCGAGGTCATAGTTGCCTTTTATATTTTTTAATCTTTTATCAGATGGAGTAATTGTACCTGCAGCAATAATATTTCCATTTACATACAGAGGACCATATATATACGCACCACCGCCGTTATAAACGGTGAAACGTTCTTCACCCTTGTATCTGATCCCTGTATAACCAGTTGATGCACCTATATTATTAAATGCATATGTTCCGTCAATACCGCCATCAAAATTCATATCATAGGTTACATATGGTAAAGAAGGATCATTTCCAAATAAAACTGCACCACTAGCTCCTGAGTTTATCTTTAAAAATCTCTTATCAAAATCCCCATATATAAGAGCGTTATCCCCTTTGTAAGTCAATCCACGTCCTTCTATATAGAGTTTGTTGCTACTATTAGTTTCATCGCCAGATCTATAACCAATTGCAATATTATTGGAACCTGAGGTATTTGAGAACAATGTTTCCACACCTATTGCCGTATTAGAGGAGCCATCAATGTTGGAATACATAGATGAATATCCACTCGCAGTATTATAAGAACCTGATTCATTTATCTTTAAAGCGTAGGCCCCATCTGCTGTATTTTGATTACCTGTTAGATTAGAGTACAAAGCACCACTTCCGGCTGCTTTATTTGCCCTACCTGTTCTGTTAGAATATAAAGCGTTGGCTCCGTCTGCTGTGTTATGATATCCATTTTTATTAGAAAATAAAGCGTATATACCGGTTGCTGTATTACTATAACCATTTGTATTGCAATATAGAGAATGACTTCCTGCGGCAGTATTTGATGAACCATCTATATTGGAAAAAAGAGAAAATTCTCCTATTGCAGTATTTGCACTTCCTGTTTGTTCGTCTGAGCGAGAAATTGAATATCCTGCTAAAGAATAATAACCAACTGCTGTATTTCCTGAACCGTATGAATTAAAATACATTGCTGCTCTGCCGACAGAAACATTCTGATATCCAGTTGTATTACTGTACAATGAATGATCACCAAGTGAAATATTTTCATTCCCTGAAATATTTTTGACCATTACTTCTGTGCCAACTGCCGTGTTACCCCATCCTTGAGTATTAGAAGACAGCGTTGAGTATCCAACTGCTGTATTGTTTCCAGAAGGAGCAAGATTTTTGATGAGCGCATTTTTACCTATAGCAATATTTCCAATATTGTTCCCAGAGACGTCAGTAGTATCATCAAAAGCAATCCTGCCAATATTAGTCATACCTGTAGAGGTCTTTTGGTAAAAGTCTATTAATGATCTTTGGATTGTATCTCCACTACTATCCTCTGGTGTTACTATCACCAATCTGCTTCCCTTTGATGAATCCGGTGCTGATGTATTTCCTATTATTGCACTCTGCGAATTTGATGCTCCATAATATACATCTGAATTTGCTCCAGTTCCAGAAACTACATAATGCCATATCGCATCACTTGTTTTACTCTTCTTTGATACCACAGGTAACACTGCTGCTAATATCAGACTCACTATCATTAACGTTATCAACGCTTCTGCTATTGAAAATCCTTTTTCTTCT
>JAEYQN010000099.1 GCA_023409995.1 Cyanobacteria bacterium OH_CBB_238 | reverse complement strand
TAATATAATTACAAAAAGCACTTGCACAAGATTTTTTGAATTTAATAGCAGAATCAGACATTCCACGATTAGTTAACCAGTTTAAATACCTAACAAACTCTTTTTTCTTTATTTCTAAAAAACTTTTGTTATTAAGATGTTCTTTAACCCAATAGAAAAATATTTTTAATCCGGATTCATAAGCAATCTTTGTCTTGACGGAAAGTTCAGCTTGATTGTCAAGGTATTCTTGTACCATATTTCTATTAAATTCGTTTACTTCCTGCCACATTACATCACTTATATCATCACTTCTTTTTGCATTAATACCATTCAATAATCTTCACTTCCTTTCAATGTAAAAAGACCTAGTAGCTGTGACACTACTAAGTCTTGGTTTAATTTAATTTAATGTAGTACTCTATATTCTTGCCTTTTCCTTCTTCAAATACAAATAGTTTTGCTCCAGGATTAGAAGTCTTTCTCAATGATAAACTATAATCGTCAACTCCGACAACAGAAGGAATATTAATTACTTCTGTATCCATACCAACTTCTTCATACTTACCGTGATGCAAATGCGCTGCTATTAAATAATTAATTTCTACTCCATGAATAGAAGACAATTCTCTAATTGCATTACCCATATTCTTTACTTCACCATGTATTCCGACGATATTATAACCACATAAATTATCGAATATCATTCCTGTTGGATTTTCTATAATTGATATATTTGGGTTATTTTCTAATCTAGCCTTTATAAATTCCAATATAACCTTGGACATATTATCGTCTTTAAACGTATTCTTTGGTTGTCCTAATTGCCTTAATTGAGAATGGTTGGCATCGACTATCATTTGATATCTTACAACCACTTCTTTTGAAAGTTCATTTAACCAATTACTAATATAATTAGCGTAATTTATCGTCTGATCAACAACTCCATATCTGAGTTTAAATAATTGTCCGACTCTAAGCATACCATCTATTGAATCTGCAAAGTCATATACGTTTAATACATCAATATTTTCTTTTTTAATAATAGATTTTGTATCCTCAAGCAGTTTCCACATTCTTTCTTCAAAGATTTCAGGACTATATTCGTTAATTACTTGTCCAAATAGTCCTTTAATGCAAAAATCAGCTCCTAAGTGTGTATCTCCAAAGCAAAGTGCATGTGCTCTTGGATTACTGGTTGTGTAAATTTCTTTTGGAATTGTTAAAGGCTCTAATTTGCAAATAGCATTAACTATGTATTGGGTAATTTGCTCATCCCTAGAATACTCTCTAATAAATCTATTTAGTTCTAATTTTTCAGTTTGAACTTTAACTCTTTCTTTTTGTAAGGCTATTTTCTCGGTAGGACTCCCAAAATCAACTGTTAAATTATCTTCTTTTGGCTCATTTACCCAACCAGCGTCCATAAACTCATATAACAATTTGCTACCTTTTCTGCAAGTGTCACGGTGTTCTAATTGACCAACATATTCAGATCTGAAATCAGCTATATCTTGCCATTCCAAGGTATCATCTGTTTGTTTTCTTTTAAGAAGTTCTAATTGCTCTCTAAGAAATTCATTTTTATTTATTATTATTCATTCCCTTCTTCTAAAGTTAGTGTGATTTTAAAACTAAATTCATCGTCACCGACAAATTCATGTAACCTATCTAAAATAGAACCTTCCTCATCAACAATTAATCCATTCTCAAAATGAACATTCTTCACTGATATATTTTTCTTTGGAACAGATGGGGTAGTAGTTTTGCTTGTAATCATATTTTTCCTCCAAATTAAAAAGACTTCTTTACACCAGGATTTACATAATCGGGCTTATTGCCTTTTTGCTCCCTAGTTTTAAGAAGTTCTAAGATTTTATTCTTATATTTTGTATTAGTTGTTAGCCTACTCATACTTTCTAAAGTGCGAGTATGAGAGTGTAGTGGAATTTTTTCATCACACACATTTTTAACAATCGTATTTGCTAATTTCCTGCTATGACAATGCGTATGCATATCTTTATCATTGTCAATGCGAGTTATACGCAAACAATCATTGCATTTCTCAATTACAAAATGCGAGGGTTTAGGTTTCATACGATATACCTACTTTTTCTTGGATTTAGTAGTAATTGATACTCTAAAACCGTTTAATTCTTTTAATGCTCTAGGATCTGTAACAACTCTATATTTGTGCCACCTTGAGTTATTGTTATCCTTCACGAATGAACCCATGCCGATTTCTCGTAAGTGAAATGCTTCATTTTTGCTAATTGGTAATATGTTTGATTCCTTCTTTCTGTATATATTCTCATATTGAGTAACGTGGACATAGGGATTTGAACCCCAGATACATTTCTGTATGCTTGTTTTCAAGACAAGTGCAATAAGCCGGACTCTGCCATATCCACAAAATTTAACGCAAAATGGCCGACAATAATACTACAGAACGTAATATTACCGCCAGCCTAGAAAAGAGAGTAATATGAAAATTATTAATGTTATGTATTGTATGAAATAGTATATAATGTGATTGATATATTGTGCATATCTAACAAACATCCATTTGCGATTCTCAAATATAAGACTGCTTATAATTAAATATGCACAAATAGAAGAACTTTAATTTGTTCATTATTACCATAATATACAAAAAAATAAAAATTCTGTAAAGCTAGTAAAATCAAGTATTTCAAGACTTTAAATTTTTTCACGTTTTTCAATCCTTAGCCTTCTCATTGCTTCCTTTTGTTGTTCTAACTTAATTTCTCTTGCACATTCATCACAATATTTTGGTGGTTTTGTTTTACTTTTATTCTTGATTAAACTCCCACACAGTTCACATTTTTTTATTTTCTCATCCCCATTATAAAAATCAAAATACCATCCAATTCTATCAAAGTCTGCAATTTCCATGATTGATTCTAGATCTTTAATATTTACATTTTTGTAAATATCATCAATAAAATCTAATCTCAAAATTCCACTATTCATGGGTGTAACTTGGTTTGAAACATATAAATAATGAATAATTTCCTCATTAATTTTTAACTTCTGTGGTAATTTTGCCATTTTCTTTAGTTCTGTATATTTTTTCTGTCCACCACTAAATGAAGTGCCTTTATATTTCTTTTTTTCATCTGTATTTCTTTGTTCAAATAATTGCTTGTTTAATTTCGATCTTACAAGGAGCGTAAACATGAGTTTTTTACAATCATTGGAATGTTTATACTTACGTCCCTCATCGTCGACAATTATTGAATTTATTATATAATCAATTTCAGGTTGATATATTTTTACTGGCTCCGCTACCACAAGACAAGAACCTTTTTTTGATGCATTACTAATGGCCTTATTAATTGGTTTGTAGTATAAAACACGATTATATCCATCAATGTGTTCCTCACACCACTTGTAAAAGTTTTCTTTTAAATCTTTAGGTTTATAATTTAATACACGTCTCATATATGTAGCTACCAACCTTAATTCGGTTGGTAGATGGTTTTGTGATTGAAATCCTTTTTCATAAATTTCTTTAGCATAATCCAGTTCATTGTATTTATAATCCACTAAATTTGTACCTCCTGTAATTTATAGTTATATCCAAGGTAAGATATATCATAATTGTCTTCATCCGTTGGGAATGGGAATAATACTGTTTTTATATCCGTGTTTTCTACAATATTGCGATATATGTATTTACCATACGACTTCCATAAAATATCCTTATTTCTTATTGGCTTCTCTTTATAAAAATAATCAACTAAGCAATTAACAATAATTCTTGGATTGTTATTGATTTTATTCATTCTTTCAACTAAATCATCAATGTTTACGCCAAAAGAAGAAGAGTTTACTTTATCTTCGTCGTATTCATCTTCGTCGTTTTCGTCTGAAGCAATCATAATCATTTCAAATCTTCGATCTTGCATATATTTTTTTAGTTCAGTTACAACAGAATCGTAATATTCTTCATAATCATAACGTTTACATTTATATAAGTCATAAACATAATCAGACGTTTCTACTTTTGTATTTTCCGAAATATTAAAATTAATTCCCTCAATATATTTGCAAAGCATATTCATAGGACTATCGCTAATCGTAACGGGACAGTATTCATAAAAATCAGTAATGAATTTTTTCTGTTCATCTGTTTTTCTTTTTAGAGACTCTAATTCATTAAAAGATAAATTGAATTTTTGCTTACATATACCATTCTTTTCATCAATATATTTCTTATATCTCTTGTTAGTATCTTTGTATACATATCTAAAGAAGTATGGATACGTATCAAGAAGAGTAGAATTATATAATTGCTTTCTTTTAGCGTGTCTATCAATAACTCTTCCTGACTTATTTCGCTTAAACTTATTTCGTTTTGTCCATGTTTTGGGAATTCCCTTAACTGCCCGTCCTATTTTAGCTTTATCAATTTGTGCGGACTGTGCCTTACAGCATTGTTGCAGTCTCGATTTTACCAGCCTATATTCTTGGCTATCAATCCCATATTTTTCTTCAATTATAGGTAAAATAGCATACCCATTACTTGACTTATTGGTAATTGAGCCAATTATTGAACCAAATGAGAACGTATCGGATAAATACAAATCATCTTCTGTAAAATTGATTTTCTCTGGCTTTGGAGCGTCGTAAACTACGGGTAACTCATTTTTATATACTGACTTTATCATAATGTCGTTTGGTGTCGTTGCAAGAATATCCATGTCGAAATCACTGCCTGCGAAATTAAATGTCTCGTGTCCATGATAATTAAGAATGATTCCTAACTTGCAATAACGATACCATCTTTCTGTTTCTTTATCTTTCTGTAAATTAAGAATGACATGCTCAGATAAATAAGTAAGGGGGGATCTCATTGCATCTACTTTTGTTATTCCACGTTCATTCCAGTAATTAGAGTAAGTCATATCAGCTTTTAATAATCCGGTAACATCAAGTCCACATACATGTTGCATAAAACCAAATGGATCTGATACAATTACCTGAAAATTTCCATCTACATATATATCCCCTTTACAGGCATTTTCAATTTTGTGTTTAATCAGCTCACGAATTTTTGTACGAATGTATTTATCATTCTTTACGTTATCATTTATAATTAATGATTTTATCCAATAGTTATCGCTGCTACTAAGAAATTGATTTATTTTCTTCTCATCATTGTTTACACCAAATAGAAATAGTAACATGTAGTATCTATTTTGGTACGATACACCACTAATCCATTCAACAAATTGAGAGGCTAATTTGTCTACGTCTTTTTCTTTTAGATTAAGTGTCTGTATAAATTGATAATTAAGTTTCAACATATGTTTCGCTTCTTTTGGTGATGTTAATGTAACGCCCCAATACAGTTTATTTTTTTCGCAGTTTTCCAGATATGATTCAATGTTTTTATAACTATCCCATAACTTAAATTGAGATTCGCTTATAATTACATCATATTCAAACAAGTTTGCTTTAATTAGATTTCCATTTTCGTCAGCATAAATTGTATCTACCATACATCTTCCTAATTTGTCTAACTTCCCGTATTCTTTAGCAAACTCATGAATAGGAAACACACATAACATTCCTTTGATATAACTCTGTCTTACGCAAAATTGTGACGGAACGTAATCAAGTTTCATTTCTTTCGCCCATTTAGTAGCTTGCTCATACGAAATAAGTCCCATACCATCAGTCCTATTCATAGGAACGTCTTTAAGTTCTTTTTGTATTATGGTATCATCAACTTTCCAACCATTTTCTATTACGTGGTTAGCCATAAAAGATGTTGTGTTTTCATAATCTTTTACCACAATAAATTTTGGAGCAGACACAATAGT
>JAEYQN010000055.1 GCA_023409995.1 Cyanobacteria bacterium OH_CBB_238 | reverse complement strand
TGCTCATGATATCTCGGTCTAACATGCTAAAAAATCCAAGTTTGATAATGCCATCGACACCTTGTGCATAAGCTTGTGTTCTTAAGACTGCGTTATCATATAATTTTACCAAACGCTTGGCATCGGGTAAAAAAGCTTCCCCTGCAATGGTCAGTTTCACTTCTTTTTTATCTCTTTCAAATAACTTGACATGCATCATCTCCTCCAAAGCTGCTATCTGCTGACTGACAGCTGTTTGAGAAAGATACATTACTTTTGCTGCCTTGGAAAAGTTCTGCAATCTTGCTACTTCCAAAAAACATCGTAACCTTTTTAATTCCATGAGGACTCCTATATCTGATACCATGCTGATATGATCATTAAGCCTATTTTCCTATTTCTTGATATGTATACGAAATTATACTATGAGATCGATGGCTTGTCAATTTTGTGAAAAAGCGTGGATTGACATGCTTTTTTTATCATGATACGATACGCATATATCAATGCTTCTATTCTAATAATTTCTTTGATATAAAAGAATATCTTTCTCATTTTCTTATTTTTCACTTAAAATGCAATCTCACTCTTATTTTACTACAAAGAATTCATAATGCTAAGATTCGATTCTCCCATTCAACTGATCATACAAATAGTGTCAGATTATATCTCATGGAAAGAAAAAACTATATTATTGCCACATTTAGAGTAAAAAAGAAACTATATTATATACAGCAAATAGAATAAGATTTTAATAGAATAAACAATGTTTATTAGAAATTAGATGACAAAACATTCTACACATACTTTGCAAAGTAAAGATTTTGGCAACTCATTGTGACGGATAGACGCTGTTTTTTATCCTGTCAGCATGTGGCAAAAAAGAGGAAACGCTATGGGAGGGCAAACGATACGATGAAAAAGAATTTAATGAGGATGATCTTGCTTGTAATTCTTATTACAGGAATGGTATTAACAGGGTGTAGTTCAAAAAGTAGTGAACCAGAGAAAGATCCAGTGAAAGAGACAGAGACGTCGGCAGATAGCCAGCAAACGGTCGTTTCGATTCAGACATGGAATCCGGCCGACAGAGGTCCGGATAGCCCAATTTACCAGATCATATCGGATTTTGAAGAAAAAAATCCCGATATTAAGATTGATTATGTCTATGTAGATTCAGGCAGTCATATGGAACAGCTGAAAGTAAAATTAATGGGTGGCGAAGGACCTGATATTTTTGGAATCAGTGCAGGTACCAATTACAATGAATTCCGGGATTTTGAAGAAGATATCACGTCCTATTGTAAAAATACATGGGGAGATGACTGGGAATTTAAATTTTATGATATATGTAAGAAATCTCTGGAATCAGATGGTAAGTACTATGGTGTTCCACTTGGTATTACCTATGCGGGCTTTGCATGGGCGGATAAAGCTATGCTGGCTAACTATTCCCTTGATGTTCCCACTTCTTATGATGATCTTTTACAGGTAAGTAAGGTGCTAAGAGAGAATAATCAATTCCCGTTGGCAATTGGTGCTAAAGATGCCTGGGTAGATATTGACGCATGGATGAGTATTGCGAATGATGTGAATCGTGACAAGCTTTATTCCGCTATAGAGGGAAACACACCATTTACAGATGCAGATCTGGTCGAGTCTTTTCGAATCTGGCAGAACTGTTTTAAAGATGGTATTTTCCAAGATGGCGCTATTGGTATGACCTTATACAATGAAGTGAATGATATGTTCCAAAAGGAAGGTAGCATTCCAATGTTCATTAACGGTTCCTGGGCATTAAATATGTTTACACTTACAGATGAGGATACCCAAAAAGTGTTTCATTCAGAAGGTGCAGATCATGGAATATTCCTGATTGATTGGAATAATGACGGAAAGGTCTGTCCTCTAACGGCTTCCACGGATGTTATATTATGCATGAACAAAGATTCCAAGGTAAAAGATGCGGCCTTTCAGTTCATGGATTATATGGTCAATGAGGGGCAGGATCTACTTGTAAATAAATATCTGGAATATATGCCATCCCGCAAGGATATGGAATTAAAGATCGAAGGGCTTAGTGAGAATGGACAGGATGCCCTTAAAGTGGTATTGGAAAATGCTTCTGATAATGTAGCGGGTACCAGATCGATCTCATATGCAGAATTGAGTGCAAAAATTACCGATGAATTGCAGGCACTTGCTGCTGAGCAGCTCACTCCTGAGGAAGCTGCAGAACAAATTGAGGCTTTTTCAAAGACAATTAAAAGACAGTAAAAGAGGACACGGCATGAGGCGACAGAGAATTACAGGGTACCTGTATATATTACCAATAGTAGTTTTATATCTGCTATTTATTGTATATCCAATCGCGTACAATATTCAGATTAGTTTTTATGACTGGAATGGAATAAGTATACAAAAAGAGTTTAGTGGTCTTAAGAATTACAGTACTGTTCTAAGCGATAAGGTCATGCTTCTGGTCGTTAAGAATTTTATTATTTTTGCTTTTACTACAATTATAATACAGGCTTTGATAGGTTTGTTTTTTGCTACTATCCTGAAGAGCAAAATAAAATTTTCACAGTTTTATCGTACTTTGATCTATCTGCCGATTATTGCGACGCCCGCTATTGTGGGGCAGATTTTTTCAAAGATCTTTGAAACGAACAGAGGGTATCTGAATGAAACGTTAAAGATGATTCATCTAGAAGGGCTATGCCAGCGGTGGCTTTCTGATCCCAAAATCGCGTTGGGATGTATCATATTTGTAAATATATGGCAGTGGACAGGATATAGTATGTTGTTGTATTACACAAATATGCTAAACATATCAGATGATCTTTATGAAGCTGCCAGAATCGATGGGGCAGGAGCC
>JAEYQN010000179.1 GCA_023409995.1 Cyanobacteria bacterium OH_CBB_238 | reverse complement strand
CTTCATTGGGTGCTAATTCTTTATCTAGTGTTGATGAAGCCACTCGTAACACTGGCTCTGGGAACACAGCAATAGGTGGTGGAGCAATGAGGGCAAACGGAGCAGGTTCTTATAATACTGCTGTCGGCATAAATGCTATGTATTATAATACTGGAACCGTGGGGAGTGCCACAAGTGGTAGTTATAATACAGCTGTTGGTGTTGAGGCTTTGTTCGCTAATACAACAGGCTATCAAAATGTTGCTTTGGGCTATCATGCACAAAGATACAGACAAAGTGGGCAGTATAATGTTGCTCTTGGTGATGGAGCGTTGAGAGATAGTACCGCTGGAGATAATAATGTAGCGATAGGCCAAATGGCTCTTGGAGACGGGTCAGGAACCTCTACAACAAGTGATAATGTTGCAATTGGTTATTCTGCCTCTGATGCTAACGTCGGTGCTAAAAATGTAGTTATAGGTTCTCTTTCTGGGCGATTGATAACTAGTGGCTCTGGAAATGTTTGCCTTGGTTATGGTGCCGGCCCTTCTGCAGATTCTAATAACAGGCTTTATATCGATAATTCAACTCAGGGGGAAAACTCTCTTATTTATGGAGAATTTGATAATAGAATTGTAAAAATTAACCAAGCAAGTGGTTATGGGGCAATATATTTTGGTGGGACTTCGTCTTCAAGTCTTGTAGATTTTTCATTTGATGGGGGCTCTGATAGTATTTTTTATCTAAATAATGTAGGTGCAGCGACAGGTGCAACTGTTATTACGTATAAGAAGAGCCAATTATTTGCTGTATACAACAGTGGTGCTGCAACTTGGTCAGCCGGCGGGTATACCTCTGACAAGAGATGGAAAAGAAATATTACTCCATTAAAAAGCTCTTTGGAAAAAGTTTCTAAACTTGAAGGAGTAAATTACTACTGGAAAAAGAAAGAATTTCCTAATATGCCATTTAATGATAAAAAGCAAATAGGACTTATCGCACAAGATGTAGAAAAAATTTATCCTGAGTTAGTTATGACGGAAAAAGGTTATAAGTATGTTGATTATGGCAAATTGACTCCTATTCTTATTGAAGCAGTAAAAGAGTTACATTTTTTGCTTGAAAATCAGGCATATAAAATTAAAAGCTTAGAATCTGAAAATGCTACTTTAAACAGGAAAAATAAAGCACTAGAGTCTAATATTCAAAAAATGCAAACAAATTATTCTAATATCGACAAACGTTTAAGCAGGCTTGAGAAAAGCAGGTAATAAAATTATTTCTTAGCTTTGTAAGTTTCTAAAATAACCATTAATACTGAGATGTCAGCAGGTTTTACTCCACCTATTCTGGAAGCCTGTCCAAGTGTTGCTGGGCGAATTTTGTTTAATTTTTCTTTAGTTTCTGCTGAAATGTGTTGAATTGCCATATAGTTTATTTCATCAGGAATTTTTATTTTTTCAAGTTTACCCGACATTTCTACCTGTTCAAGTTGTCGTTTTATATAACCATCATATTTTATTATTACTTCTGCTTGTTCATATACATCTCGTGATACACCTTTTTCTTTTGTTTGCGGATGTATTTCTTTTAAAATTTTGTAGTCAATGTTTGGTCGTTTTATTAATTCAGCAAGTTTAATCCCTCGCTCAATATTTTCATCATATTTTGCAAGAATAGAGTTTACTTCTTCTGTCGCGCTTATTTTTTCATCTTTTAGTCTTTTTATCTCTTCCTCGATTGAAGATTGTTTTGCTAGGAACATTTGGTATCTTTCATCAGATATCAATCCTATTTTATATCCGTATTCTGTAAGTCTCTCATCTGCGTTGTCTTGTCTTAATAGAAGTCTATATTCAGAGCGAGAAGTCAACATTCTGTATGGTTCATCAATATCTTTGGTAACAAGGTCGTCAATTAATGTACCGATGTATGATGAGCTTCTACTTAATATCAATGGTTCTTTCTTATTTAGGTATTGTACTGAATTTATTCCTGCTATAAGCCCCTGAGCAGCAGCTTCTTCATATCCGCTTGTACCATTTATTTGTCCTGCACAGAATAAGCCTTTAATTTTTTGTGTCATTAGTGAATGATCCAACTGTATGGCAGGAACATAATCATATTCTACAGCGTATGCAGGTTTTATGATGTGCACATTTTCTAAGCCAGGTAAAGATTGAAGCATTTGTATTTGAACTTCTGCCGGAAGGCTCGTTGAGAAGCCCTGAATGTACATTTCATACGTGTTTTTTCCTTCTGGTTCTATGAATATGTGATGAGAAGGGTTATGAGCAAATCTTATTACCTTGTCTTCTATAGAAGGGCAATATCTGGGTCCTCGGCCTTGTATTAATCCTGAATACATGGGCGATTTATCAAGGTTATTCTTAATAATTTCATGTGTTCTTTCAGTGGTTCTCGTTAGATAACAAGGATATTGTTCTCTAATTGGTCTATTGGGTAAGAAAGAAAAGAAATTAAGTTCTTGATCACCGGGCTGTTCAATTGTTTTTGAAAAATCAATGGTTCTTCCATCAACTCTTGCTGGTGTTCCTGTTTTTAGTTTTCCTATAGTAATGCCAAGCTTGTTGAGTGAAGAAGAAAGCCCCTTTGCGCTGGCTTCCCCGAGTCTTCCAAACTCAAATGACTTTAGTCCAATCCATATTTTTCCTTCCAGCGATGTTCCTGTAGTTAGTATAACCGAAGGTGTAGTGTATTCGAGTCCAAATTCGTCTTTTAAACCTTTTACTTTTCCGTTTTCAACAATCAGCTCCGTCATCGTACATTGTTTAAGTGATATGTTTTTTTCTTTTTCAATAATATTTCTTACATATTCCATATACTCTTTTTTGTCGGATTGAGCTCTTAATGCTCTTACAGCTGGACCTTTGGATGAGTTAAGCATTTTCATCTGCATATAAGTTGCATCTGTTGCTATTCCCATTATTCCGCCAAGAGCGTCTATTTCTCTCACCAAGCAGGATTTTGCAGGACCACCTACTGCAGGGTTACATGGCATTAATGCAATATTATCAAGATTTAAAGAAGCAAGTAATACTTTTGCTCCCAGTCTTGCAGCACTTACTGCTGCTTCACAGCCTGCGTGCCCCGCTCCAACAACTATAACATCATATTTAAACATTTTTTATTCTATTCTACTATCTAAGCATTTTGTCACTACTAAAATTATAAGCCAAACAACGTGTTCTATTTATTGCACCTTTGAAATTTTATTTTTATACATTAAATTTTTAGCACACTAAAAGAGCTTAAAGTTCTCTATATTTACATATCTTGAGTGTTGTTTTTATAACTTTATGCTTAATAAAAGTTTAACATGTCATGACAAATGTAAATTTAGTGGCTATCATAGATTTAATACTTGTAGTCAAAATTACGGAGATAGGACAATTAGCGAATCTTATTCAAAAACAGATGGAATATATACCGAAAGTATTGGATTGAGTGCATTATCAGATGATTCTGATAAATTTAGTTCCCTAAGCACATCAGCGCTACTTGCCAGAGGTGGGGTTCCGCCCTCTCATAGAAGAGTTTCCGATAATTATATGATAATCAAAAAAATATATGGTTTCCCTGTTGTTCAAAGTAGAATCGGTAACGCAGATAGGGCTTTACTCGCAAAATATGATTTAAATCCTCTTGAATATTCTACTATTAAGCAAATTAATGAAGAGCTATCTTTCTTGAAGAAATGGTCTTTATCTCTGGATGAAGATTTGAGAAGAGATGCTGATGAAATAGTGCAAGTTAGGGCAAAAGAGCTTAAATTTATTGTTGCTACAAGGTATGCAAATCTCACTAATGAGCTTTATAATGGATACCTTGCTTTAGAAAAATATTTTGAAGATATTTCAAAATACTATGGTTTATAATTTTAGTTTTTAGTTACTTGATTAGTAGTTTGAGAAATTGTTGAATTTAGGAGGTAGGTTTTAATTCCTTCTGCAATTGATAGAGCTGCTTTTTGTCGAAAATCTTCATTTAAAAGTAATTGATATTCTTGAGGATGTATCATATAGGCAACCTCAACAAGTATAGATAACGGAGAAGTTGCTCTTGTTAGAACAAAGCTTGCCTTACTGGTTCCATCGTCAGCAGTTCCAAGGTTCTGTACTAATTTTGATTTTATGGTTTGTGCAAGTTCTTTAGATTCTTGATTATAGTAGTAAGTGCTTGTTCCATGTTTTATATATGGATTCCCTCCATCCGGCAGTGCATTTGCATGTACACTGATAGATATAAGTGAGTTATTCACTTTCGATATATTTACACGTTCATATAGGTCAATATTTGTGTCATCTGTCCGTGTGTAAACTACTTTTGCACCTGATTTTTCTAATTCTGTGCCCAGTTTCTTTGCTACGTCAAAGTTTATATTTTTTTCTTTTTCTCCAGTCGGGCCCACGGCACCAGCATCCCAACCACCATGACCTGGATCTATAGTTATTACAATATCTTTTAAAGGATTACTTTGGTCAATTGATGGAGTTTTTCTTTTTTTAAACACAAGTGTATTGTCTAAATAATAACAATCATATCCCCAAAGTCTTTCTGTTGAAGGAAAGTTAATTACTATATTGTTATTTGTTGACGGTTTTATTTGTGCTGATGGAAATATTTTCTGATTTGTTAATGTGTCAATAAATTCTTTGGTCTGTTTAATTCCATATATGCTTAGTTCTATATTTGTTCCATTTTCTTGAACCTTGTATGCAACTGGCATATTCAATTTAAGTTTGAAGTATTTGTAGTTGTTGTCCTCTTCAATTTTTGATTCGCAAATGGTTGCTAATATTCTTTCTGAAACTGTTGATGTAACGCAAACACAATTCTCATTTATCCAAGCAGAAGAGTTATCTCCCAATAAAACCTTATAAAAACATCCTTGTTTGCCTTCAAGCAGCACTACTGTGTTTTTTGATAAATGTGAGAGCCTGGCAGCATCGTCGTTAGGATTACTTCTTAATGGAGAACCTTCTTTTTCGACTATTGCATACATGTATTGAGATTGCTCAAATGGCTGGTAAGTTTGTTGAGAAGCAGTTGAATTTGTTATTGTTGATACAGGTTTATTGATAGTGTAAATTAATTCTTCACTTTCGCCGTTTAATAGAGATTTAATATAGAATGGATTATCTCCATCTATTAATGGAACGACTTCGACGAATGACCCATCATCCCATACTTTTACGCTTTTGTTATTGATGGTCAATATAGATTTTGGTTTTGTACTCCCAATAAAAAATGTTGATTTTGCGTTAATTGTTGCAGAATTTTTCTTTGGATACACAATATCTAAAGCATATGAACCAGTACTGTATAAGGCTATAATAAATGCTGCTAGTGTTATTTTTTTAAATCTTGAAATCGGCATTTTCTGATTATCTTTTCAATTATTATTTCTGGCAAGAAGTTAAAAAAAGTTAAACATTATTTTTGATTTTTGTAAATTATTTTGTTAAAAAATACTTTATATTCATATGAATAAACACGATTCAAATATGAATATTCGAGTACAAGACTATAAATACTCTCCAGATAGTCCAAAAAATGATAAGGCTTTTATCAAAAACTTGGAAAGAGAGGAGATTAAGAAAGATGTTGTTAAAACAGATACGATTCCTTCTAGTCTGCTGAGGGGTGCATATGGAGTTATTCCTTTTAAAGGTTCGACTCCGGTAAAACAAACTAACCAAAAGAAAGTTTCATTTGGTGCAAACCCACTATATGATATTAATCTTAAAAAACTTGTTGATAAAGATACCTACAAGATTGTACCAGCGAAATTTACCCAGTTAATTGTTGATGAAGAAAAAGATGTTGACACTTTAGTTGAATTAGCAAGTGACTGGGCAAACAAAGGCGAGAATGACTTAACTCAGCTAATTCTGCGTGATTTTCTTAAGAAAAAAGAAGGCAAATCGTATTTTGTTACTGAACATTCCGATAAGACTAAGGATTTGTGGGATCGAACAACATGTCTAATGCAAACTACCAATCCATACAGCAGAAATAAAGAATATTTAGAAATAAATTTGTTGCAATCATCTCCAGAACTTATAAATAATAGTGCTGCAATAACCAAGGGATCAGGAGAATTGTCGTTGTTTGGGGCTGTTAAGTTAGCTGACGAAAATGATTTTAAAAAGGTAAGGCTAAAGTCGTGCAATGACTCATTTTATGAAAAAATGGGATTTATCAGAGTTGGTGAAGATGAAATGATGAGTATTTATCCCAATAGCGGTGGTATTTATGAACTGCCACAAGAAAAATATGATAGTTTCCTCTCTAAAATATCTCAAAAATATAATATTGCTGGTTGATTGTCATAAATAGCAAAAAATATTATATTGGTGTATTCTAATTTATATGCCGATTCAAATATTTAATAATGTTAATTTTGTAAAAAATAAAAAGATTAATACTCCTCCGTTTATTAATTATTCTCTTAATTTCTCAAATAAATATTGCAAAGATGTATTTGTGCCTGCTTCGCATAATGGCTTATCTAATATATCTTTCAAGGCATCTTCGATGGAGAGAGCAATTATTGATGATAAGTTTGGAGCTGTTGAGTTGAGACATCTTTCTTTATCTTCATCAGACGATGAACAAGTTATTTACAAGTTGCTGGATAATGATCCTTGGGGTTCTGATTCAGCAATAAAAATGATGATTGACTTTATTTGTGAGGTTCCTAAGTTATCTTTATATACAATAGAACTTGATAATAAATTGCCAAGAAAAAATAAAATTGTGGCATTTATGCAAACTGATGAACCTCAACCTAATTCTTTAAAATCTATATTTTTTATTAAATCGGTAGAAATAAGAGACGACTTGTTGCTCGAGAATAAAAAATATAAAGAAGCTGTACTTGATTTGTGTTTATATAAAGCAGTTAAAATTGCAAAACAAAATAATTACAAAAAAGTGTCTTTCAACTCTAAAATTGGGTCAATAGATTCAACTGAGTGGATCCAAAATGAAAATTTTGCAGAATTTAAAAATTTATATCAGATTCATTCAGCAAATTATGATACATTTTTGAGCAAGATGAAAGAAAAGTATAACATTTCTTAAAATTACGTAAAATTTAATCAAGAATAAATATTTAGTATGTTTACTCAGACTATGAAACTTAATAACAATAACTCAATTAAATATAATATTACTGCTAGTTCAGCTACAAGCTTTGTACAAAAGAACAATAAGCCTGATATGCAAGTTATTCCGAAGAATTCTTTTAGTAAGAATAAAATTTCATTTAAAAGTTTGCCACTGTACAACGTTAATTTGGTAAAAGTTAATCATAAAGGAGAACAGGAGTTAATGCCTGCATTTTTTTCCTACATAACTTCTCGGTCCACGGTAGACTGGAATGCTGTGATGAAGCTAAAAGATGATTTGTCTGATAAAACAAAATACTATAGTGCGATGGCAGGAGATTTCTTATCAGGCCTGTCTTCAGAAGCCTTTTATGTTATTGAAAAAGATAATGGTGCCAAAAATCTTGCTGATAGAATCATTTGTCTTATGCAAACATCAGTTCCTAAGTGGTTTAACGGGAAAAAACCATTTTCTATAAAATTTTTAGAAGTTAACCCTAATCAGGTAAGAAATGCAACGGAAAAAATAAAAGGCTCTGGAGAAATGTCTTTGTTTGGGGCAGTCAGAGTGGCAAGAAGTCATGGTTATGAAAAAGTTAGCCTTAGATCTACATCAGATTCATTTTACGAAAAAACAGGCTTTAAAAAGTTTGAATCTTCAAGTGGAGAGCAATTGTATGAACTGAAAAAAGAGGATTATGACTTGTACTTAAATTTGCTTAAACTTAAATACAAAATGTCTTAAATTGTGAGTTGAAATGAATATCCAGAAATCTAATATTAAAATGCGTTGTGAAAGTTTTTCCACAAAAAACAATCCGAGCCGTTCAACATCAATAAATACGGTAGCATTTAAAAGTCAACCGATTTATAAGTTGAAAATTAAGAAATTGATGCCAGATGGTAGATATAATTTAGTTCCAGCGTTATTTTCAAAACTGGACAGTAATTCTCATATTGATATTGAAGCTATAAAAAAAATAAAAGCACAAGAATCTAAAAATAGTGATTATTTTGGAAATATGGCAGGCTACTTTTTGAATAAATCTACCTCGGATTCATTTTATGTAATTGAATTGTTGGATGATGGAATAAAAAATCTTTCGGACAGAATAACTTGCTTGATGCAAGTTGATAAAATTTCAAAAAAGACAAAAGAGGAACCACTTTTTATTTCCTTTATTGAATCAAAGTCTAACATAGTACGAGCTATTAATCCTGAAGTCAGGGGCTCAGGAGAGTTAGGTTTATATGGTTTGGTTAAATTGGCAAAGAAAAATAAGAAGAAAACTGTGGAATTATTCACAAGCAATGAGTCTTTTTATAAAAAAATGGGTTTTAAAAGACTTTTGGGATCGTCATTTACTCCTAAATATGAGTTAAACATTGAGAATTATGATTATTTTATAAATAGGGTAGAAGAAAAGTATGAGATAAAAAGTTCTAGCCCGAAGTGGAAAGATTTTATAAATTTTTTAGTTAAGTAAAGTAATTGCTATACTAGTGTTTTTGATTGTATAATTTACCTGTTAGATTCGGGTAAAATTTTATGGTAGATAATAAAGTCGATGTAATTGTTGTTGGTGGTGGACCAGCTGGAATCAGTGCCGGAATTATTCTTGCAAGAGCTGGTAAAGCTGTGCTAGTTGTTGAAAGAGGTGAGTTTTCCGGTAGCAAAAATATGTTTGGTGGTGCTATTTATGCAAGACCAACTAGCGAAATTTTTCCTTCTTTTTGGGAGACAGCTCCAATTGAAAGGCATAATAATCAACATAAATATATTTTGATGAGTGATGCAGATTCTACTTCTATTAATTATCAAAATCCCGAAAAAGGTGCTTATAATAGTTTTACTGTTATTAGAGCAAAGTGGGATAGGTGGTGCGCTGAAGAAGCCAAGAAGGCTGGAGTTTTCTTAGCTCCATCTACAGTTGTTCGTGAATTAATTAAAAAGAATGGCAAAGTAATTGGCATTAGAACAGATATAGAAGAGTTCTTTGCTGATATAGTTATTATTGCTGACGGAGTCAATTCTCTTTTGGCTAAGCAAATTGGGCTTAGAAAAGAAATTAAAGATTCCGCTGTTGCAGTTGGGATAAAAGAAGTTATTAAACTACCAAAATCAGTAATTGAAGATAGATTCAATTTGGATGAAAACTCAGGATGTGTTTGCGAGTTAATTGGTGGGCCAATGTTGGGAATGCTTGGCTTAGGTTATATATACACAAATAAGGAATCAGTTAGTATTGGTCTTGGGATAACTTTAGATGAATTGAAAAAACGAAGATTAAAACCGTATGACTTGTTAAATCAGTTAAAAAAACATCCTGCAGTTAGTTCGCTTATAAAAGGTGGAGAATTATTAGAATATTCAGCCCATATGATTCCTGAGGGAGGTTATAAGTCTGTTCCCAAGCTTTATGCTGATGGGGTTATGGTTGTTGGTGATTCTGCTATGCTGGTAAATAATGTTCATTGGGAAGGGACTAATCTTGCTATGATTAGTGGTAAATTAGCTGCCGAGACTGCCATTGAAGCTATTGATAATAATGATTTTTCGTCTAATATGTTGGCGCTGTACCAAGATAAACTTGAAAAAAGCTTTTTAATGAAAGACTTAAAATCCTATAAAGATGTTATTGATATAGTTCATTCTAATTCGGAGTCGTATCTTGGATATTATCCTAGAAAAATTTGTGAATTTTTTGATGCTTTTACCAGAGTGGACAGTATTGCAAAAAAAGTTAAATTCCGTAGGTTTATTAAAGGTTTTGTAAAAGATAGAAAAATATCTCAATTGGTAAAAGATATATATGATGGATTTAGATTAATTATAGGGGTATTAAAATAAAATGAACGAAGAAAATTTAATTCCTGAAAATATTGATGACAAATTATTTAGTGTAAAGTATACTTGTGATTCTGAAAGCCATTTAATTGTTAAACAAGAAAAATGCTTTAAATGCAAAGAAAAGTTTTGTACATATGTCTGCCCCGCTAATGTTTATTGCTGGGATACAACAGAACAGAAATTGCAAGTAAGATATGAAAATTGCTTGGAGTGCGGTGCTTGTAAAATAGCCTGCGAAAAGAATAATATCGACTGGAGATATCCAAGAGCCGGTTATGGTGTTCGGTTTAAGCAAGGTTAGTGTTTAGAAAATGAGCCTCTATAATAAATATTGGAGGTAATGCAACAGGAGGTAATTATGCGTGAAGAATATAGTGAAAATGCAAGAAGATGGTATGACAAGGATCCTATCCTTTCTCGTTCTATGAAAACATTGGAAGAATCTGATGATGAAACTCAAATTAAAGTTGCATTAAATCTTATTAAAATAATTGTTGAGCACAATATGGCATATAGTGAATTTTCTGATGTTGAAGATATTATAGAAGCAGTTGATGATGGTATTGTTGAAAGAGGCGGCAGATGGTACGACATAGATAGAACCTTGAGGGCTGCTATTAATATGTTAGAGAACTGTCCTGTTCAAACTCAAAAAGTAATTGCAAAGGAAATGGCAAAGATTGTCATTGATAAAATCAAAGAAGATAAAGATCTGAGTGAATCAGATGATGATTTGGAAAAGATCTAATTATAATATGTTAATTTGAAATGGGATGTTCATTATGAGCATCCCTCAAATAATTAAGGGAATGTGATTTTGAAAAAACTCTGGAAAATAAGAGAAAAACAGCAAATTGATCCTAAAATAGTTGAGTTAACAGGAAGCACAATACTTGCTCAGCTATTGCTAAGTAGAGGTATTGATTCAGTTTCAAAAATAAATGACTTTTTAAACCCTTTAAAAATGAATATTACTTCGCCATATGCTTTTTCTGATATGGAAAAGGTCGTAAGTCGTATAAAAAAGGCTGTTGATAATGAGGAAAATATAACCGTTTATGGAGACTTTGATGCTGATGGCATAACTTCTTGTGCTGTTTTGTATAAAACATTAAAGCAAATTGGTGCAAATGTTGATTTTTATTTACCGGATAGGGAAACAGAAAGTCATGGGCTAAATACAAAAGCTTTAATTAATATAATTTCGAAGAAGAAATCTAAGTTAATCATCACCGTTGATTGTGCTATAAGTGATGTTAAAGAAGTTCAGTTTGCAAATGGATTTAAAACAGACATTATAATTACTGATCACCATGAGGCTCCTGACGAATTACCACCAGCCTTCGCTATTTTAAACCCTAAGGCTAAAGATGCTCTGGTCGAAGATTTGACGGTTGAAGAGCTAGAGTCATTGAATTATTTGGCTGGAGTGGGCGTTGCTTTTAAGCTTTCGTGCGCATTACTGGAATCTTTTGGCGATATAGATTTTATTGATGAAATATTGCCATTAGTTGCTGTTGGAACTGTGGCTGATCTTGTGCCATTGCTTGGTGAAAATAGATGTTTTGTTCAAATGGGGTTGTCTCATATTCGGGCCTCTAAGCACCTTGGTATAGATTCATTGCTTAAAGTTGCGGGTGTAAGTAAAATAGATAGCGCAAATTCAGAGACAATCGCTTTTTCAATTGCACCAAGATTGAATGCCTCAGGACGCTTAGGTAGTGCCGAACTTGCTTTTAGGCTTTTAGTTTCAGATGAAATCAGTGTGGTTAATGACTGTGCTGCTGAGTTGAATGAAATGAATTCTCAACGCCAATCGCTTTGTGATGAAACTTATTTAGAAGCGGTTGCAATGATTGATTCTCTTGGTGAATCAAGTGGTTCTTCTATAATACTTTTTAATGAAGAGTGGCATATTGGAATAATTGGAATTGTGGCATCTAAGCTTATTGAAAAATATAATAAACCTGTTTTTTTAATGACAAAAGATTCTCCAGATTCTTCTGTAATAAGATGTTCGTGCAGAAGTATCAGTGGTATTAATGTATATGATGTGCTATCGATGCATTCTGATTGTTTTTTAGGGTTTGGTGGACATTATATGGCTGCCGGCTTTAGTTTTGATGAAAAAATAATATCTTTCACAACTTTTAAGACCAGATTGGACGCTTCAATAAAAGAAGTAACTATTGGAATGGATCTCACTCCTATTGTTAATATTGATATGGAGCTATCTCCTGAGGATGTTTCTCATGGGTTAATTTCTGAAATTTCAAAAATGGAACCGTTTGGGGCTCAAAATCAGCCGCCATTATTCTCTCTGACTAATTTAAGATTATCCCAATATAAGATGATGGGACAAAATGCAAATCATCTAAAAATGTTTCTTATGGGAGAGAGTTCTCAAATATTTGAATGTGTTAAGTGGAATTATCCTGATTTTAGCGCTTCTATAGATTCGCTTTTGGATATTGCTTTCTATCCTAAAATCAATAGTTTTAACGGTAAAACCACAATCCAATTGGATGTCAAAGATATAAGAGGAGATGTTATTGATTCTCCCTCTGAAGATAACTTGGAGAAAACATATAAGGTTTTAGACCATAGACAAAAGGTTGATATTATAGATCAGGTTGCGGATTATATCAGTACATCAGGCAAAAAAATATCATTATTTGCTGAATCGGCAAAAACCCAAGGAAGAATAAAAAGCCTTATTGGAAAAAATTGTACTATATGTAATAGAATGAACCTTCCAGAGCTGTCTGATCAGATAATGTTTTTTGATTGTCCCCCGAATAAAGAATTGTTGAATGAAATTGTTTTGGCTGCAAAAGCTAAAATGATACATTTTATGAATTTCGAAGTAAATAGTATGAATACAGATGAGTTCGTAAAAACAGTTTCTGGCATGTTTAAGTTTGCTGTTAATAATCGAGCAGGAATCATCCATGTTGAAGAAGTTGCTAAAGCATTAAATACAACAAATGCTTCTGTGGAATTAGTATTCAAATTGTTTAATCAGTTTGACTTCTTCTCCGCGGAGCAAATTGAACCTGGGAAATATAAAATATCTTTGGGTGAATCAATTGAATTAAAAAAACTAAAACAAAGTGATTATTATTCTGATTTAGATACAGAAATTGAAAAAATAAAAATATTTAAAAAGAACCTTGTAAATTGTGAAATTGAGGAAATATATCAATTAATAGGTTAAAAAAAAGAAGCCCAATCATTGGGCTTCTTTTTTTGATTAAAGCATTTGCTTTCTTATATTTTCTTTAGTTTTGTCTATTTGTTTTATTTTTTTCTCTATAGTTTTCACTTGTTTGCCTAATACACTACGTTCATTTTTAATTAATTTATACTGGTTGTCTACATCTGTGTATTTTGACTTATACTCAAGCAAATTGTTTCTTATTTCAACTTGAGCACTATCAAGTTGAAATAATGCATTTTGAAGATTGTCATTCTGTTTTGTTGGTGTTTCAGCATTTTCAAGAGGAACAACATAATCTTTTTTGTTAGCTACTGGTTGAACATTTTTAGGCGTTACAACTTCTTTTGGCGGTGCCGGATAATCAACAGGGTCAAACACCATTCCATCAGCAAAAGCCGCATTTGCGCTGATTGCAGAAATTCCTAAAAACATTGCTATACTTAATATCTTTTTCATAATAAAATCTCCTCATATAGTCGACTATCACTATTAAACAGCTTTTAGTATAAATAATCAAGTTATATAGACTTTTTAACAGAAAATATCGTATAAATAATTGATTATTAGTCAAATTGGTTTTAAAATATTGCAATGATTGATTATTTGGTTAATTCTAATACGGAAAAGATAAGAGAGCTTAAAAGATTATTTACTAGAAATAAGTCTTTTACTGTTTCTGGACTTTCGAATATTTCAAAAATGCTATCTTTAGCTTTCTTCCTAAATAATTCAAACAAGAAAGTTTTGTTCATAACAGACTCTGAGCAAAACGCAATAAAATACCAAAATGATTTGAGAAAACTTTTAGGGCTGGATTCTTATATATTTCCTTATCAAGATGGATCTATTTATGACTCTAATGTCAGAAATATTTATAAATATCAGCAACAGATTGATATTCTTAATCAAATTGATACTATTCAGATATTGATTGCTCCTATTAAATCTCTTTTTGAAAAATTTCCATCTAAAATGTTTTTTGAGACAAACACAATTAGTCTTTCAGTTGATGATTCTTTGGATACAACATTGTTTGCTAATAGACTTCTTGATCTTGGCTATAAGAGAACAACAATGGTTGTTGATCCTGGTGAATTTAGTATAAGAGGGGACATTATTGATGTATATTCTTTTTCTCAGAGTCCGCTTAGAATTGAACTCTGGGGCGATACTATTGTCGATCTTAGATATTTTGATAACAAAACTCAGAGAAGCATTGAGAAGGCAAGAGAAGCAAAAATAACCCCTGTGTATAAATTTGTTCTGTCGGATCAAGTTATATCTACATCTAATCAGAGACTGTCTAATGTAATTAATGAGTATTCTAAAACACTTGATGAAGATTTGCTTAACTCAATTGAAGAAAAGTTTATTGAATATAAAACGAAAATCGATGAGGAAAAATATTTTGAAGGTATTGAATACTATGAACCTTACTATAATAGTGACTTAAAAAGCATTATAGATAGTTTACCAAAAGATTTTTACATGGTTTTTGATGAATATTCTCAGTTGGAACAAAAGTTTGAATTTATTAGTGATAATTATGAAAAACAATATACAGAAAATGTAAAAACTTTATTAAACTTGCCTCTTGAATCGTTTAATCATCTTACATTATCTAAATTTCACTCACTTATTGCTCCATTGCAAAAAATAAATTTTGACAATTTTATTAATGAAGAAGTTGACTATCAGATTGAATTTGATACAAAGCTTGTCCCACGATTTTCTTCTAAAATGGATGATGTTATTCTCTACATAGCAGATAAGCAAAAAGAAGGCTTTAAGGTCGTAATTGCTACAGATTATCGAAATAGGGTAGAGGAAATTCTACGAGATTTTGAAATCCCTTTTTCTAATACTTTTAGTGACAACTTGTCTGCTTACTTTATAGATAATTTATCAATGTCAGGATGCGAAGTTGAAGAATATAAACTAGTTGTAATAACAGATAAAGAACTTTTTAACAAAAAATCAAAAGATATAACTATCGCAAAAAAATCCTATTATAAAGAAAATCAAGATTTTATCGAATCTATAAATGATATAAAGGTTGATGATTATGTTGTCCATATGGTGCATGGTATAGGGGTTTTTAAAGGTCTTTCCAAGCAGCAAATTGATGGAGAAGAAAAGGACTATCTGACAATTGAATACGCTCACAAAGATAAGCTTCATATGCCTGCGGAACAAATTAATTTACTGTGTAGATACAGAGGATCCGGCAGTGTAAAGCCGGTTCTGTCAAGAATGGGTGGAAATGATTGGGAAAATACTAAAAACAAGGTTAAAAAGGCAGTAGAAGATATTGCTCAGGATTTAATAAATTTATATGCACGACGTGAAGTCTCTCAAGGTTACGCTTTTGATTCTGACACGATTTGGCAATATGAGATGGAGGATTCTTTCGAATTTACTGAAACGCCTGATCAAATGAAAGCAATAAATGAAGTTAAACTTGATATGGAACAGGATAAGCCAATGGATCGTTTGATCTGTGGTGATGTTGGGTTTGGTAAGACAGAAGTGGCTATTAGAGCTATTTTTAAAGCCGTTATGTCCGGAAAACAAGTTGCTGTGGTTGTACCCACTACCATTCTTGCAATGCAACATTATGAGACAATAAGAGAACGGTTTAAACCCTTTCCGATAAAAGTCTCATTGTTGTCCAGATTTAGAACTCCTAAAGAGCAGAAAGATACACTGAAAAAACTCCTTATTGGAGAGTGCGATATTGTTGTTGGTACGCATAGGCTTTTACAGAATGATGTGGTGTTTAAAGATATAGGACTCTTGATTGTTGATGAAGAGCACAAATTTGGTGTTAAACACAAAGAAAAGCTGAAGATGCTTAAAAAGAATATTGATATTCTTTCAATGTCTGCAACACCAATCCCTAGAACGCTTTATATGTCATTATCCGGGATAAAAGATATGAGTGTTATTAATACTCCTCCGACAAATAGACTGCCTATCAAAACTTTTGTCGGCGAGTTTAAAGATTCAATAGTTAAAAATGCTATTAACTATGAACTTGAAAGGGATGGACAAGTTTTCTTCTTATATAATAGAGTTGAAACTATTTTTAAATTTGCTCAATATCTTGGTGACTTGGTCCCAAATGCAAGAATTGCAGTTGCTCATGGGCAAATGGCTGAAAAACAGTTGGAAAAAATTATGTTAGATTTTTTGGAACATAACTATGATGTTCTGCTTTGTACAACAATAATTGAGTCGGGTCTTGATATTCAAAATGCAAATACGATAATTATAAATGATGCTGATAGATTTGGGCTTGCCCAGCTATATCAATTAAGGGGAAGAGTTGGGCGAAGCGATAGGCAAGCTTATTGCTACTGCTTATACAAAGATCATGGCAAATTGACTGGTGAAGCAGTAAAAAGATTGCGCTCAATAAAAGAATTTACAACTTTAGGAAGTGGTTATCAGATTGCGCTTAGGGACATTGAAATTAGAGGTGTTGGGAATATTCTTGGAACCAAGCAGCATGGACAAATGGTTAATGTTGGATTTGATACATATTGTGCTCTTCTAGAAGAAGCTATAAATGATATTAAAAATGAACCTACAGAAGAGAAACCACCGACAATTATTGATATTAATGTAACCGCCTATATACCCGACGACTGGGTAGGTTCTAAAGAACAGAAGATGATAGAATATAAACGACTGGCGGATGTTAAATCTATATCAGAACTTGATATAATCACAGCTGAATGGAAAGACAGATTTTCGAAAATGTCTGAACCGGTTGAAAATTTGATTAAACTTGTGCACTTACGATTATTAGCAAATCAGGCAGGGATTTCATTGATTAGAGAAACAGATTCAAACATAAGGATATATACCTGGTTTAATAAAGCAGAGTGGGCTATCATTGTTTCTAGGATTCCATCAAATATTACAAAATATATTAAATATACTCAAGCCCCTAAAACCTGTACAGATGGGCTTTCTATACTGATTTTGGATAACTCATTGCTTAATTTTATTGAATTATTTAACATTCTATCTAATTTATTCTATGATGTATTTAAAATAACAAACGATTACAAGACTAAATAATCTTTTATAAGGAGAGACATATGAAAAACAAATTAAAGCTGATTGGTACGATTGCATTGACGGCTCTTGTACTTGGCGGATGCGGTTTTAATAAAAATAAAGATGCACTTATTGTTGTTAACGACCGACCAATTACAAAACAAGAGTTCCAGAAGTCATTTGACGAAGTTGCAAGTAATCCTACATTCGAGCAGCTTGGGGTTGACTTGAAGAATGATAAAAATAGTTTCTTATACTTGATGTTAAAAGATAGAGTTGTTAATGAGCTTATTGTTAAAAGTCTTTTAGATCAAGAAATGGCTAAAAGAAAAATAAAAGTTACTGATGAAGATATCAATCAAGAGTTAAAAAATATAATAGATAAAGTTGGCTCAAGAGATAAATTTGATGATATTCTAAAGCAAAATGGAGTCAGTGCTAAACAGTTTAAAAAAGATTTGACTGAAGAAGTAAAAGTCAAAAAGCTTGTGGATTCTCTCTCTATTGTTTCAATTGGTAATTCAGAAGTTGAAAAATACTACAAAGATAATCTTGATAAATTCAAATATCCTGATAAAGTAAGAGCTTCTCATATATTGATAAGTGTTAATCCTGATGAGATAAAACAAAAAATTGAAGCGACTCCTGAGGGGAAGAAGATTTCAAAAGAAGACTTAAATAAAAAAGTTGAATCAACTATTGCAGCTCAATATGTAAAAGCACAAAAATTGGTTGGAGAAGCAAAAAAAGACCCAACTCAGTTTGCTAAACTTGCTAAGGAAAATTCTGACGATCCAATGAGTGCAAAACAAGGTGGCGATTTAGGATATTTTTCTGCTCAAGAAATGGTAGAAGCATTCTCTAAAGTTGCTTTCTCAATGCAGCCAAATACAATTAGCGAAGTTGTTAAAACACCATATGGATATCACATCATCTATGTTACAGATAGAATCAAAGCTGGTACTGAACCTTTGGATAAAGTAAGGAATGAAATCAAAGAATTTTTGGAAAACCAAAAGAAAGTTCAGATCCTTCAGAAATATGTTGATACATTGAAGAAAAATGCAAAAATAGTATACAATGATCAGTCATTCAATCCTGAGGTAATTCAGAAAGATATCAAAGAGCAAGCTCAAAAAAATCCATCATTGACTGGTAATCCGGCGCCAATAAAAGAGCCTGTTGCTCCAAAAAAATAAAACAAATAATATTTGTAATATAATAAAAGGGAAAGTTTTAAACTTTCCCTTTTATGTATGAACTAAGGAGCATGATCTTGGGTAAACTGGTAAGACAAGAAGATTTAGATGAATTATTGTTGGGTATAAGAGATAGTAAACAAACTATAGTCACAACCAACGGCTGTTTTGATATATTGCATGTTGGACATGTCAGATATCTTCAAAAAACAAAAACATTTGCTGATATTTGTATTGTTGCTTTAAATTCCGACAAGTCTATTAAAAGTATAAAAGGACCTGATCGCCCGATTAACAATGAATATGATAGAGCTGAGATATTATGCGCGTTATCATGTGTTGATTATGTGGTGCTTTTTGATGAGGATTCGCCAATGAATCTGCTTGCAAGGTTGAAGCCTGATGTTCATACGAAAGGTGCTGACTATACAGTAGAGACTTTACCTGAAGCTAAAACGATAATGGACGCCGGTGGTAGAATTGAGTTTATAAGTTTTGTAGAAGGTAAATCCACATCATCAATAATTGAGAAGATTTCAGATAATACCAAGTAGTATTATTGCGGAATATATCTTTACTGTTTGAAATTTTCTTGACTAAGTATTAAAATAAGAAATAAATTTTTATTTGTTTTTATTGTTAAGATTTTAAAATATGAGAATAGATTAAGAGGGGACGGAAAATCAATGAAATGTTATACGTTAGAGGAGATTTCGCAAATTGTAGGCGGAATACTTACAACAGTTGAAGAGGCAGAAATTGCAAGAATAGCTCCTCCTCTTTTGGCAGATATAAATACCTTGGCTTTGGCATTAAATGAAGATGAAATTGAAAACTTGGGTAAAACTGGTGCTAAAGCGGCGCTTGTTCCTTTGGGTGTTACTTCTGAATTCATCTCTACAATTGAGGTTGAAAGACCAAGATTGGCAATGATGAAATTGTTGCACTTATTTTATGTTCCACCTGAATCAACAGCAGGCATTCATCCAACAGCAACAATTCACCCTGAAGCTAAACTTGGAGAGAATGTTTCTATTGGGCCGAATGTTGTTGTTTCAAAACATGCTTCCATTGGCAATAATTCTAAAGTATTAGCCAACTCATACATAGGAAGATCAGTACAAATAGGTGAAAATTGTCTATTCCATCCAGGTTGTAATATTGGAGATAATGTTGTAATCGGCAACAAAGTGATTCTTCAACATGGAGTTAGTATTGGAGCAGATGGTTTTAGCTTTGTAACAGAAAATCCAAACAATATAGAACAAGCAAGAGAAGACGGTGCTGTTAAAAAATCTAATACGGAACAAAAAATTTATAAAATACCTTCTATTGGCTCAGTGATTATAGAAGATGATGTTGAAATTGGTGCTAATACATGCATTGATAAAGGAACAATTGAAAATACAATTATTGGTTCTCAAACTAAAATTGATAATCTCGTTCAAATTGGTCATAACTGTAAAATTGGCAAAGGCTGTATGATCGTTTCTCAGGCTGGCATTGCTGGTAGCTGTGTTATAGGTGATAGGGTTGTTATTGCTGGGCAAGCGGGTCTAGCTGATCATTTGAATATTGGAAATGATTCAATTGTCATGGCTCAAGCAGGAGTTTCAAAAAGCTTCCCTGAGAAGTCAATTATAATAGGGTCTCCTGCAGTTCCAAGGAAAGAATATGTAAGACAGATGCAAACGCTTAAAAAAGCTGAAGATATTATTAAAAAATTTAAAAAATATGAAAGTTTATTAGACTCAGATGAGGAATAATTTATTAATGTATACTACAATTAAAACAGAAACCCAAATTCAGTCTGTTGCTTTGATGACAGGAGTTGAATCTGCTGTTAAAGTGGTTCCTTCCACTCAAAAAGGAATAAGATTTCACATAGCTGGATTTGTGATTGATGCGGATGTTGATAATGTTGTTTCAACAGAGCACTGTGTGGTGCTGGGAAATGAAGCAGTTAAGATAATGCTAATTGAGCATTTTATGGCTGCCTGTAGTATTTGTGATATTGATGCTATTGATGTATATTTGTCGCATTATGAAATGCCTATTTTGGATGGAAGTTCCAAGATTTGGGTAGAGTTATTTGAAAAAAGCGGTATAGAACAAGGTGAAGAAAAATCATATACTGTAACTGAGCCTGTCAGTTATATAAATGGTAAAACTCATGTTGTTGTATTGCCTTCAGATAAATTATCTATTACTTATAGTGTAAACTTTAATCATCCTGACCTTAAACAAAGATGGGCGTCTTTGGATGTAAATAATATTTCTGAGATCTCGGAAGCAAGGACTTTCGGATATTTAAAAGAACTTGAGATGATCCAACAAGCGGGATTTGCAAAAGGTGTAAGTGTTGAAAATACAGTTGGGCTTACGGATGAAGGGTATACTACTGATTTGAGGTCTGAGTTAGAACCAGCAAAGCACAAGATCTTAGATTTGTTGGGTGACTTTAGGCTGACAGGGTATAATCCTTTAAATTTAAAAGCAGAAATTATTGTAAAAGAAGCCGGGCATGCCGTGCACACAAAAGTTGCAAAAGTATTAAAAGATAAAATTATAGAGGAGAAATAAATGAACGAGGAAAAACTACAATTTAACGTAATGGAAATTATGGAACTGATTCCTCATAGATATCCATTTTTATTAGTTGATAGAATTACAGAGTGCGTACCGGGGAAATATTGTAAAGGATATAAAAATCTTACAGTAAATGAAGAATTTTTTAATGGACATTTTCCAAACAATCCTGTAATGCCCGGAGTTTTACAATTGGAAGCTTTGGCACAAGTAAGTGCTGGAATATTGATGACTCAGCCGCAGTATAAGGGGAAATTGGTTTTATACGCTGGTGTTGATAGTGCAAGGTTTAAAAATGTTGTTAGGCCAGGAGATAGGCTTGATATGGAATCTGAGCTCACAAAAATAAAAGGACCAATAGTTAAGGCCCATGCTAAAGGTTTTGTGGATGGTAAGCTCACTGTTGAAGCAGATTTGATGTTTTCAGTAGTATAATTAATTTAGAAAGAAGTGTTCAATATGACAATTCATAAAACAGCAATAGTTGATGAGAGTGCAGTAATTCCAGATAGTGCAATAATTGGTCCTAATGTTATCATTGGTAAAGAGGTCAAACTCGGTGAAAATGTTCAAATTGTTGCAAATGCTTATATAGAATTTTGTGAAATAGGGGATGGAACGGTTGTTTCTCCATTTGCTACGATCGGAACGCCTCCGCAAGATCTGGGTTATAAAAATGAATTGACTAAGGTTGTTATAGGCAAAAATTGTCAGATTAAAGAATATGTAACTATAAATAGAGCTTCAGGTGAAGGCAATGTCACTAAAATAGGAGATAATTGTCTTTTAATGGCTTCTTCACATGTTGCTCATAATTGTGAGCTAGATGATCAAGTAATTATGGCAAACCTTGCCACCATTGGGGGGCATTGTAAGGTCGGATTTGGCGCATTTTTAGGTGGAATGAGCGTGTTCCATCAAAACATTAGAATCGGAGAAATGTGTATTATTAGTGGATTTTCAGCGGCAAGAATGGATGTTTTACCTTACTCAAAAAGTGATGGCAGACCTTGTGTTCCTCATGGGATCAATGTAATTGGTCTTAAGAGAAGAGGCATTACTCTTGAAGAAAGAACTAATCTCAAAAGAGCATTCAAAATTCTTCAATCAGGGGAATATTCAACTCTAAAAGCTGCTGATATTATAGAAGAGACAATTGATCAAGATAAATATACGAAAAAACTTGTAGAATTTGTAAGAGAGTCCAAAAGAGGAATTTCTATAAAAAATAAAGTTACAATGTAATTTAAGGAGTTGCTATGAATTGCATCTTAGAAAAATACGCAAAAGTTCTTGTTGATTATTCTGTTAAGGTTAAGGTTGGAGAGCTAACAATAATCAGACTTGGTAGTCATGAGGCTGCTCCTTTAGCAAAAGAAATTTATAAACAAGTTCTTCTAAAAGGTGCAAACCCTGTTATAAGGTGTGCAGTGGATGGAATTCAAGAAACTTATATAAAGTATGCAAATGATGAACAGCTTGAGTATGTTGATCCAATGACAGAACTTGAATATAAAGAGGCTAAGAATTTTATTTCTTTGGGTGCTCCATTAAATGTGAAAAGTATGGCAAAAGCTGATTCTAAAAAAATGGCGCGTAGGTCAAAGTCTACAAAATACCTTTCAGAATTGTTGCTAGGTAGGGCTGCCAGTGGGGATTTAAACTGGGTTATTGCAGACTATCCGACACAGGCTCTTGCACAAGAAGCCAATATGTCTTTGGATGAATATACTGAATTTTTGATAAAATCCTGTTATTTACATCTTGATGACCCTGTTGAAAAATGGACGCAAATAGGGAAGGAACAACAGCGATTAGCAGATTATCTCACCAAAACATCAAAACTTAGAGTTATTGGTGAAAAAACTGATATTACTTTTTCTACAGAAGGTAGAATTTGGAAAAATTGCTGTGGGGAATGTAATTTCCCTGATGGTGAAATTTATACCTCTCCTGTAGAAGATAGCGCAACTGGAGAAATATATTTTGACTATCCTGCAATATATAGAGGCAATGAGGCGCACAAAATACATCTGGTATTGGAACATGGCAAAATAATTTCTGCAAAGGCAGAAAAAGGTGAAGGATTTTTGCTTGCAATGTTAGATATGGATGAAGGATCAAGATTTGTGGGTGAAATTGCAATTGGAACAAATGATATGATTCAGGATGTAACCGGTAATATATTGTTTGATGAGAAAATAGGTGGCTCTATTCATATGGCTGTGGGTGCATCTTACCCAGAAACGGGCGGTAAAAATGTTTCCGGTTTACACTGGGATATTATAAAAAATATGAAAAATGGTGGACAAATATACGCCGATGATAAATTGATTTACGAAAATGGGAAATTTCTTATTTAAAAAAATGTAAATATTATAATTATTAAACCTTCTTTTTAGAAGGTTTTTTATTGCGCATTATCTTTATAATAAGCCTATTTGTGTTAAAATATTTTCGTAAATGAATACTAAATAGGAAAGGTAGTAACATGACAGAACTTTCACCGTTACAAATTGAAAGATTAAAGTACCAACCTAAATTACCTACAAGTTTGGCTAATGGAATTAATAAACTTGTATTAAATGAGGGTGAAGAAACTCAATCAATTAAAGATCAAGAGCAAATTAAAGAATTATTTAAAAATACTTATGGAACACCAGTAGTTACCTTCGAAACATCTGATCAAGATACTGCAAGTGGAATTAGGAATGTTGGTGTTATCCTTTCTGGTGGACAAGCTCCTGGTGGGCACAACGTTATTGCTGGCTTGTATGATGCTTTAAAACAGGCAAATTCTGATAATAAGTTATATGGTTTTTTAGGGGGCCCATCGGGTATTATTGATGGAAAATATATTGAATTTACAAATTCTTTTATTGATGAATATCGAAATACAGGCGGGTTTGATATTATAGGTTCTGGAAGAACAAAATTAGAAACCGAAGAACAATTTCAAAAGTCATTAGCAGTTTGTAAGAAATTGGGTATCACAGCCGTTGTTATTATTGGTGGTGATGATTCTAATACAAATGCTGCGTTATTAGCAGAGTGGTTTGTTCAGAACAAAACAGGAATTCAAGTTATCGGATGCCCAAAAACAATTGATGGTGATTTGAAGAATGATCAAATTGAAATATCTTTTGGTTTTGACACAGCTACAAAAACATACGCAGAATTAATTGGCAATATTCAAAGAGATGCTAACAGTGCGAAAAAGTACTGGCACTTCATTAAGATAATGGGAAGAAGTGCTTCTCATGTTGCGCTTGAAGCTGCACTTCAAACTCAGCCAAATATTACTTTGATTTCTGAAGAAGTTGAAGAAAAGAAAATGTCTTTAGAAAGTATAATCTCATATATTGCTGAAATTGTTGCAAAACGTGCTGAACAAGGCAAAAACTTTGGTATAGCTGTTATTCCTGAAGGCTTAATTGAATTTATTCCAGAAATGAAATCAATGATAGCCAACTTAAACGATATTATGGGCGAACTTGAGCAAGATGCTAGCTACAATGCTGCAACATCTCAACTTGCGAAGTTTGAAATAGTTCAAAATAGGTTACAATCAGATAATTCTAAAGTATTTGAATCACTTCCTGCTCTTATTAAGTCTCAATTATTGATGGATAGAGACCCACATGGAAATGTTCAAGTCTCAAGAATCGAAACAGAAAAACTTTTAATCGAAATGGTTAAAGTAAGACTTGAAGAGATGAAGTCTCAAGGTGAATATGTTGGTAAATTCTCTGAATTGGCTCATTTCTTTGGCTATGAAGGCAGATGCGCATTTCCTTCAAACTTTGATGCTGATTATTGCTATTCATTAGGCTTTAATGCTTTTGCTTTGATTAACTTTGGTTTAACAGGATATTTGTCTTCAATTAAAAATCTTACACAAAGCGCTGATAATTGGGTTGCTGGTGGTGTTCCATTAACAATGATGATGAATATGGAAAAACGCCATGGTGAGTTTAAACCTGTTATTCAAAAAGCCTTGGTAGAGTTGAATGGACCTGTTTTCAAAAAGCTTGAAGCTAATAGAGACAATTGGGCGATGAATGATGAATATAAGTTTGCAGGTGCTATTCAGTACTTCGGACCAAGCTCTGTTTGCGATATAACGACGGTGACGCTTAAATTGGAAAATGAAGCGCGTCTAGCTAGCGTATAGATAGATAAAAATCAAAAGGGGCGCTTAATTATTAAGGCGCCTCTTTTTGTTTCCTCATTTGATATTAGGTCATAATGATGTTATAAATAAGTAATAAGATAAAAGGAAAAACTATGGAAAAGAACAATGAAACTTTGCATATTTTAAGGCATTCAGCTTCGCATATTATGGCGCAAGCTGTCCAAAATATATTCCCTCAGGCAAAATTAGCTATAGGTCCTGCTATAGATACAGGTTTTTACTATGATTTTGACTTAGATGGTCACTCTTTCACAGAAGAAGATCTTGTGAAAATTGAAGAGGAGATGAAAAAGATTTTAAAGCAGAATCTTTCATTTGAAAAATATGAAATTGTTGATGTAGAAGAGAAAATTTTAGAATTTAGAACTCAAGGAGAAATCTACAAAGCTGAATTACTTGAAGAGCATAAGGACGATAATCCGACATTATTTTTGACTAAAGATAAGGATGGGAACATTTTATTCAACGATCTTTGTTCTGGACCTCATGTTCCAAATACTTCTTATATAAAGCCAAATGCAATAAAATTACTGAAGGTTGCAGGAGCTTATTGGAGAGGTAATGAGAAAAATAAAATGCTTCAGCGTATATATGCAACTGCTTTTTGGAATAAAGAAGATTTACAAGCATATCTTACTTTTTTGGAAGAAGCAGAAAAGCGTGATCACAGAAAATTAGGAACACAACTTGATTTATTTTCTACAAGAGAAGAAATCGGTGGAGGCTTGGTTCTTTGGCATCCAAATCTTGCAATTGTGAGAGAAGAAATCGAGAACTACTGGAGATCCGAGCATAGAAAACGTGGTTATGTAATTGTTCAATCTCCACATATAGCAAAATCTAAATTATGGGAAATCTCTGGGCATGCAGATCATTACAGAGATAATATGTTCTTTATAAATGATGATGGTGAGGAATTTGTTTTAAAACCAATGAACTGTCCTTTTCACATTATGATTTATCAATCAAATAGGCACTCATATCGTTCGCTCCCACTTAGAATGGGTGAATTAGGAACTGTGTACAGACGAGAAAAATCAGGAGCCTTGTCTGGTTTAACAAGAGTTCAAGGCTTTACTCAAGATGATGCCCATATATTCTGTACCCCAGAGCAACTAGTTGATGAAATTAATGCAATAATTGATTTTGTGGCTGATACAATGAATATTTTCGGAATGAAGTTTGATGTTGAGCTTTCAACAAGACCTGATGACTTCGTCGGGCAAATTGAAAATTGGGATAAAGCAGAAGCTGGTCTTAAAGAAGCCATGGATAAAAGGGGCTTGCCATACGAAATTAATGAAGGCGACGGTGCTTTCTATGGGCCTAAAATTGACTTTAAGATAAAGGATGCTATAGGTAGAACTTGGCAATGTGCAACAATTCAATTAGACTTTAATCTTCCTGAAAGGTTTGAGCTTAAGTATCAGGATAAAGATGGTCAGATGAAAACTCCTGTTATGCTTCATAGAGTTATCTTCGGGTCTATGGAAAGATTCCATGGTATTTTGATTGAGCATTATGCTGGTGCTTTTCCTACTTGGCTTGCTCCCACTCAAGTCAGTGTTGTTCCGATTGCTGAAAGACATAATGAATATGCCCAAAAAGTTTTTGAAAAATTGAGAATGTCAGGCGTTAGGGTTAAACTAGATGACAGATCAGAAAGTATGAACTACAAGATAAGAGAAGCTCTTCAAGATAAGAAAATTCCTTACGTTTTAGTTATGGGTGATAAAGAAATAGAAGCTAATCAAGTAGCTGTGAGAGTGAGAGGCAAAGGACAGGCTGGTGTTGTATCAGTAGAAGAATTTGCGGATAAAATCTTAGAAGAGATTTCGACTAAAGCAAAAGAAACTTTATTTTAATAGTTGTTTTTGAAAACCATAGCCTAATTAAATTTGGGCTATGGTTACTTTATATTGATTCTGCATTTATATCTTCATAAATCTGAGGTAATATAACTGGCAATAGGTCACTGTCTATTTTGTATTTGCCGTATAATCCTTTATTAGAGACAGTAAAATCTATTTCCTCATCAGCACAAGTGCCTTTTATTCTACTGTATAATCCTGTTGTTTCACATTCAAAGTTTAGATCCTTATTTTCTAAATTTCCTCTATAGCTGTATCCGTTACTTATTTTTTCCTTGTAAAGTTCTAATTTTTTGTTTCCAAGGTAGCCATAGATTTTATTTTTATTATCTAGAAATAAAGTATTTAAAATTACGCTATTGTCGCCGATTTGACCTCTGTACTTGTCAATTAAGTCGCTATTTCTGCGCTTGATCAAGCTTATATTAATGCTATCTTTACCTATGTTTCCACTGATTTTTTCGCTTCTTTCAATAAAGCAGAAGGGCTGTTCGCCAATATTTCCTTGGATTCTGGTAGAAAATAAGTGCTTGTCAACAGAGGCTTTAATTTCTTCTTTTGTATTTAGTTCTTTTTGTTCTGAATACTGAAAATAGTCATTATCTATTCCAAATGTTATAGGACAGGTTGTATTATTTGGATTAATTTTTTTGAAGGCGTTGTTTTTTGATAAATTTGCTGACTTAATAGGATTGATCTGCATGATGACTCCCTTTCAGTTTTATTTATATAATAAAATATTTTTTTGTTTTTTGGTTACCCCAATCAGGTAATATTTTTTATTAGAAATAATTCGACATTTTATCTTTGATTTCCTATAATTTTATTATGCGTAAAATTATTTTTATTATTTTAGCCTTTATTAATTTTATATTGCCTGCTTGTGCAGATAATATTCCAGTTAAAACAACTGATATTAATAACTATGGATTTGGTGTTTTAAATCTTCCAACTACTTTTAATATATATGAGCAACCATCGCTTAATTCAAAGATATTAAAAACAATTGATTATAAAGATTCCTCTTATAATCCTAGTTTAGATTTTGTTCCCAGTTATGTCAATACAGTTATTGCATATGTTCCATCAAAGTCCGTAGCTCTTGTTGTTGTGCTTTCTAATGAAGAAAATGGCTGGTATGAAATTTATTATGATCAGAAAAACGGAAAGACTGGTTGGGTTAAGCAAGATGATACGGATTCCTTTAAAACTTGGCGTGAGGCTTTTTCTTTTTGGGGTAAGAAATATGGAATATATCTCTTTAAAGATGTAAAATCAGATGATAAAGCTTTGTATAGCCAAGAAGGCGGTGAGGGCCAGAGATTGTATGATTTTACATATGCAAAGTATATTACATTTTCAACAATACATGGTAATTGGATGCTTGCTACAGTGGTTGATATCGGCAATAATACAAAAATTGGCTGGATTAGGTGGAGAAAAGATGATGGAACTCTTCTTCTTTTTCCAAGCTTCAAAGATTAACTAGTCGTTTATGGGAACAGCATCTTCTGAAATAATAGGCATTTGCTTTGATGTCTTAGCTCCAAGTTCTTGAAGTTTTTCTATTTGTCTTACGATGTTATCTCTTCCACTAAGTTTTGTATACATTCCATTTAGTGATTTTTGTGCAGAGTTTAGATCTTTAATCATGTCTGCAAACTTATCGTACATTTTACCTGCAACTTGTGCTATTTCTAGTGCATTGTTATTTTGTCTGTTTACTATATGAAAGCTGTTTATTATTTTTAAAGCAGCAAGAAGTGTTGATGGAGAAACTGGCATGATCTTGTTTTTCCAAGCAAATTCCCAAAGTGATGAGTCGTCCAAGAATAGCATAGAATAACAGCTTTCAATCGGAATAAACATTAGTACATATTCTGGTGAATAGTAATCTGTTGTGTCAAAGTATTCTTTTCGTGCCAAACCTGATATATGCGTTTTAACTGAATCCTTAAATTGTTTTATATAATGTTCTTTTTCTGCTTCCTCTTCTGCATTTATATATGCATCATAAGATGCAAGTGTTGTTTTTGCATCAACGAATATAGCCTTATTATCGGAAAGTAAAATTGTTGCATCCGGTCTTTGAGTTCCTAGTCCTGCTTGAGTTAAGTATTCTTCCCCCTTTTTTAAACCTGAAAGTTCCAACACTCTTTCTAAGATAAGTTCCCCCCATTTGCCCTGTTTCATATTATCACCTTTTAAGGCTTGTGATAATTGCTTTGTGTCCATCGTTATTCTGTTTCCTGTTTCAATAACGCTTTTTATATGTACATCGAGTGTGGTGAATTTTTCGTTATTTTGCTCAAATTTCTTTTTGAAATCTTCAATTTTTTCTTTGAATGGTTCTAATAATTCTCCCATTCTTTCTTTAGAAATTGTTGAAAAGTCTTGGGTGTTTTCTTTCATAATCTTATTTGCAAGATTTTCAAAAATCAGTTGCATCTGTGTATGCATTTCTTCTTGTGTTTTTAGAGAGTTTTTCTCATTCATTTTTAGAATAACAACAGAAAGAACACTTCCAACTATTAATCCTGCTAAAAAAATCAAAATATCCATTTACTTTTCCCCTAAAGCTTTAGCCTTTTTCATTGTTTGTTCAATTGTAGCATACAAGATCTTTGATATATCACTATTTTTAAGAATATCGTTACCAACAGCAGTACAGCCCCCAGGGGTGGTCACATTAGTTATTAATTGCTCTGGAGTATTTTCTGTATTCATAATCATTTTTGCACTTCCATAGGCTGTTTGCGCTGAAAGCTTCAAGCAGGTTTCATAATCTAATCCAAGTGATTCACCGGCTTTGGCGATCTCATTAATTATATGGTAGTAAAATGCAGGACCTGAGCCGCTGATTGCCGTTATTATATCTATATATTTTTCTTCTGACTCAATAACTTTTCCTACACTTTTAAATATATTTAGCGCAATCTTTGAGTGTTCTGGCGTTGCAAAATCACCTTTGCATATTGCACTCATGCCTTCGTTAACAAGAGCAGGAGTATTTGGCATAACTCTTATAACAGGAGTACTTTTCAAAATATCTTGAATATCATTTAAAGAAATTCCTGCTGCTATAGAAATAACAAGGTGTTTAGATGTGATATGTTCTTTTATTGAATTAAGAACTTCTTTTAAAACGAAAGGTTTAACAGCCATAATAATTACATTCGCTTCTTTTATAACAGTTGTATTGTCAGTGGTGATGTTTAATCCAAATTCGTCTTTTGTTTTTTCAAGGGTGCCTT
>JAEYQN010000014.1 GCA_023409995.1 Cyanobacteria bacterium OH_CBB_238 | reverse complement strand
TAGTTATTTTATTTGCAATTTTCTTTTCAATCAATGTCATAGCTTACAGTGCTGATAACGTGGTAGATAAAGAAGAAATTCTTGCTTTATACAGCGCAAATAATTTGCAAGATGCATATATTTTAATATCTCAAATTCCTGAGAAAGATCGAGATTCTGAGTTGTGGTTAATCTTGGCAAATATTACCCAAGATTATGGCAAAGACGTAGATTCTGTCTTTCTTTTGCAAAAATCTATAGAGCTCGATCCTAAAAACTACAAAGCATATTACAATTTAGCAAATATATATTTAAAAGATAATAAAATACTTAGTTCTATTGAAAATTATAAAATGGCAATAAAGAATAATCCTAATTTTGCATTTGCATATTACAATTTGGGTTGTGCTTATATAAAAGACTCAAATTATAAAGCTGCAAAAGCCGAAATAATAAAAGCTATAAAATTAAAATCAAATGAGCCGAATTTTTACTATAACCTGGCGTTTGTATACAATAAACTTGGTAATAAGAAAAATACAAACAAGTCCTTGGCTGCATATGATGAATTAACAAGAAACTAACTTTTCATACAATACCTCAAGTGCTATAATCAAGAAGATTAGTAAATTGAGAAATATATGTACGATTATTTAAAAGGAATATTAACGTCTAAACATCAGAGTTCTTATCGTGGCGCACACTTAGTTGTGGAAGTGCAAGGAATTGGGTATTTTATTCATACAAGCGAAAGAACAGTTTCTTCTTTGCCAGATACGAATTCTAATATTAAAGTCTATTTGGCGCTTATACATAAAGAAGATTCAATGTCATTTTGTGGCTTTATAACAAAAGAAGAACGAGATATATTCAATATACTGCAAAGTGTTTCAGGCGTTGGACTTAAACTTGCGCTTTTACTTCTTAATGAATTTAGTGTTTCGGAATTGATAAATGTTGTAATAAAAGAAGACCATAAAGAGTTATCAAGAGCAAAAGGGGTTGGGCCTAAATTAGCTCAAAAAGTTATTATTGAATTAAAAGACAAGCTCATAAATTGGTCAAATGTGACCCCCATTGAAGTTTGCTCTACATCAGGAAAAGATATATCGTCTGAAATTATATGTGAAGCGCGTAATGTCCTTTTATCATTAGGGTATTCTATAGATGAAGCAAAGCATGCTATAAAGTCTGTTGGGATAACAGATGGTTCAAAAATTAATTCAGAGGAAGTACTGAGATTGGCATTAGAATATTTAGCTAAACAATAGTATGAGGTTATGATGAAAATATTATTTGCGTCTTTCGAGGTTGCGCCATTTATGAAGGTTGGCGGATTAGCTGATGTAGTAGGAAGTTTGCCCAAATATATTGAAAAACTTGGTAATGAGGTGGCTATATTTGCTCCCTTTACTGGAAGTATAGATAGCAAAAAATATAACATTGTAGATATTCCAAATTCAAAAATTAAGCTAACTTTTGGAATTAGTGAATATTATTTCACTTTAAAAATGTGTAAGTTGCCAGATTCAAATATCAATGTTTTTTTTATCGATAGTAAGAAATATTACTCCTGTTTTAAAGATGTGTACCCTCCTGAAATTGATCAAAGGTATGAGCAAGAACGTTATATCGCTTTTTCAAAGGCAATTATTGAATATGCTAAATTATTAAATTTTAGACCAGAGATATTTCATTGTAACGACTGGCACACATCGATGATTCCTGTTTATTTAAAAACTTTATACAAAAATGACGCCTTCTTTAAAAATTCAAAAATAGTATTTTCAATACATAACCTTGCATATCAAGGGCGCTATTTTGATGATATTTTAGACTTTGCAGGACTTTCTAAGGAAGAAGTATTAAAGCCAGAGGGTCTTGAACAATTTGGTTATGTTGTTTGGATGAAGGGGGCTATAAACTACTCAGATAAAATTATTGTTGTATCTCCAACATATTCTAAAGAAATACTTACATCAGAATATGGAGAGGGGCTTGAGTGGGCTTTAAATGAAAATAAAAATAAAATTGTTGGAATACTCAATGGCGTTGATTATAATGTCTTTAACCCAGCAACAGACCCCTTAATTAAAATAAATTATACTCCTTCTTATATTGACTTGAAAAATGAATGCAAAATTGATTTACTAAATTTATATGGTTTAAATTATAAAGACGACCGTCCTTTAATTGGAATGGTCTCAAGATTGGTTGAACAGAAAGGATTTGATCTTTTCGAGCCAATCAAATCAAAACTCGGAAATCTCTATGCTGATTTTATTATATTAGGTAGCGGGGACAAAAAATATACAAAAATGCTTTCCCAATTGTCTGAAGAGTGTTCTAACATAGTAGCAGTGCTGCATTATGAATCTGAATTAGGTCATAAAATATATTCAGCTTCTGATATGTTCTTGATGCCTTCTAGGTTTGAACCTTGCGGGTTAAGTCAATTAATTGCACTTAAATATGGTACTATTCCAATTGTAAGAGCTACAGGTGGGTTAGAAGATACTATTAAGGGATATCCATTAGATAATTCAAATGGTTTTAAGTTTTGGAGATACAATTCTATGGATATGTTAGAGGCTATTCAAACTGCAATAAACGTTTTTCATGATAAACATACTTGGCAGGCAATGATGAATTCTGCTATGGCTTATGATTATAGCTGGACAAATAGTGCGTTAAAATACAACGATATATATAAAGGCTTATGCGCTGAGTGAGAAAATTTGATATATTTCCTCGTCTGACAGTTCAGTAATTGTTCTTTCGCCTTCAAATACAGCCATATTAACTAATTCTTTTTTCTGCTTGATCATTTCGTCAATTTTTTCTTCAAAGGTTCCGAGTGTGACAAGTCTGTGAACCATAACATTTTTATCTTGCCCGATTCTATAGCTTCTATCAGTTGCTTGGTCTTCTACTGCAGGGTTCCACCATAGATCATAGTGTATGACATTCGTAGCTTTCGTTAAGTTTAATCCAGTTCCACCAGCCTTCAGTGATAAGATCATAATGCTTGATTCTGGATTGCTTTCAAAATCTGCTAATAGTTCTTCTCTTTGTGTTGTTGATAATGAACCATGGAAAAATAATGGATCAGTTCCAAGCTCATTTTTTATTATTTTAGTTAGGATATTACCCATTTCTTTATACTGAGTAAAAACTATAGCTTTCTCTTTATTCTCAATAATGTTAGATAAAAGAGAAATGAACTTCTCACATTTACCAGAAACTTCTTTTGTCATTTCACCATTTTTCATATATTGATATGGGTGATTACAAATCTGCTTGAGAGCAGTAATCAATTTAAAAATCATACCTCGTCTGTTGATGCCTTTTATAGTTGAAATTTGGTTCATCATATCGTTTAGGGTTTTTTCATATAAAGCTGCTTGAGGCTTTGATAGATAACAATATTCATCAAGAACCAATTTTTCAGGAAGATCATCAATTATAGATTTGTCAGTTTTAAGTCTTCTAAGAACAAATGGTGATATAGATAGTTTTAATTTTTCAGCTCTTGCAACTTGTTTGAATTTCTCAATAGGTGTTGCATAACTTTTTTGAAAATCTCTGATCGAACCGAGATACCCTTTATTTATAAAATCAAAAATACTCCATAATTCAGTTAATTTATTTTCAACAGGAGTACCAGTCATTGCAATTTTTATATCAGATTTTAGTGATTTTACGGCTACAGTCTGAGATGTATCCGGATTTTTTATATTTTGAGCCTCATCTACAATTAACATTCCCCAATTGTTTTTCTTAATTTCTTCTATATCTATTCTCAAAATTGCAAATGTTGTAATTATTATATCTGACTTAAGATCTAATTTTCTTTCAGGACCATGATAGACCGATGCATTTAATGTTGGTCCGAACATTTTTAGCTCTTTCATCCAGTTACCAATTAAGGTAGTTGGACAAACGACCAATGCAGGTTGTTTCAGCTTTCCGTCTTCCTTTAATTTAAGCATTAAACTAATAACCTGTATCGTTTTACCAAGTCCCATGTCGTCTGCTATACAAGAGCCAAATCCCTTTGATGTGTTTGTATATAGCCATTTTAATCCATTCGCTTGATATGGTCGTAGCTCACCAATTAGGGTTGAAGGTGGCTCAATATCAACAACTTTAGTAATATCTTTTATTATATTTGCAAACGCCTCATCATAATCAAATTCATATTCGTTTAACTGTCCAGAGAACGAAGAATGTAATATTTGCATTTTTGAAATTTTATCCAGCTTGGGGTTTTTTAGTTTGTCTAATAGTATTTTTGCCTCTGATTCTTCAATTAGTATATATTTGTCTTTGAATGCAACCAATCCATTTGCATTTTTTACAAGATTCTCAAATTCTTCAATGGATATTTTTTCGTCTCCAATTGCAACTTCGAATGAAAAATCGAATATGCTTGATAAACTAATATTAGTGTTTGAGCCGTTAAGAATCTCATAAACCTCAGACTCACGCGAAGCTTTTATTTTTGCATTAATTGACGCTCTTGGAACAATAATATTATCAAGATTTTCAGGAAGAATCACATCTATGGAAGCTTTGTTTAAATAGTAAGATGTATGAGCTATTACCTTATAAACTTCATTTAAACTCATTCTAAGTTTGTAGTCGCTGGCATCTTCAAAAATTACTTCAAGCTCTGGAAAATATCTGAGAGCATAGTTAATTTGCTTTTCGATAATGTCAACTGCATACGTTGATGATAAACCAAAAATTTGCTCCATTTTATAAATTTCAGGGAACTGAATAGGTTGAGCATCTTTATCTTTTTTGGCATTAGACACTATTTGTATGCTTAATTCAAAATTGTCATCATCAATTTTTGTAATTTTAATTTGTGGTGAAATCTCATATTTTCCGATATAGACTTCATCCAGCCATTCACTTATTGCTAATGCTACATCATTAGATCGCATAAATCTTTTATGATCAATTTTTTTTGTAAAATATATAGCAGATTTTATATCCTTAAACTTTGATGCCTTAATATTTAAAAATTTAAAAATTATATAATTTAAATAGTCATCAATAAGTGAAGGTATAGGGTTTTGGATATTTGAGAAGGAATCAATTTTTAAAATATTTAGTGATTCTATTGGCTCGTATAAAGTGTTATTTGCTGCAAATAGTTCATATCTAACTGTAAACAAATTTTCTTTTAATGTAATTTTGGGTAAAAAATAAAGCTTCTGAACTGCTTTTAGCACAAATTGGGTTAGTGAGTTCAATGCCTTGAAGGAATCAGAGACTGCATCACTTTCAACTATCGAATCAAAACCTGTAAAATATTCCCAGATTATGTCTATTGGGACTTTATATCCCTCTTTTTCCACTTTTGTGCCATTAACATCAAAAGTTATATTTGTAGAACTAAATCTGTATAATGAGCCTTTTGATTTTAAATAAAAGTCAAAATTATTTGTAGGTGAAACAAAAGCTTCAATTTTATTGTTAGAAAAAATCAAATTGAAATCTGTATTTCGTAGAATGCTAGATGACTGCATAAATGTTGATTCAAATTCATCTTCTACTAGCTGATAAATTGTGCTTAGCATAAGACGAAAGTCTTTTTTCTCCATCCCTACCGGATTTTCGGTTAAATTTAAAAATAAGTCATCAATATTATTTTTTTTCAAAGAAAAATTGATAACCTCATTATTCTGTTCTGTCATTGTCATGGCTATGCATTACCGATTCTACTCTATAAAACCTCACTAAAATTAAGCGTTTTTTACCTAATTCTAATCTCATAATTATAGCAAAAAAACATAAAAAAGTGTGCATACCATATTTAAGTTGGATAAATTACAAAAAAATAAAACGGGTATTTAACCCGTTTCTAATAATATGATCTATTCTATAAATTGAGCTTTTATTTCCGGCTTTTCATTGAAGCTTGATACAAAATGGGAATATCTTTCCATTCTTAATTTTAGCCAGCTCAACATCGTATCAGAGCCATAGACCTCAATAATTCTTGTTCTATCGAAACTTCGATTTGAACGATTGTACATTTCATCAATATAGGTCTGGCATTTGCAGTTCAGCTCTTCTACAAGATCATATAACGTTTTTAGCCACGCAGCCTGAACTTCGTGTTCATTTACTTTGTATTCAAGAATCATCTATATAATACCTTCTGTTCGTAAATTGCTAAAATCGTTATATAAAGAGTTATACCCGATTTTTATTAAGCTTAAACTGTTTTTTTAAAAATAAGTATATTTTTGTAACTATTTTATTTGGGAAAATAGTCGAATTTATTGTAAAATTTAATAATGATTAGTATTGTCGAGCAGTTAAAAATATTGCCAGAATTAAGCGGCTCTTATCAGTTTTATGACAAGAGCGGTGCTATCATTTATGTTGGAAAAGCTAAAAATTTAAAAAAAAGAGTAACCAGTTATTTTGTAAAAAAAACAGCATCTGAAAAACTTAAGGTTATGGTGCCAAAGATATCAAAAATTGAGTTTATAATTACTAATTCTGAAATCGAGGCACTAATTTTAGAATCTCACCTTATAAAAGAGCATAAGCCAAAATATAATGTACTTTTAAAAGATGATAAAAAATTCCCATACTTCGTTATTACTGATGAAGCTTATCCTCGAATTTTAGTAACACGAAAACGCAGATTAAATCAAATTAATGGGAAGTACTTTGGACCATACACGGATGCGAGAGCAATGTATGCTACTTTGGATTTATTAAAAAAGCTCTTTCCTTTAAAGCAGTGTAAAACTCCTAAGTTTAAAGACAGGCCTTGCATATATTATCAAATTGGGAGATGTATGGCTCCTTGTCAGCAACTTATAAGTTCTGAAGATTATAAAAAAATCATTGCAAATGTCGAGCTATTTTTAACTGGTAAGCAAATGCAGTTAGTTGATGAATTAAAAAAAACAATGGAAAAATATGCACAGAACCATGAATATGAAAAAGCAGCAAGATTCAGAGATAGCTACTTTGATGTACAAAAAACAATTGAAAAACAAAAGGTTGTTTCTGAAAATACTTCATTTAATCAAGATATAATATCAGTTAGCTCAGATGAAGTTATATCCGCAGTTAGCCTTCTTCAAGTGAGAGCTGGTAGACTTATTGATAAAAAAGATTTCGAAATAAGTAAAACAAAATACGATTCAGAATCTGAAATTCTGACTATGTTTATAAAAGAGTACTATGAGATGGTTTCATCACTGGATATCCCCAAGGAAATCCTTTTTATTGAATCTTTACAAGAAGATGACAAGGCCTTATTACAGCAGTGGCTGAGTGTAAAAAGAAGTAAAAAAGTTGAATTAAAACATGCTGATACGCAGCGAAATTCAGATATTATAAATCTTGCTAAAAAAAACTCAGACTATTTCTTAAGCAAAATAAAAATAGAAGGGCTTGCAAAAATTCAAAATGACTATAATGAAATAGGAAGCTATATACAAGAGAAGCTTAAACTACCTGTATTTCCCCACAGGGTTGAGTGTTTCGATATTTCTCATATTCAAGGAACAAATACAGTTGCTTCAATGGTAGTTTTTGAAAATGGAATTCCTAAAAAGACTGATTATAAACGTTTCAAAATAAAACTTGCAGAGTCAAAGCCTGATGACTTTTTATCTATGCGGGAGGTTATTTATCGAAGATACAAGAGGTTTAATGATTCTGACTGGCCAAGACCAGACTTGATAATAATAGATGGAGGCAAAGGGCAGCTATCAAGCGCAAAATCTATTATAGATGAATTAGGTTTGAATGATTTAGCAATGGTTTCTCTAGCAAAAAGGATAGAAGAAATATTTATTGTCGGTAGACAAACTCCAGTTATATTCCCGTCAAGTAGTAATGCGCTATACTTCTTTCAAAGAATTAGAGACGAAGCCCATCGTTTTGCAATCACATACCATAGAACATTGAGGGGGAAAAAGGCAATTGAATCTAAATTTGATGATATTCCCGGTTTATTTGAAAAATCAAAGAAATTGTTGCTTGAAAAATACAAAGATATAAGTATAATATCAAAGCTCAAGCTTACAGAACTCTCTCTTCTTCTAACTAAATCACAAGCGAAAAAAGTATATGATTTCTTTAATCAGAAATAGTCTTGACACTAAAATACAAGGTTGATACGATAACCAAAACGGGGTAATAATATGAATAAAAAGGCAAAACATGAGCTTTCAAAGCCTCAGCAAATCACTTTTGATATAACTGACAGATGCCAGATGAAGTGTGTAACTTGCAATAAATGGAAAACAGTTCCTAGTGAAGTTATTACAAAAGAACTCACAACTCACGAGTGGAGGCATATTATTTTAAGGCTGAGGGATTGGCTAGGAGAAGGATTCTGGTTTTGTTTTTCAGGTGGTGAGCCTTTTTTACGCGGAGACATTTTTGAACTTGCTGAATATGCAAAATCTCTTGGTATACACCCCTCAACAATGACAAATGCTTTCAGCATAGAGCAGCACTACGACGCTATAATAAATTCTGCAATAGAAAGTATAAATATTTCATTAAACGCGGTAAAAGATTGTTCGATACATGACTTGTCTAGAGGACGTGACGAGAGTTGCAAAAGGGCAATTGATGCTATTTTAACGTTAAACGAATTAAAAAAAGAGAAGGGTAGCAATTTAGGCATAAATATTGCCACTATAATGCTTCCAACAAACTTAGATGAACTTATTCCTTTGGTTGAATTTGTCACAAAGAATAGATTAAATGGAATAATGTTTCAGTTGATAGATGATTCTGAGTCATTTCACGCTTATAGCTCTCAAAAAGGCGTAACAACAAGTACTTATGTTATGCCAAAAGAGTTAAAAGAGACTTATGAGAAAATGGCACCAAAGGCAACTGAAATTATTGATAAGCTTATAGAAATGAAGCAAGCTGGGCATTCAATATATAATTCATACGAACAATTAAATGCGCTAAAAGTTTTTTTTAGAAATCCCAATGAAATTCTTGAAAGTATAACTTGTGATGTCGGCTTAAATAATTTTGCCATTGATCCATATGGTGATGTGCGACTCTGCTTCAACATGAATCCTGTTGGCTCTTTACGCGAATCTACCCCGGAAGAAATTTGGAATAATCAAAAATCTGATTCTTGCAGGAAAGCTACAAAGAAATGTAAAATGTATTGTAGGATGCTTAACTGCAATTTTAAAGATAATTTTGCAAATTTTAATAAGAGCTTTATTACAAAAGCAAAAAATAAAATTAAAAATATAGTAAAATCAATATTTAGCTTAAGTTAATTATTAATATTTGTTTTTCTTGAAAACAAGCCAATAGCAATCATTTCCAAAGTAATACTTTATTAGCAAGTAGACTCCATCATCTGCTATATCTATAAATGAATTTGGTGGTGGAACTTTTTTAGAATTTTTGTTTTTTGAGAAAAACCAATCCTTCATTTTTTTTCGTGTTTTTTGCCATTTTGTTAGCTTTGGTGTTGGAACACTTCGTTGATAAAACATCGGTGATACTGAAACTTTTTTAACTACAGGAATTATAAATTTTACTTTTCCATTGTCTTTAAACAAAACATAATCATTACCTTTAAAATTTCTTGCAGTAATCAAATAATACCCGGGCGGAATTGTAGTGTCCTTAAAATAAAGTGGAGAGCTGGTTCTAAATAATGGATATGGAGACCAAGCATATTTATAGTACTCTTCATCTTGAAATGGATCCACATCATGTAACAATTTAATTGTTGATTGCTGTGTATTATTATAATAAGTACCCATATCATCTACAGCTGCGAATGCAGGAGTCTTAAGTAGAATAATTAAAATAAATAATAAAATAATTTTTCTCATATAAACATAATAATACTATTTTTTGATTTATCAAATTGCTTAAAATTTAAAGATTTTAATGTTAGTATAGAGTTACTGTGTAATTAGACTAAGGATATATTATGAAGAAAACAGCTAACCAAAATATTAGACCGATTTCTACCAAGATTAAAGAACATGATATCGAAATAGGTGGGTGCAGTCTTGTTGATTTAGTTAATCAATATGGTTCACCACTATATGTATTAGACGAAGAAACAATCAAGTCAATAACCTCAAGTTATAAAGATGCTTTCAGCAACTATCCAAATATAAACATGATGTTTGCCAGTAAAGCTTGTTTAACAAAAGCTATGTGCAAATTAATGCAGAAATTCGGGTTTGGGCTTGATTTATGTTCTGGTGGTGAAATATACACGGCAATGGTGGCTGGTTTTGACATGTCAAAGGCGATATTTAATGGAAATAATAAATCAATTGATGAGCTAAATTTAGCCATTGAAGGTGGCGTTGGAGCGATTTCTGTTGATAATTTTCTCGAACTAGCAATGCTTGATAATATTGCGAAATCACACAATAAAAAAAGTAAAATTCTTTTAAGAATTACACCTGGAATTGAGTGTCATACACATGAGTACATTCAAACAGGACATCTCGATTCTAAGTTTGGATTTGATTTGACCCAATTAGATGAGGCAATTGAGCTAATTAAAGAGGAATATACTAGCCTAAATCTAGTTGGACTTCATTCTCATATTGGTTCACAAATTTTTGAAAAGCAGGTTTATTATGATGAAGTAGATGTGTTCTTTAATGAAATAGTAAGAATCAAAGAAAAACATGGCATTGAATTGACCGAAATAAACCTTGGTGGAGGTTTAGGCATAAAGTATACTGAAGCTGATGAACCCATTTCTATTTATGAATTTGCCGAAACAATCACTAAAGCGATAAAAGAACATTCGAAAAAATATAATATTGAATTACCAACGATATATCTAGAACCAGGTAGGAGCGTTGTTGGTACGGCGGGAGTGTCATTGTACACTGTTGGAAGCTCAAAACAAGTTCCAAATGGTAGAAAATATGTAGCTGTCGATGGCGGTATGGCGGACAATATTAGACCAAGTCTATATCAAGCTGAATATACTGTTGAAGTTGTAAACAAGCCGGAAGATGCAAAAGATACCCAAGTAACCATTGCTGGAAGATTCTGTGAATCTGGGGATATTCTTGCAAAAGACATAATGCTTCCACCGTTAGAAGAAGGCGATATT
>JAEYQN010000148.1 GCA_023409995.1 Cyanobacteria bacterium OH_CBB_238 | reverse complement strand
ACAATAGTCAGTACAAAAAAGATGTTATTTCCATTGATATGCTTTGTGGAGTAAAAACGTTGAATCCGGAATTGGCAGTGAGACTCTTAGGTTAAAAGCAGGGGGGCGTATCTTCGGGTGCGCCCTTATTGGAGGTGATGCGATGCTAGAGAGAATGAAGAAATTGTTGGAATTAGAGGATGTTGATATTCCAGTAGATGAAATATGCGAACAGTATCTGGAGCTGGCTACAAATATGTCCTGCCATTATTGTAATGTGGAAAGCTTACAAAGCTGTGATAATACAATTGTGGAGCTAGCCATTTATCTTTATATGCATCGTGAAACATTAGATTTGAAAAGCCTGCAAGAAGGTGAGAGAACTGCCAGCGTCAATGTAGTAGATGGTATACCAGATTATATTAAGATGGCATTGCCATTACCGAGAGTGCGGGTGATGTAATGTTTCAGAAGACGAAAGTGCTTGTACTAGACCAGCAGTTTGCACCAATAAGGCATATAAAAGTTGATATGCAGGGTTATGCAGCAAATATGGAATTTGAGTTTCAGATCTCTCTTAGCATTATGGCACGAGTATTTTGTAAGCCGGATGAGGTATTAAAACGACCAGTTTACTTTCGAATTGGTGAGAGACTTTTTAAAGCTTTTATATATAAGGAATGGGATAGTTACGATGAACTGTACCTATATCAGATGAGGAGGGATAACGTGGCAGAAACCATTGATGAGTTAATTGATTTTTTCCTATATGAACGGGGAGAAGAGATAAAAATAAATAACGTGGCGACTGCTGCAGTAGTTGTAGAAGTAGAATCACAGGTTGGTCCCTACGATGATAAAATCATTATTAGTAAAAATGAGTTGAAGCGTGGTGACCTAATACTATGTCAAGAAAAGAAGCGTCTGCTTTATTATCCGGTAGATCATAGAACCCAGTCCTATAGTGGGCGAGCAAGAGAATGCAATCAGAAAATAGCATTTAATTATGCGGGAGATGTGCAGTGGTTTGATACAATTTTGGAATCGCAAACCTATGATATTGACACTGGAAAAGTGATTACTCTGCCAGAAGGACAGGTGGAAATTTGGTTACAGGAAAATGAGGAATCCACAAGAGTAAGTCTGAATCAGCGTTTTTTGAATACCGGTAGAGCCTTTAAGGTGACAGGGATTGATCGTGCGCAGCCAGGACTTATGAGATTATTTTGCGAATTAACAGAAAGCAATTCTAATGATAATTTTGATTTAGAGATAGCAGACTACTATGCTTACGTACACGAGTATACGATTGCAATTAACAATGCACAACCAATTGGTATTGTGGAAGGTAGCACTGCTCAATTAGCAGTTATAGTAAAAGATAATGGAATAGTGGTAACCGATAAAACAATAACCTATGCTAGCAGCAATGATGCCATTGCAACGGTGGACAGTACAGGAATTATTACGGGTGTGGCAGCAGGAGAAGTAACCATAACTGCAGTATTAACAGATACACCTATGGTTATAGCCAATGCAGCAGTATCTATATCGCAATATGTGCCAGAACCTTCGTCATATTCCATTCAACTAAGTGCCACAAGTAATACAATTCGACTTGGTGGAAGTGCTAAGACAATTACAGCAGTGGTTTATTCAGGGAGTATAGCGGTAAGTGATATGACAGTTACCTGGTTGATTCGAAATGGTGATGGTAGTTCTACTAATAAGGTAGATATTACACAGTCGACTAGTTTAACATGTAAGGTACAGGCATGTGATAATACAGATTATGCTGGTGAGGTGGTATATGTAAGGGCAACGTTAAGCGATGATGCAACGATTTATTCTGAGTGGGAATTAGAGCTCGAATTATTGTAATGAAGGAGGAAACAGATGAATCATATCTTAGATTGGATTAAAATGATATTTACAGCCATCGGTGGCTACCTAGGATTCTTTTTAGGAGGCTGGGATGGCTTTTTGTATGCACTGACCGTATTTGTAATCCTAGATTATTTGACGGGAGTGCTAGTGGCAATATCCGAAAAGAAACTATCCAGTGAAGTGGGATTTAAAGGAATATGCAGGAAGGTACTGATTTTTGTAATGGTTGGTATCGGACAGATTATTGATACACAGATTATTGGAAACGGTGGTGTTGTGAGAACAGCAGTCATCTTTTTTTATGTTTCCAATGAGGGAATTAGTATTATTGAAAATGCTGCCCATTTAGAATTGCCAATTCCGCAGAAGCTAAAAGATGTGTTAGCGCAGTTAAAGGAAAGCGAGGATAAGAAAAATGGAGCTGATTAAGAGTTATTTAGCCAAGTCAGATTGTTATAAGACCAATCGAACAATTCAGGTCAAGGGACTAATGATCCATAGTGTAGGCTGTCCACAGCCAAAGGCTAGTGCTTTTATGAATAACTGGAATAAAGCTGGTGCCAATGCATGTGCGCATGCCATTATAGAACCAGGTGGTAAGGTATATCGATTATTACCTTGGAATCATCGTGGCTGGCATGGTGGTGGTGCCAGTAACAACACGCATATTGGGGTGGAAATGACAGAACCCAGTACGATTCGTTATACTGGCGGTGCCAGTTGGGTGGAAACTGGAGATGGTAGCAATACAAAGGCACATGTACTTGCAACTTATAAATACGCAGTTGAGCTGTTTGCTTATCTATGTAAACAGTACAAACTAAATCCAATAGCAGATGGTGTGATTCTCTCTCATAGTGAAGGTCATGTCAGAGGGATTGCAAGTAATCATGGTGATGTGGAGCATATTTGGAAAAAGTATGGACTTACCATGAATCAGTTTCGTAAGGATATAAAAGCAGCAATGGGGACTAGTGAAAAGCCTGCTAGTTTAGGTGGTTCCTATTACAAAGTACAGGTAGGTGCATTTCGAAGTAAATCCAATGCAGACAAATATATAAAGAAAATGAAGTCAATTGGATTTTCGGATGCATTTATTAAAACTGTTACAATCAGTGGAAAGCCGATGTATCGTGTGCAGATCGGAGCATTTTCAGTGGAGGCTAATGCAAAGAATTTATTAGCAAAAGTAAAGGCGCAGGGAATTAGTGACGCGTATATTACAAAAGAATAGGAAAACGCCAGGCAGTTTAACACGCTGCTTGGCATTTTTTTTGCGCATTTTCAGTTCCCGCAGACCGTTTATCTAGTAGGGTTGAAACAGCGAAATGGCTTGACTTTACAGGCGTATAGAGTGAGTAATGTACTACCGAAAGAAGGAGGTGAAAAGAGTGAATGTTCAAGTATTAGAACCAAAGGATACTGGTAAAAGCAAATTAAAGGTTGGTGCCTATTGTCGAGTTTCCACTGACAGTAAAAGCCAAGGCAGTAGTTTTGAAAATCAGGTGCAATATTATGAAAAGCTGATTCGTAAGAACCCAGAATATAAATTTGTACAGGTGTACGCAGATCAGGGACTATCGGGTACTTCGGAAAACAGGGCCGAATTTCAAAGAATGATTGAAGATGCCAAGACTGGAAAGTTGAATTTAATCTATACCAAGTCCATTTCCAGATTTGCCCGCGATACCATTACGGTTCTTAAATATGCCAGAGAACTAAAGGAGTGCGGCGTGGGTATATTCTTTGAGGAACAACGCATTACCACATTGACTAGCGAAGGTGAATTAATGCTTACGGTACTTGCAAGTTTTGCCCAGGAAGAAAGCAGGAGTATTAGCGAAAATAATAAATGGGCAGTACAAAAGAAATTCAAGCGTGGCGATACCATGATAAATACCAGCCGCTTTATGGGCTATGACAAAGATAAGGATGGTAATCTGGTGGTAAATGCAGCTGAAGCCAAGACGGTAAAGCGAATATTCAAATTATACCTAGAAGGCTATGGGACCTTTCGAATTGCAAGAATACTAAATGCAGAAGGTGTAAAAACGGTAACAGGAGCCCAGTGGCGTGATTCAACTATTATAGGAATGATCCAAAACGAAAAATATAAGGGCGACGTATGGTTGCAGAAGTATTTCACACCAGATAACAGGAAGAATAAGACGAAGAAAAACATCGGTCAAAAAGACAGTTACTATATTAAAGACAATCATAAGCCTATTATATCGGAGCAGGATTGGAACCGGGCCCAGGAGGTTATGGAAATGCATCGAAAAGAAAAGGGCATGAAGGCAGGCAATAAGGAAAAGTACCAGAATCGATATCCTTTAAGTGGGATGCTCCTATGCCCACATTGTATGAAAACCTTAAGGCGCTGCCACTTATATAATGGCAAGATTGCTTGGCGGTGCAGCACTTATGTGACCAAAGGCAAAGGGGCCTGTGTTGGTATTAGTATTGATGATTGCGAAGTGGCAAATAGAAATATAACGGAACCAACCGTAGTGGAGGAGGAATATAACAATGGCGAAAAACATTACTTGTATACCAGCGCAAAAGATTACAAAAAAAGAACCTGGAAAGCGACCATTAAAGAAGCAGCGAGTAGCAGCGTATTGCCGAGTGTCGACAGACCAAGAAGAACAGCTATTAAGCTATGAGAACCAGGTGACTTATTATACAAAGTTTATTAAGGATCGGGAGGATTATGAGTTTGCAGGCATTTATGCAGACGAAGGAATATCCGGTACTTCCACTAAAAAGCGTGAGGAATTCCATCGTATGATAGCCGACTGCAAGGCTGGGAAGATTGATTTGATTATTACTAAGTCCATTTCCAGATTTGCGAGAAACACCAAGGATTGCTTGGAATATTGCAGAGCGCTAAAGGATAATGGTACGGGGATATTCTTTGAAAAGGAAAATATCAATACTCTTGAATCGCAAGGGGAGGTACTACTTACCATACTTAGTTCCTTAGCACAGGAAGAAAGCCGGACCATATCAGAAAACTCCAAATGGGGCCTGCAGCGAAGAATGGAGCAAGGCTTTGTACTTGTAAATACCACAAAGTTTACTGGCTATGATCGAGACAAGAATGGAAGTCTGGTTATTAATAAGAAACAGGCCAAAATAGTAGAACGGATTTACAAAGAATTTATGGAAGGCAAGACAGTGGATTATATTGCAAAGAACTTTACCAAAGAGGAATTAAAGAACTGGGAAGATCGAGTCTACTGGGCACCTAGCACCATTCAAAAAATTCTTATGAATGAGAAATATAAAGGAGATGCCCTACTACAAAAGTCTTATACGGTGGATTACCTGAATAAGAAGCGGGTAAAAAATGAAGGACAGGTAAAGCAATATTATGTGCATGATAGTCACCCGGCGATTATAGAACCAGAAATGTGGGAATGCGTACAGCTTGAAATGGCAAGGCGCAAGGAATATATTAAGGCACATGGTTTAAATTCCTATGCGCATTTACCAGATAAGAACCCATTTGCCGGGAAAATTATATGCGGCATGTGTGGACAGTCCTATGGTAGAAGAACTTGGCGCAGTACCACCCCAAGGCGTATATGGCAATGTGGACTCAGGTACCGAAGAAAGGGTGTCATTGGCTGCGAAAATCGCCATGTAGACGATGAGGTATTTACGGTACAATTCATTAACAGCTATAATGAGCTGATCGATAATAAGGATAGCCTTAAGGCCAAATGGGAAAAGCAACTAAAAGATGAAGATTTGCTGGTTAAATTCCGGGCAGGCCAATTTATAGAACATTTTGAATCTGCAAAGCTGATGGAAAAGTTTGAGCCGGAAATCATGTTTAAACTGCTTGACCATATCACTGTATACCCAAGTGGAAAGATTGAGTATATTTTCTTTGATGGAACTGTGGTGGAATGGAAAAAGGAATAAGAAATTACGGCAGGAGTTGGCTTGAATGGCTGATTCCTGCTGCTTATTTATTTGTACAGATGTCTTTTTACAGTTCTTTATATGGTACAGTTATGAGAGTATAATATTATTATAGTGGGGGCAGTTATGTCTGAGAATTATGGAGGTGTTGATATGTCAATTATATATTTTGATCCAACAAGCACATCTGGTCCAGATGGATATATAAACTATAAGTTATCTGGTGGTGACAGTGGAGGTAGTGGTGGTGGAGGTCGAGGTTCGGGCTGTGGGATTTTGGGCTGGATTATTATCATATTATTCGTATTGGAGATTATAAGTAAGTTGGCTGATTAGATAATTAATTTGTCAGATATGTTTGTTGGAATAGCGGATATGCTGGTGTATAATGGAAATAAGATAAACCGTACACATATTAGTAATGGATCGAGGGATAAGAATGGGAAAATATTCGGATGATGATATAAGAAATATGACTAAAATTACTTGTAAGATAGCGGGTGAATATCTCGGAATTTCATCAATGGCAGTTAGCATTGGTATGAGAAATAATTTACTGCCAATAGGATTTGCTATACATAATGAAGAAAGGGATCGTAGATTTTCTGAGAGTTGGTCATATCATATAGTTGCTGAAAGAATGATTGCGTATAAGTATGGAAGGGTTTCAGAAATACAGGTTCAAAATATTGAAAAGAATCTTAATACGATTATAGAACAATTTGAAGAAATGAAAAAAGATTTGGTTTTTCTATTAAGCGAAGACGTAGAAAACCAGAATTAGAATTATATGAGTACGCGTTTTCGCTTGGACAGTACAAAGATGAAGAAAAGAAATATGAAGGAAGGGAATTGCAGGGATGGAGGAACAAAGAACAATAAAAATTTTACGCCAAAAATTATATGATGAAATATGGAAAATATCAGTATCTGGGGTTGCAAAAAAATATAATTTAAACTACACAAAATTAATTGCAACATGTAAAAATGAAAATATTC
>JAEYQN010000091.1 GCA_023409995.1 Cyanobacteria bacterium OH_CBB_238 | reverse complement strand
GACGATAGAAATAAAGTATTAGCAAGAAATTTGGTATTGTATTCGATGGAAGTAAAACCTGGTGATAACGTATATGTACACTTTATTGGAGAGCAAACAGAGGAGTTGGCAAGAGCTATTATACAAGAAGTATATACGGCAGGTGGAATACCATTTCCTCACTATACCTGTCAGAGAGTACTAAGGGAACTGCTTTTGCATTGTAATGTGGATCAAATCCGTTTGATGGCTGAAGTAGATGCTGCTGAAATGTCTCGAATGGATTGTTATGTAGCAGTCAGAGGAAATGACAATGTGGCGGAATTGTCGGATGTTCCATCCGACAAGATGGCGATTTATGATAAATTCTATATGGATCCGATACACCATCAAATTCGGGTACCAAAAACAAGATGGGTAGTATTGCGCTATCCCAATTATGCAATGGCACAATTATCAAATATGAGCACAGATGCTTTTGAAGACTTCTATTATAAAGTCTGTAATCTTGATTATGAAAAGATGGGTAAGGCTATGAATAGTCTTGTTGCTTTGATGGATAGGACTGATAAAGTGCGGATGGTGGGACCTGGAACAGACCTGACTTTTTCAATAAAGGGGATTCCTTCTGTTACCTGTTGCGGAAAACGAAATATCCCAGATGGAGAGGTGTATACAGCTCCCATTCGTAACTCTGTTCAGGGTATGATATCCTATAATGCATCTTCGCTCTATCAAGGTACTACTTTTGAAAACGTTACATTTGTATTTAAAGAAGGAAAAATTGTGGAAGCAACCGCGAATAATACTGAGAGATTAAATGAAATATTAGATTCTGATGAAGGCGCAAGATATATTGGAGAATTTGCTATTGGAGTGAATCCCTATGTGTTATCGCCTATGAAAGATATTCTGTTCGATGAAAAAATATGCGGATCGATTCACTTTACACCTGGAAATTGCTATGAGGAGGCATCCAATGGAAATACCTCTGTGATTCATTGGGACCTTGTATGGATACAGAGACCCGAGTATGGGGGAGGGGAAATATATTTTGACGATGTCTTAATTCGTAAAGATGGTATATTTGTGATTCCGGAACTTTTAGACCTAAATCCCCAAAAATTAAAAGTGTAAGAACTAATTCTAAGCAGCCAAAATAAGGCTGCTTAGAATTCTAAAGCTCACACAGGAAGAAGCCACGAGCGTCTTCTTTCACAATATTAGTAGGTCTGCGGGGTAAAAATTTTATTTTTATATTTATGTAAACTAAATAATAATATCATACCTAATAAGCCACATGAAATAAGCTCTCCAGCCGTAACGGTTATAAAGCTGAACCAAAGAGGCTCTATGCCGTAGGCATATTTTAGAACGAAAGGTACTACCATTGCATTGGCTGCAATGGGAGGAACAGGTGCAAGCCACTTAAACTGACGTAACTGATAGGTAATATAAGCAGCTAATAGTGTAGCTAAACTACCAAAAATAATATCCCAGATAACGCAACCAGTTAGTATGTTACTAAGCAGGCATCCGACAAATAGTCCAGGTATTGCTGCGGGGGTAAAATAAGGCAGGATGGTAAGTGCCTCCGAGAAGCGGACTTGAATAGCATAATTCGCAAGTCCAAGAAGGTTGGCTAAAAAAGTAAGTACAACATAAAGAGCAGCAATCATAGCTGCTTGCGTTAGAAATAAAACATTTTTGTTTCTCATATTAAATTCTCCTATAGTTTTTATTTGCGTGGGGAAGGTTACGAACCCACGTAGTGACATTGCTATTAATCCTATATTAACTGGATTTATAACTCATATACAATAGCATAGAACGTTAAAAATAGCAAGGAATGTATATCTTAAAATCGGGCCCCACCGTATCAATATATTTACGGTGGGTCTTGATTATTTTTTATTGTGTGATAAAATAATTTCAATACATTTATTTTGAATTATATTTAATTTAAAAAAGGAGTTTCAAATAGTAAAGTGAAAGGAGAGAATATGAAATATAATAAATCCAAAATTTGTAACGTTAATAGAAAATAAGATGAGTAGAGATATTTGCGGTATTTGTGAAAAATTCGGTGAACTAAATGCAGAATGGGCATCTATACTTGGACTTATGCCTGGCAGTGGCAGCAGGTATTATTGATTCGCATGTGGGATTGGCAGGTTGTGGGGTCACCAAACCAGGAGAACTCATGTTGATAATTGGAACATCAAGTGTATTACTTACATTAAGTAAGAAACCATATTCTAAGAATGGAATTGTAGGGGCTTTTAGAGGTGGTATTATTCCAGAGTATTACGCTTTGGAATCTGGTCTTGGATCCGTAGGGGATCAGCTTGAATGGTATATTAAAAATTGTGTACCTTATAAATATATACGAGAAGCAGAAGTGAGAATGGCGGATATGACTCCATTAAAGAGGCAGCAATACATATGAGTGGAACAAAAAAGAAGCAATTCATTCCAAATAACTCAAATCATAAAAAATATATGAAAATTTATCAGGAATATAAAAATGTATCCGATTACTTTGGCAGATATAATTCTGATATATTCAAGATCATAAAAAAATCAGTAAAGAAGAGGCGTAATTAATATGGTAACTCCGGGAATTATTATTGAAATTAAAAATCGTTATAGTAGTATGAATCCTGCAATGCAGCAAATATCCGATTATTTAATCGCTCACTATGATGAAGCAGCTTATATTGGAATTCATGAGCTTGCAAAACGCAGTGGTGTCAGTGCAGCGTCTGTCACGGGATATGTAAAAGAATTAGATTATAAAAATTACAAAGCTTTTCAATTAGCGATGGCTGTTTCGATTGGGCAAAAAAATGTCGAAATCCAGGAAGAAAAAGAGCCGTTTATCTATGGGGATATTACAGAAGAGGATAATGTAAATGATCTTTGCCAAAAAGTATTCAGGACGAGTGTTCAGATGCTGACAGATACTTTATCTATTATTGATACACAGAGCATTGAAAAAATAGGAAAGCATATATTAAAAGCAAAGAGACTTATTTTTTTGGGTGTAGGACGTTCTTATCTAACTGCAGAAAGTGGTAAATCCAGATTTTACAGAATGGGTATTAATAGTTTTTGCTATAGAGATTCCCATGAGCAGATCGTAGGAGCATCTATGTGTGAAAAAAACGATGTTGTAATCGCTGTAAGCAATTATGGACGTTCAAGGTCCGTTATTGAGGCCACTGAGATTGCAGGAAAACGCGGAGCCATTACGGTGGGGATTACAAGTGCAAAGAATTCACCACTATCTAAAATTGTTCAGTATCCCCTTTTTTCAGCATCTGGAAATGAAAATTCATTCGATAATTCAACGCCGTTTGAACCTTCATCAGAGAGCATCACGCAGATAGTCTTGTTAGATTGCCTATACATGTATATTGCATTACAAAAAAAAGAATCTGTTCTGAAACGATATTATGCCACTACAAAAGAATTGGATGTGGAAAGATTTAATTAATTTAATAAGCTAAGACAGTAAAAGTTATTAAAAGTATCATATGTATATTTTAATAACTTTTATTATTTAACACGTATTAAATAAAATACATTCAATATAAAGCATAATAAATAAAATTAAATTAGATATTGAAAATGTAAAAAAACTATGTTACAATCACTATATTGGTTGAACAAAATGTACATTTTAAACTTAATTTATAGCGATTAACTATTCAAAACAACTAATTATACTTAGAAAAATTATGCATAATTAACACAAGTACAATTGGAGGGATCTGGGGTCAATATCATGGAACCTGATTCTAAGGTACCGGGTGGATTTTTAGGGATTACACTAGAGACAAAAAGATGGGAACTTTATCGGGCTGTTATGCAAGGGTTAAATTTTGAAACCAAAATTAATTTTGATCTCTTACGAAAGCTTGGCTTGTCAATTCAGGCGCTTAGCGCAACAGGTGGGATTACTAATTCTTCCTTATTTATGCAGCTGAAGGCAGATACTCTTCAGATGAAGATTCAAATATTAGATAATTCTGAAGCAGGCATTGTGGGATTGGCTATGATATGTGCAGTAGCAGAAGGAGATTATGATGATTATACAACAGCCATAAAACAGTTTGTATCAATCAGGAAAGAATTTAATCCAGAAAAAAATTACAGTAAACTTTTTAAACAATACAAAAAAATAAGACAGAAGTTAAAAT
>JAEYQN010000056.1 GCA_023409995.1 Cyanobacteria bacterium OH_CBB_238 | reverse complement strand
TTTTAAAGAAAGATACCTATGCAACAAAAACCAGGCTAGAAGCTTTTCTTTCAACTCCAGGATTACATGCTCTATGGGGCCATAGAATTTCACACAAATTATACGAAGCAAAAGTTCCAGTCATTCCAAGAGTATTTTCAAACATAACACGTTTTTTTACAGGAATAGAAATACATCCAGGTGCTCAAATTGGCAAGAATGTCTTTATTGATCATACTGGCGCTATAATAGGGCAAACAGCAAAGATTGGAGATGATGTCACGATGGTAGGAAGAGTTGTTCTTGGATCTACAGGAAAGGGCAATGATTTTCTTAGACATACTATTGTTGAAGATGGTGTAACTATTGGAATGAATTCTACAATGCTAGGGCGAATAACAATTGGAAAAAACTCAAAAATCGGCGCAGGTGCAGTGGTTTGCCATGACGTACCCAAAGATGTGACGATTATCGGAAATCCTGCTAAAATAATTACAATAGGTGGTAAAAGATTAACAGATCCCTTACCATTGACTAAAAACACAGTAATGGAACTCGGAGCATCATAAAATGAAAACTATTGGGGTTGCAAGCTAAGCATTAAAAAGAGAATTACTTACAAAGTAAAAAATAAAATTATAGAACAGTTTAAACATACGTGGAGGTAAAATTGAGAATATTAGTTGGAATGTCTGGAGGAGTGGATTCATCTGTTGCAGCACTGCTGCTAAAAGAACAAGGACATGAGGTAATTGGTGCAACAATGTCAATCTGGGGCAAAGGCGATAAACAGCTAAAAGGTGGTAATAAAAATGCATGTTATGGCCCTGATGAAAAAGAAGATATTGAAGAAGCAAAAAGGATTTGTGAAGAAATTGGAATTCCGTTTCACGTTTTCGATTGTGTTGATCAGTACGAAAAAATTGTTCTTGAAAATTTCAAAGAAGAATATCTTTCTGGCAGAACACCAAACCCTTGTATTTGGTGTAACAGCCTTATTAAATTCGACGTTCTTCCTTTCATAGCTAAACAATCAGGACTTGAATTTGATAAATTTGCAACAGGTCACTATGCCAGACTGGATTACGAAGACTCAAATAACAGATATCTTCTTAAACGAGGAATAAGCCCGAAAAAAGATCAATCATATTTTATTTACAGATTAAGACAAGATCAACTGGCAAATATCTTATTACCATTAGGCGGGTATACAAAAGAAGAAATAAGAGATATAGCTAAAGATAGAGGACTAAAAGTATTTGATAAACCAGACAGTCAAGACTTCTATAGCGGTGATTATAATGAACTACTAGAGATAAATGATCTTGAAGGAAATATAGTAGACCAACAAGGCAATATCTTGGGCAAACATAATGGAATCTGGAACTACACAATTGGACAAAGAAAAGGCATTGGAATTGCATCATCAGCACCTCTATATGTTATCGAGCTGAGAAAAGAAAGCAATGAAGTAGTTGTTGGGCATGAAGATGAAACTCTAAAAAAATCATTAATTGCAGACAAGCTTAATTGGATAGCTATTGAAAAGCTAGACTCAGAAATAAAAGCAACTGCAAAAATCAGATCAACACAAACACCAACCGACGTAACAATAAGACCAATTGATGAAGAAAAGGTTGAAGTGGAATTCTATGACCTGCAAAAATCTGTAACACCAGGACAATCAATTGTATTTTACGATAATGATATCGTAATAGGTGGAGGAATAATAGAACAAGTATTTTAGAACAACAATCTTTTATACAATAAAAATGGAGTAAGAAAATTTTCTCACTCCATTTTATTTTTGCCTATGTTTAAGCTAAAACTACTTATCTTTTGAAGCACAACATCCTGCCTGTGCCAGAAGTTCTTTATCTTGATCAGGAGTAGATCCTGTTGTCGTTAAATAATTGCCCACTAATAAAGCATTAATTCCTGCTTTAATTCCTAATTTTTGATATTCTTCTGAAAATCTTGTTGTCCTGCCCCCAGCGTATCTCAATAAAGAATTTGGCAAGATCAATCTAAAAATACAAATTGTTCTTAATATCTCTTCTTCATTAATTTTTGATTCATAACCTTCTAAAGGTGTTCCTTTTATTGGATTTAAGAAATTAATTGGTACTGATTTGGGGTTTAAATCTCTCAATTCCAGAGCCATTTCGACTCTCTGCTCACGAGACTCACCCATCCCAATAATAACTCCAGTGCAAGCTTCTATGCCATGTTTTTGAATTAATTTAACAGTTCTAACCCTGTCTTTAAAATCATGTGTCGTACAAATTTCCTTATGAAAAGACTCTGCAGTATTTATATTGTGATTAAATCGCTCAACACCAGCTTCTTTGATTTTTATAACTTGGTCTTCACTTAGTATTCCTAATGAACAACAAGTGTGTAAATCTTCAATTTTAGAAACTTCTCTTATCATTTCAAGAATTTTTTCAAATTCTTCTCCCTGAGGCGCTCTCCCCGAAGTAACTATGCAAAATCTCGTAGCCCCATTTTCTTTTGAACTTAATGCCGCATTTCTGACCTCTTCCACCGAAAGTAACTCATGCACTTCAATCTTTGCCTCATTATGAACGCTTTGAGAACAATATTTACAGTTTTCCTTACACTTTCCTGTTTTTGCGCTGATAATACTGCAAAGTTCTACTTCATTAGAAAAATTATCAACAGTAACTTGATTAGACATTTCAATTAACTTGTCTAAATCTATACTATATAAATCCATATACTTTTTAATTTCTGATCCCATTTCTTACCCTCAATCCCACTAATGTGCTTTTTAGACAGAAATAGAATAGCACAAATAAAAAAGAATTATATTAAAATACTCAATCAATGAAGCGAAATTTTACAAGTGCAATTAGAGCGTGAATGCCATCTTTCCAAGTAATTTTTTTACCTTCACCATATTCTCTTCCATAATATGAGATTGGAAGCTCATACAATCTGGCTTTTTTCTTAAGAACCTTTGCCGTGATTTCAGGCTCAAAATCAAATCTTTCAGACTTAATATTTATATCTTTTATAAAAGAGGTTCTAAAAGCCTTATAACAGGTTTCCATATCTGTTAATGTTGAGTTATAGAGTATATTTGTCACAAAAGTTAGGAATTTGTTTCCAAGAAGATGAGTAAAAAGAAAAGCCCTTGATGGTTTTCCACCACTTAACCTTGACCCATAAACTACATCGGCTTTATTGTCGATTATCAATTTTACCATTTCTTCATAGTCATTAGGATCATATTCCAAATCAGCATCTTGTATTACAGTTACATCTCCAGTTGAATTTTCAAATCCAGTCTTTATCGCAGCACCTTTTCCTTTATTTTTATCATGAAAAATAACCTTATACTTCGAAGACAGATTTCTCAATATATCAGTAGAACCATCATTTGATCCATCATCAACAAGAATTATTTCTTTTTTTAAACCGCAAAATGAAGCATTATCAACATTTTTTAGAAGCTCGGCTAACGTATTATTTTCATTATACACTGGTATTATAATGCTCACTGTATCCATATAACCCCCTCGCCAATTTTTTACTTATTTTTTACTTAAATATATTGTATAATTAAATTGATAGAATGTTAAGGCTTATTAGATGCTAAATAATGCAGTAGAAGCAAGTTCTGCGGGAACAGGGAAACAAGATTTTCTAATACTAAATGAAATTCTAAAGAAATATGAAGAACATAGTTATTCTGAAGCAATGACGCTTGTTGTTGACGCACATAAATATTTTTTATCACAAAATTCATTGCAAAATGTCTCAATCTGCTTATCTCTTTTGGGACTATTAAGATACTTGATAGATCCCAATACTTACTATAAAAACCTTTTAATCCTTGAGGACGCAAAGATTTTAGCATCAGATAGTGGCTCTAATTCAGCCAATGGAGTAAATCGTTACGCATTTTCTCAAATAGCAGAAAAGGAAGGTAATTACACAGAGGCTCTATTATTTCTGACAAGAGCTATAGAAATGATGAATAAATTTCCATACTTACAAGTAAGGGCATATGAGTCTCAAGCCTTCATGAATACAGAGCTTAACAATTTTGAAAAAGCTTACAAATCTCTGAGTAAAGGTATAAATTTAGCTCAGAAAAACAATCTAGAAAACTGCTTGAATAGACTTTTATCAATTAATAGCAACTTACAGGCAAAAAACGAAGCTGCATTTGAAAAGCCATTTACAAATGAGACCGTGAGTAAAGAACCAGAAATATATGATCCAATGATAGCCCTGCTGAAGATTGCCAGAACAATAAATGCTGAGATAGATTTAGATACACTACTTATGACAATAGCAGAACAAACCAGATTAGCACTTAATGCGGATAGATGTACTGTATTTCTTATCGATAAAGAAAAAGAAGAGCTATGGTCAAAAGTAGCTCTGGGGATTGGAAGTGAGAAAATACGTTTTCCAATAAATAAAGGTCTTGCTGGGCATGTCGCCATAACAGGAGAAACTATCCATATAAAAAACCCTTACAAGGACTCAAGATTTAACAAAGAAATAGATATTCAAACAGGATATAAAACGAAAAATATTTTATGTATGCCAATTAGAAATATTAAATATGAAATCATTGGTGTCTTCCAAGTTTTAAATAAACAAAATGGTGAATTCAGTGACAGCGACGAAGACTTATTGGTTACAATAGGCTCAAGTGCTGGTGTTGCACTTGAAAACAACATCCTATTTAATCATCAGCAAAAAATGTTAGAAGAACAAAAAGCTCTATTTGAAAGTTTTATAGACACACTAGCAGCCTCCATAGATGCCAGGGATAAAATAACATCTGGTCATTCTAGAAGAGTAAAAATGTATGCCGAGACTATCGCTAAAACATTTAATTTAGACCCCGAATTAATTCAGGCAATTTCAAAAGCGGCAATGTTGCACGATATCGGAAAAATAGGCATAAGGGATTCTGTTCTTCAAAAAGAAGGTAAACTTACGGCAGAAGAATATGATCATATCAAAACCCACGTTTCAATAACACATGATATTTTAAGTAATATAAGCACATCTGAATCGTTTAATCAGGTTGTAGAGATTGCATCTTCTCACCATGAAAAATACGACGGTACAGGTTATTTCAGAAATTTGTCCGGTGAAAATATCCCTCTTGGGGGCAGAATATTAGCAGTTGCAGATGTATTTGATGCAATAACTTCAGTACGTCATTATCGTGACAAAATGCCAATAAATAATGCCTTAAATATATTAATAAGTGGTAAAAACCAACATTTTGATGCAGATATTGTTGAAACGTTTCTGAACATTAGTTGTGATAAAATAGTAGAAATAATATTATCTGAAACATCTGAGATACTAAAAATAGAAGATTCAGAAATTTTAAAAAATTATTTAATGATTGACTTATACAACGAAATTTCGATTGGAAATAAAGAAAAATTCATTGAAATATTTGAATCATATTATTTAAACAAATCTATAGTGAAAAATTAGAGGTAATATTGAATCTAGTCAGAATATTTATTACAACAATATTGTTGTTGTCACCACTAGCTTCTTTTGCAGAAGACTTTGTAATACCAACGCAAACTATACAAATTCCGCTTGCAAAACCTAGTATTAATGCGATAAAACCCGCACCTAAAGAAGCAATAATCCAAGAAAATATAGTAACTCCAAAACCTGATAAAATTGAATATTACTCAGATCTTATAAGCAAATTTGATGCAAGCATAAATGATGTAAACATTAGATCTTTAATCCTTCATAATAATAACTTTTTTATAGATATTAACGATCAAAACGAAAATTATTCAAGCGAAATTAAAGCATTTAACGAAAATCTTGATAAGTTCTATCAAGCAAATGTTTCTGTTGCCTACAAAAACATAAATTACTTATTAGATACAGGAAAATATAACGATACTTACTATATGATAATGGCGTATAAGCTTGCCCAGATAGGTTTTTACAACTTATCCAGCTTAGCAATGGACAAAATTGAAAATAAAGATATTTGGAAAAAATATACGGACTCTATAAGAAAAAACTATTTCCCAAGAACGCAATTCAATTCTGATGATGAAATTTTTATGGCAAATCTATATGCTTCAATAAATTACAATAATCTTACTCAAGAATCTATAACAGACATTATGCGAACAAAACGGAGCATAAGGAGATCAGACTACGCAAATTATTTAATTGCAACAGCTTTATACATAGAAAAAGACTTTCAAAAATCTTTAACAACTATAAATAGAGCAATAGCAGTAAATCCTGAGAACATAGAATACGCTGTTTTAAAAATAAAAATACTAAGTGATATGGGCAAAGACAAAGAAGCTTTAAAACTAGTAAAATCATTTAATTCAGATAACATTGTGATGCCTGAAAGCATTACACAGTACGAGAGCATTAAAGCACTATTAACATCAAAGACTGAAAAAGATGCACTTAAATCAAAATATAATCTCGGTTATTATTACTACCTTAATAACGAAAATGCTAAAGCACTAAAAGAACTCACTCTTGTTTCTTTAAAGAATAAAATTCCAGAAGCAAATACAATAATTGGTGACATATATTTTTCAGAAAAAAAATATGAAAAAGCACGTGATAGCTACCAGAAAAACACCAAAATATTTAAAAGATATGCACCATCATATGTTGGATTAGGAAACTTAGCAGTTATAAACAAAGACTATAAAAACGCACAGCAATATTACTCAAAAGCAAATAAATATTCAAAAACAAAAGAAAATACACTATTAAATTTAGCAGTAATTGAGCTAGTTAATAAAAACATAAATGCATCACGAGACCTGTGCAGCAGATCTTTGAATGCAAAAAATGACTACTATGGTGCGTATTACCTGATGGCAAAGTTAAGACCGGAAAAGAAAGTATACAATCTAAAAAAATCTGCCACATCAAATCCTTTCTACATAAATACCTGGCTAGATTTAGCAGACTATGCGATATTAGATAGAGATTATAATTTGGCGCAAACATACATAAATTCTGCACGGTATCTTGCAAATAAAAATAGTCGCTATTATTATTATGTTGGGCTTATGTCCAGAATAAATAACAACGAAATTGATGCAGAAAAGAATTTTGCAAAAGCAATTACTCTCAACAATAATGATAACGCAACAGCGATAGAGGAGTTCTAATGACTCAATATAATCTTATGATAGTTGAAGACCATGCATTAATTAGATTTGGACTAAAAACTGCATTCGAGAATAAAGCATTTATAAAGTCTATATATGAAGCTTCAAGTGCTGAAGAAGCAATGAAAATTGTCAAATCAAAAAACATTGATGCGGTAATTATGGATTTGGGATTACCAAATATAGACGGCATTCAAGCTACACAAAATATTAAAATTCTCTTTCCTGATATAAAAGTAATAATACTAACTTCTCATAACAGTGATGAGGAAGTAATAGATTCGATCAAAGCCGGAGCTAGTGGGTATTGTTCAAAAGATATAAATCCTGAGAGACTTGCTGATGTTGTTTTATCAATAATCGAAGGTGCCGCTTGGTTCGACGCAAGTGTAGCAAAATTGGTATTAAAAACAGTATCTCATGGAATCGAAGCTGTTAAAAGTAAAGAAATTAGCAACTATAATTTAACATTTAGAGAAAAACAGGTTTTAAAACTCATTCGAGAAGGGTATAATAATAATGAAATAGCAAAAAAACTTTATGTTAGTGTTAATACTGTGAAAGTTCATGTCAGTAGTATAATTCAAAAATTAGGAGTTGAAGACAGAACAAAAGCTGCAGTAAAAGCTTTAAATGATAATATAATATAGTAAAATAAAGGCAGTAATAAACGTAGGAGAGACAAATGTCATCTTTGGCAAACATACTAATTGTTGATGATTCCCCCAAATACTTGGCGGATGCTTTGCCAATGTATGGATATGATGTTGAAGTTGCCACAGATGGTATAAAAGCATTAAATAAATTATCCAAAAATCCAACCAGCTTTGATGTTGTATTACTAGATGTAATGATGCCTAATATGGATGGATGGGATACGTTGAAAGCTATTCGTTCAAATAAACAAACAGAATCTATTCCGGTAATTATGATAACCGCAGTAAATGAAGAACAAAAGCAAGTCTCAGGACTAAGATTTGGAGCTGACGATTACATAACTAAGCCGTTTATATTACCTAACTTGCTCGCCAGAATTGAAGCACTACTAAGACGTTCAAGCTGGCAAAAAGAAAAAAAACAACAGGTTGACTATACCTTCTCGGTAGATGGTGACTTAGAGCCATTGACTCAAAGAGAAAAAGAAGTACTAAAGATGGTCTCACATGGTGATAGTAATGCAGCGATTGCAGAAAAGCTTTTTGTACGAGAAGTTACTGTTAAAACACACTTAAATAGTATTTTTAAAAAGCTAAAAGTTTCTAACCGTACCCAAGCAGTACTATTAGCCATGCAAATGAAAATTATTGATGATTAAGGAGAAATAACCGATGTATTCAAAAGAAGAACTATTAGAATTAATTTTAAACAAGCCAGAAGAATATTCTCAATTCAAAGCTTCCGCAGACAAAGAACTTGACTTGAGTGAGTTGGATTTTTCTAACATAAATTTAAACGAAATAGATTTTTCTAACGCTGATTTAACAGGCAGCTCTTTTAATGACAGCCATTTATCCCTTGTTAACTTTACAAACTGCGACTTAAAAGCAGCAGACTTTACAAGAGCAAACATAGTTGAGTCTGATTTCTCTGAATCATTGCTTAATGGAACTGATTTTAATTTTGCAGTTGTAGATTATTGTAATTTTACAGGAGCAGACTTAGCAGGTGCTATTCTAATTGAATCTGACCTAACTAATTCTGATTTAAGCGCTTGCGAAAACTTGATCGCAAGTAGATCTGATGAAACTACAATATGGCCTGATCCAGAGCTATTACCTGAAGAATTTGACACTTCATATACTAAAGATCTTTCGTCTCTGGAGGATGAAGATGATTCAAGATCGGATGAATACTAGATAAACAAAAAAGCCACTACATAGTGGCTTTTTATATTTTATAATTCAAGTTTTGTTGATAACTCAGGTACAACCACCTCCCAGGCTTGTCGAGTAGGATGATATTCGTCACCTGCCAGATATTTTCTATCCAATAAATCATTACCTGCAAGCTCTTCTGCTCTCAAAACGATAAATCCTTGTTTTTCAAGTTCTCCCCACCTATTAGTATCAACGTACCAAGGATCAAAATCGTCAGCACCTTTGTATTTAAGTATCACAAATTTCACATTTTTATAATGACTATCTATTTCTTTTCTTGAAGCAATAAACATACTTTCTATTAAATCAAAGTTTTTGTCCCTATTCTTAGAACTTCCATACACATAATAATCTAAGTATGACAATAATGCTTTAACTGAGTACATTTTCCACAATGGCTCTAAGATCGGAGATTCTTCTTTTAGCTTGCCATCTTTTAGCGTATATCTTAAATAAGCACCATCATTCCAAAAGCCATAAGTTATCTTATTTAATCTTCTTGCATGGTCAGGAATAAAAGTAAAAATTACAAACTCAGGTGCAGGAAGTTCTTTATATATCTCACCTTCTTGCAGTTGGTATAACATGTGTTGAACACCCCAAGCAGGAAAAGCTCTATTATACACTGGACGTTTTGTATATTCAGACAAAACAGCTGAAAATATTTGACTATCAGGAGGGTTACCCTTAGCAACATCAACGCCATAAACAAAAGAACACCCAAAGAGCCAGATTGGTTTCTTTTTGTACATCAATCCAACCGGTTTTCTAAAGCCATTATGCTTAACATGTGTTTTATAATATACTAAACTAGTCTCATCATGATATCGCTTCCAATGTTGGAAATATCCTGGAGGTTTTATTTTGTCATTATGCAATATTTTTGCAACTTTTCTAATTTTATTAGCTTCAAAGTTATAAGAAATTATATTTAGCAACGCAACTAGGAGGAAAGAAATAACTGTCAGAAACACAAACGGCTTTTTAAAGAAAGTAAACAATTGTTGGCTCAAATCAACTTATCTAATACTCACAATATAATATCAATTTTATCTATAAAAATAAAGGTCGCTTGAAAACAAACGACCTTTATCAATCTCAATTCGCTAAGTTATTTATCTTCTGTAGGAATTCTCATTGAATAGAATGATCTAATAACAAATATTAGAGCAATCACAAGCAATATAGTTCCAACAACAGGAGCATAAGCTCTGAACGCCTCATTTATAGAAATTTCCATAGCTAATAGTCCAAATAAAGTAGTAAACTTGATAATTGGGTTCATAGCAACAGAAGATGTATCTTTGAATGGGTCACCAACAGTATCACCAACAACAGTTGCATCGTGAAGAGCAGTTCCTTTTTCATTCAAATCTACTTCAACTATCTTCTTAGCATTATCCCAACATCCGCCGGCATTAGCCATAAATACAGCTTGGAATAACCCAAAAATAGCAATAGCAATCAAGTAGCTAACAAAGAATGAAACAGGAGCCGCATTATCAGCAATTGGAGCTGATAAGAAAGCAAATGCCAAAGCTAAAGAGAACAGAGCTATAAAGATGTTTACCATACCTTTTTGAGCATATACCGTACAAATTTTAACTACTTCTTTTGAGTTTTCTACATTAGCTGACTTTTCAGCATTTTCATCAAGATGAATATGCTTTTTAATATACTGAACAGCACTATATGCACCAGTTGTTACAGCTTGCATAGACGCACCTGAGAACCAGTAAATAACAGCACCACCAGACAACAAACCAAGCAATGTATATGGGTTTAATAAATTCAATACAGCTTCTGGCTGAATACCCAACGTTTCTTTAATCACCAAAATTAGGGAAAAAATCATTGTTGTAGCCCCAACAACAGCTGTACCAATCAATACAGGCTTTGATGTAGCTTTAAATGTATTTCCTGCACCATCATTTTCTTCTAAGTATTTTTTAGCTTTTTCAAAGTCAGGAGTGAATCCAAACTCATTTTTGATTTCATCAGTAACATTTGGACGTTCTTCAATCAAAGATAATTCATACACTGATTGAGCGTTGTCAGTAACTGGACCATAACTATCAACAGCAATTGTAACCGGTCCCATTCCTAAGAAACCAAAAGCAACAAGCCCAAATGCAAACACAGATGAGTAACCCATCAATTCTGTTGGAATATGAATACTTGCAAAGTAAGCAATCGCCATTAAGAACACAATTACCATACCAATCCAGAAACCTGAGAAATTCCCAGCGACTAGTCCTGACAATATAGTTAATGAAGCCCCACCTTCTCTTGAAGCTGTTACTACTTCAGCAGTATGCTTTGCTTTTGGACTGGTAAATATTTTAGTAAATTCAGGAATCAAGGCAGCACCTAAGGTACCACAGCTGATTATTGTTGAAAGTACAAGCCATAAATTACCACCCAGTGATTCTAATAATTTATAACTTACACCAAATGTCATAACAATTGATAATATAGAAGTAATCCAAACAAGATTTGTCAAAGGTGCCTCAAAATCAAGTTTTTCTTTTCCTTTATAAGCAATGCTACTTACAGCATTGTTAATCCAGTATGCAACAACTGACGTAACAATCATCAAGAATCTCATAACGAAAATCCAAGTCAATAATTGAACTTGGTCGTGAGATTTTGTCACACCTAAAAGAATAAAGCTTACTAGCGCAACTCCGGTTACACCATATGTTTCAAAACCATCAGCTGTTGGCCCGATAGAATCTCCAGCATTATCACCGGTACAATCAGCAATAACTCCAGGGTTTCTTGGATCATCTTCCTTAATACCGAATTGAATCTTCATCAAATCAGAACCGATGTCAGCAATTTTTGTAAAAATACCACCTGCAACACGAAGTGCAGAAGCACCAAGAGATTCACCAATTGCAAAGCCTATAAAACAAGCCCCTGCAAGGTGCCCTGGAACAAATAGTAAGATGATAAGCATCATAATAAGCTCAACACTTACTAAAACAACACCAATACTCATGCCGGCTCTAAGAGGTATACCTAAAATTTTCAACGGTTTTCCTTCTAATGCAGCAAAAGCTGTTCTGGCATTAGCCAAGGTATTCATTCTGATGCCGAACCAAGCGACGCCATAAGAACCCAAAATACCAATAACAGACCAAGCTAAGATGATTAAAACACCTTTAGCGCCCATATGTTGTAGAACACCAAAATAGAATGCAATACATGCACCTATTAATACTTCTAAAACAAGCAAAAATTTCCCTTGCTGAACAAGGTATGTTTTACAAGTTTCAAAAATTACGCTTCCGATATCTGTCATACATTTGTGAGCTTTAATAGCTTTTACATCAACAAAAGCCTTAACTCCCCATAGCAGACCTAATACTGAGACCCCAATTCCTACCAAAAGTAATTTATGGTAGAAAGGATTTACACCTGCAATATCCGGAACAACCAGATTTGCCTCACTGGCAAATGCAGGAGCGGCAACAAAAGACATAGCGAACAACATTGCCCACATAGCTTTCATTGAATTGAAGAATTGTTTTAATAAATTCATTCTCTTCTCCTTTTACTATTCTATAAACAGTTTTACCTGTTTTCTTTATTCATCCACATATAATAAGTCCTATTGTAAGCTTATTTTTAATACTTGGCAAGCAAAAAAACTCCCTTAAATATATGAATAATATTGATAAACGCACAAAAAAATTCCCTCACTTATTCATAATAAGAGGGAATTAATAAATAAAAATTACAACACTATATTACTATACACTTGCTCCACCAGAGGCAACTATCTTTGCAAGTGATTTTTTTGAACCTTCATACTCTTTAGCAATATTTACTACAAAGTTTATTGACTCTACATTCCTTGCAACAGCTTCCTTAACTGACATAACATCAGAAAACGAAAATTTACTTATTTCAACATCATTTAATGTCTTATATACCTTCTTAAATTTTTCTTGTGTTTCATAATCATACCCTGGTAACTTCATTTTGTATCCATACCATCTGTGAAGATTATGAGACAACATATATATATCGACTGGAGCATCTCTAAACATAAAGATTTCAGGTGATGAGAACGAAATTTTCAATTTTTTCTCAATCAATACGCCTATTAAGAAGTTCAAGCATAAAGCCCTTTGCCCCCTCATTGAAGTAATAAAACCCTCTTCTTCACCAATCGCAGAAAGAATAAACGCAGCCTTATCACTTTGATAGACTTTTGTTCCTTTTTGCTCAATAAATTCTAAAATTTTCTCGGGACTTTTTATGTTTTTAAGAATTATTTGTTTTGCTACTTTATTTATTTTTGCTTTATTTTCTTCCGTTTTTGAGGACAGCTTCATAGTACAGGCGGTGTTCATTGAAAATTTTGTAGTAGAATCTGAGAAAAACATACTAGACTGGCTCTTATATTTTGTTTGATAAAATTTATTCTGTGTTTCCATTATAAAATCGAAAATCTTAAACAGTAATTTGAGCATAAATCCCCTGCCTCGTATTAACATTATATTTATATAAAAACATTTGACATTTAAAGATTGCTTTTTTTGAGCTATTGTAAATAATCTGATATAATCTATAATGGCTTTAGGGCATTTAGTAAAAGGGCTTTAGCTTGTATAAGTATTATAAAAAATATGTTCCATATTTATTTATACTACCAGCATTAATAATTCTTATGCTGTTTTTCTTTATTCCATTTTTTGAAACAATATTATTAAGCTTTAAAGATTTTTCCAATGATTTATACAATCCAAGCTGGGTAGGGATTGACAACTACATAAAACTATTCCACTCCAAAGATTTTTTTAGTGTAATTGGAATCACTTTTATATACTTATTTGGAGCCGTGCCAATATTAGCAACTATTCCTCTATTTTTAGCAATACTTATTAATCAAAAAATCAAAGGAGTAACTATATACAAGATACTTATTTATCTTCCTGTCGTTATATCAATAGTTGTGGTAGCAATTGCTTTTAAATGGCTATATGCCCAACAAGGCATACTGAATTATATAGCAGATAAACTAGGTTCTGAACCTATAGGTTGGCTAACAGACCCCAATGTTGCAGTATATTCGGTTATTGCCGTTACTATATTTAAGGGCGTAGGATACTATATGATGATTTATTTATCTGCGTTAATGTCTGCGCCAAAAGATCTTTATGAGGCCGCAATGGTAGATGGAGCCAATGCAATAAAAAAACATTTGACGGTAACAATACCACATTTAATGCCAACAATAGCACTTGTAGTAACTATTTCATCAATTTCTGCATTAAAAGTCTTTGCAGAAATATATGTAATGACAAGGGGGGGGCCGTTGGACTCAACCAAGACAATTGTATATTATATATACGAAAGAGCATTCGAAAATCTTGACTTATCAATTGCTTCTGCAGCTTCTGTTATTTTATTAGGCATTGTTCTGATTTTTTCTATAATAAATGTCTTATTTTTTGAAGGAAAAAGGTATCAAGCATGATAAGGAAAATAGCAAAATCTATAACAATACACTCGATACTAATTATTGTATCAATTCTCTCTATTTTTCCTTTTCTATGGTTAATTTCAACTGCACTAAAAGGCAATTCTGAAAATATTTTCCAATATCCTCCAGTCTTCATACCTGAATCTCCAACATTCGAAAACTTTATTGGAGTCTGGAAACAGATACCCTTTATGCTATATTTCTTTAACAGCATAATTGTCGCAGGATTTACGGTAATTCTAAATCTCATATTATCTGCTCTTGCAGCATATCCTCTTGCCAGAATGGAATTTAAGGGAAAAAAAAGCATATTTTTTCTAATCCTAACAACTATAATGGTTCCTTTTCAAGCAATAATGCTGCCAATCTACTTAATTATTTTAAAACTACAAATGGTAGATTCAGTTAACAACTTTATGGGATATCTTGGTTTAATACTACCTTTTGCTGTCAACGCTTTTGGAATTTTCCTTATGAGGCAGGCATTTATGGCAATTCCTAAAGAACTGGAAGAAGCGGCTTTTGTTGATGGCTGTAATGTTTTACAAATTTGGTACAAAGTTTTATTACCAATGGTGACGCCAACCTTAGCAGTATTAGCAATATTTACGTTTATCGGCTCTTGGGGTGAATTTTTATGGCCTAGTATTGTGTTAACAAAGAAAAACTTATACACATTACCTGTTGGGATTAACGATTTGCAAGGAATGTTTAGTGCAAATTGGAGATATATTGCTGCAGGCTCAATCATATCAATCATTCCAATACTAGTTTTTTTCATTGCAATGCAAAAATATTTTATTTCTGGTCAAAACGAAGGTGCAATAAAGGGATAAAAAAAATATCGAGGTTAGCAGATTACCTCGATATTTCTATTATGGCCGAATTTAATTAGATTGTGAAGTTAGCGAAAGTTTTAAAGAAGTTTTCATCTTGGTTTAATGATGAAGCAAACCATACATCATCTACAGATTGAACATTTCCATCAGCATCTACATATGAACCAAGTTGTCTATTTTGTACTGCGCCTGTAGCATCTACTTCTTTATAGCTAGAAGTATTGATTGATGTAACATCTTTAATATCTTCAAGTTCTGTGTTGTTGGCATCGCTGATGAATCCAAGGTTAACACCAACTGTAGCTAAAGCTTGTTTTAGAGTTGCAATAGTGACGTTGCCATCTGCATCGATACAGTCAAGGCCTGTTACAGACTCAGCTGACTGAGCAACAAGTTTTAATGCTTCAAAACCATTAGCAGCATTGATAGCTTCTCCAGTGAATGGGTTTACTGTTTTATTACCGAAAACTTCTGTACCATCAATTTGTCCGTTAGCATTCATATCGCTCATAGCAAGCATTTTATCGCCATCTGTAGCAGCACCGTCTGCAATACCATCGCCATCAACGTCAACACCGGTTCCTGCTGTAGCACTTACTTTTCCATCTTTGTTTGTATCTAATACTAATGGAGAGTTGTATGTATTAGTAGCTACAAATACTGAAGTACTAACTTTTTGTAAAGTGTTAATTATATCTGTTGTAACATCAGAAACAGTAAATCCATTTGTTATTGAAACATTGTTTGTACCGTTTCCAAGGTTTAGATCAATTGTTGAGTTTCCATCAGCAGCAGCTGTTAGTGCAATATTTTTAGTACCAGAGCCAGTTGTTATGCTTGCATTTGATGTACCATCAATTAGGTAATTTGTAGTTGTTGTATCTTTATAAATTGATCCTACATATCCTGATTCTGTATCTGTAGCCCAATCTACGCTTGTAGCGATACATTCTCTGCCATCACCAGTAAAGTTGTGAGGGTTATTTTTGATTTGATTTTTGTAGCTATTTACAGAATAAGTATGTTTGTCGCCATCTCTAGCAGCAATTACATATACATCTTTGCCTTCTTGAGATGATAATTGAGGGCTTTTTACGATTACATATTTAGGAGTACCATCTTTGTATGTATCATATATAGCGCCTGAAGTGTATAAACTTTTTAATGTAGCTGCTTCTGTACCGCTCAAGTTATATTGTTTGATGATTGAGCTAACCGGATCATCACTATAGTTTGCAATTGTTGTTCTAGAAGTAATGATGCTGTCTAGAGTTGTAGCATCTTCAATTGCATCAATGATGCCATATTGATCAAGTGTTGCTAGAGTTGCACTGCTAGCTGTAGCAATTGTTTTATCTAAAGTTTGAATATTTGCATTACCGTCACCAACTTTGATATCAATATTGTCACCCCAGAAAGCAATTGAGTGAGTGCCGTTTCCTGATTCGATTGAAGTATTATCACCACAAGTAATAGCAGTTAAAGAACCATTACCATCTTCGATACTCAAGTTGTTAGCTGAAGCTATAACTGTATCATTACCATTGCCTAATTTAATTGAATTTTGAGCAGTTTTATTGCTAGTATCACCTTTTACAGCAACTGTATTGTCGCCGTTACCTGCATCAATATCAAAAGAAGTAGCATTTAAGATAATTGTGTCATTGCTATCATTTGTATCAATTATTGCACTGAATGCACTTGCTTTAATGACATCTGTACCAATTGAACCAGTAGAAATATTTAGATTGTTGGCAGCATCAGCAGTAATTGTTTGGTTTCCATTTCCTGTAGAAATTGAAATATTTCCGCCAACTACATCAATATTGCTATTTCCAGTACCTGTTGTTATAGAAACATTTGAGTTATTTTTTCCAGTTAAGTAATTATAATTGCCAGATTGTAATGCACTAACTAAACTCATAATTTATACTCCTACAGTATCAAACTGATACATACTTTACTTACACTCTTATATAAAAACATCTTTTATATACCATATGCATAATAAGTATATATCGTTACATTGCGTTACAATATTTAAATATTAGGAATATATTTGCATTTCACATGATTTGCAATCAAAGCTTAGTTGATATTCTTTTCCAAATTCATCAACAAGAAACAATGGCTCTTTACAGGTATCATTGTTTTTGTTCGCCTTTGAGCACATATTTAATAAGTATTTGATACAATGCTTAGTTATCATTATTTTTTTATTATTAAATTTATTGTTTTTCTCAGCTGCATACTCAGTTACTGCAGCACCTCTTGTTTCATAAAATTGTTTTGCTTTTTCATTATAGACATTAGCTAAATAATCCAAATCAGTATAGGGGTATTTAACAACTTGCAAATCTTTGTCTCTAATAGACTTTTTAAAGTTTTTCGTTCGCATAAATCTTAACTCTAAAACAAGTTCTCTTCGAATAGAGTTGATGGTTTGAATGGGAATAAAGGGGACGTGATCTGCTGTTATTTTGATGTCCGAAGCGAAAAACTCAGTATCACCAAGCTTGGCTAATTGTTTTTTTATATTCTCATGTGCCCTTATTTTATCTTTTGCAACTTCAAAAGAGTTGGATACCTTTATTTCTACAAAATTATTTTGACTGTCTACTGCTTTAAACAAATACTCATCCTCAACACAATCTACTGTAATGACAATACTTATTTTTCTATTGCAACCTTGAGCCAAACTTTTTTCAAACTGTCTATTATAATTACGATATATCAATATTCCCTTAGAGATAGAATCCATAGTATTAGGAAATACCATATTCTCACGTACTTCATTAATTTTAGTTCCAACTAATTCATCATTTTTATCAAAAAAACAAATACCATCGCCAGGAGATAACTGCTTATTTGTTCTTATTTCAAACCCAGTTTTGGTAATGGCAGAAACCAGCCCAATTTCTTCTCCTAACGATTTGGAATAATTAATAGCTGAAATATCACTACTTCTTCCTTTAAGAAAATAGGTAGTATATGAGCGATTAAATGTTTTTGACAAATCAGGCTCAAACGATATTGAGGAATCACCAACGGAAGATCTTTGCAAATTATACTTAACAAGAACTTTATCAATTTCTCTCCTGTAGAAACTAACCACATTTTTTATGTATGCTTCATCTTTTAGACGACCTTCAATTTTGAACGAAGAAACACCAGCTAATATAAGTTCTTCAATATTGTTTGAAAGATTAAAATCTTTTAAACTCAATAAATATTTATTTTTAACAATAAATTTACCAGTGGAGTCTTTTAATGAATACTTTTTTCTGCATGGTTGAGCACACTCGCCCCTATTAGCACTTCTTCCCCCTATAGAATAACTCATATAACACTGCCCGCTATATGCAACACATAAAGCACCATGGACAAAACTCTCCACTTCGACGTCGGTATTTTTAGATATGTATTCAATTTCTTTCAGTGAAGTTTCTCGGGGAAGAATAACTCGTTTAAAACCTGTATCTTGCAGGAATTTAATTTTCTCTAATGTATTATTATGGCATTGTGTGCTAGCTATTATAGGAATAGGAGGCAAATCAAGCTCCAAAAGCCCCATGTCTTGAATAATTATGCCATCTACATCTAATGAATATAACTTTTTAATCAACTCTAAAACTAAGACCAGCTCTTCATCTTTAAAAATTGTATTTAATGTTATGTACACTTTAGCCCTGAACATATGGGCGAATTCAACAACTTCTTTTATATCTGCCAAGGTATTTCCAGCAGCAGAGCGCGCTCCAAATTTCGAATAACCAATGTAAACAGCATCAGCTCCACACGAAATTGCTAACTTGGCTATTTCCTTATTTTTAGCTGGGGCGAGAAGTTCATATTGTCTATCAGTTTTAAGCATTATTGACTATTGAGACCTTTTATTTTGAAGCCCCTGCTTAATTTCAACGACATCAACACCCAATCTCGTAAGAGCTTTCATTGCTATTGATTGGGGCTGTTTACATATAGCTAAGAGCAAATCTTCCGAAGTTATTTTTGATTTATATTGTGATTTTGTTATTTTCCAAGCATCTTCCAAAATTTGTTTTGCTCTCTCGCTGAACAAAATTTCTTTCTCCATATATTCTTCTGAAGCGCCAAGGCGTTTTTCTATTTCGGCTCTGGCATCTTTAACAGTAATACCCAAGTCTCCAAGGACAGAAGCTCCTAAACAACTTCCTTCAATAAGAATACCCAATAATATTAATTCACTGCCAACAACATTTCTTCCCATTCTTCTGGCTTCTTGCTTGGCTAATCTGAGAATTAAAAGGGTTTCATTCATTTGTTTTTCAATTGGCTTAATAATCTTTCGCTCTAATTCTGAAGGATCGATATTGAACTCTTTAAATATATTGTAAGCAATACCACTCTTAGATTTCAATAAACCAAGAATAACATGTTCAGGCTGTAAAGATGCAGAACCAAGCTCTTTTGCAGTTTCAATAGCCAATAACATTGTTTTTAGAGCGTTTGGTGTAAAGATAATTTGCTTATCTTCGAATTCGGCTTGTCTAGAAGAAACTTCTTTTAATTTATCAGAGAAACTATCTGCATTAATACCAACGTCAGTCAGAATTGAAAGTAAATCAGAACTTTCATCTTCCAAAATAGACTGAACAATTTGCTCAGTTCCCATTATTTCATAATTGGAAGTAGATAACTTTGCAACAGCTCTATCAAAAATTGAAGAGGAGCTTGAGTCCTGAAACGCTGACAAGATGTATTTATAGTCATCCTTTTGGCAAGGATTTTGAGTACCTTCAGGATGAGATTCTTGTCGCTTCTTTCTTTTATCTAACACTTTCAATAAAGTATCTTTTGATCGCTTTAAGTCAAAATTGAGTTCTTCTAATACTTCTATAACCCTTGTGTTATTTTTATCTACAAGTGCCAAAAACAAATGTTCTGGTTGAATATAGCTGTTTCCCAACTTTTTTGCTATGTCAATTGCTTTGTCAAAAACGTGTTTTACACTATCACTAAACACAACAAATTCTATAGGTTTAGCCGTCTTTTTTTCAATTAACTTTTTCTCGATGGAGAGTTTTAAATCTTGAGCAGAAACTTTGTATACAGAAAACAGTTTAGTTACCATGCCTGCTTTTTGATTAGAAAGCCCGATAATTAAGTGTTCCGGGTATATTTTTTCATGATTTAGCTCAATTGCAGATATTTGAGAAGCCTTAACGACGTCAACTGCCTTTTCTGTAAATTTTTCGAACAAGTTTAGCCCCTTTTTTTTAATACTACATTAATAAAAGAAATTTGTCATTATAACCATTTATGCTTTTAAAACATTTTGTAGTACATAAATAATATATGCGGCATAAAATACACCACAAATTAATAGCGATTTTACATTCAATTTATTATTTGTTTTTATCATATTAAGACATAAACCAACGACAGCAAGGTAAACAAGAACTATATTAACAAATGTTTGTGAAGAAAATGACCACGAAGTGAAAAACAAACCAATAGCCATAGGAATGCAACTCTGAAAAACTATTGCTCCTGATATATTGGCCATTGCCAAAGTATCTTTAGAGGATTTAACCCAAAGCACGCTATTAAACATCTCAGGTAGTTCAGTTGCAATTGGTGCAAGTAATAAACTTATAATAAAAGGAGACAATTCCAATAATTCCGATACAAATTTAATGTTTTCAACAAATAAATTTGAGAAATATACAAGCGCTGCTATTGATAAAAAGATTTGAGATATTATCAAAAAGAACTTGTTAACTTTCAATTTTAATATTTTGCAAATATAGAGTTCTTCCAGCTCTGTATCACAGGCACCATCTGCACACTTATCCAGAGTTCTGATTGCATACAACAAGTATCCAACTAAGAGGAAAGCTCCAACAAAATATTTTATAAATGAGCTAGTTAAAAATGATGACATAACTGCCACTGTGTAAAAGCAGAGAAAATAGCGCAAGTCTCTTTTCAACAAAGTTTCATCAAGATCCAGAACAAAAGATCTTTTATTCCAAGTAGCAAATAAAAAGACAGCAACTCCGGTAACAAACATAGCAAGTGTCGTCAAAAGAAAGGGGGAGCCCAAAATAGCACCAACACCAATTTCTTTTCCTAAAGATAGTGAAGATCCAGAAAAATAAGCACCGAAAATTGCAACAAGAGGCACTATTGTTTCTGGAAGAGCTGTACCTATCGCGGCAAATATACTGCCAACCGCACCTTCACCAAGGTTTAATTTCCGCCCTAGATGCTCTATTGCATTTGTGAAAACGACACAACACCCAACTATCAGCACCAGAAGAAGCAAAATTGAAAGAATTGAAATAACGATTGACAAAATACCCCCCATATTCATGGTACAATACATTTTAATATTATATAAAAAAGATAATAAAATGGACAATATAAATAATTTTAAGTTAGCTATTGAAAAAGCAGAAACAATACTTGTAGTTTCACATGTAAATCCAGATGGAGACACTCTAAGTGCAAATCTTGCGCTTGTTCACTCTATAAAAAAGCACTTTAATAAAAAAGCTATACCGGTATATGTTGGGAACATACCTGCGGTGTATAAATTTCTGCCAGGAATAGAGAAGTTCGTTAATGTAAGTAATATAGATAGAAAAGAAATATATGACCTTGTTATAGCTGTTGATATCGCGGCAAAAGATCGAATGGTTGATGCTCTTGAATTGTTTACTAAAGCGAAATGCAATGTAAATATAGACCACCACAAAACAAACAACAACTACGGTAAATTAAATTATGTTGACGTTGATGCTTGCTCAGCTGGCGAAGTAGTCTTTAATATCTTAGCTGAGATAAATGCAGAGATATCTAAGGATATTGCAACCTGCATCTATACATCTATTCTTACAGACACCGGATGTTTTAAATACGAAAAAACAACATCGAAAACATTTGATATTGCATCAAAACTTGTAGGATACGGCGCTAGTCCTTCAGAAATAGCACGAGAGTGCTACGATACAAAGCCGCAAAATATGGTTCAATTTCAAGTTAACGCACTAAATAATGCAAAGTTTTTAGAAGATGGAAAAATAGCATACACTATAGTGACCCTGGATGATATGAAAAAATTCAATGCTTCAAATGAGCATACAGACGGGATTTCCGAAGCTCTCCGCCAAATTAAAACCGTTGAGGTTGCAATACTTTTAAAAGAGACCGAAAATAATCAAACAAAAGTAAGCCTAAGAAGTAAGAATATTGATGTAAGCAAAATTGCATCCAATTTCAACGGAGGAGGACATACCTTTGCAGCTGGATGTACAATCAAAAAACCACCATCTGTTGCGATTAATAAGCTTCTGGAATATATTATGAGCGAAATGAAATGAAAAAATATATCACTAACTTGATTCAAAAGATAATACAGGCAGATTTTCCTGGTATGGCGGCTGAAATGGCCTTTATGTTCATATTAGGAATTTTTCCTTTCTTGTTATTCTTAACATCCTTGTTTGCTTGGTTAGGTAAAAAAGCTTTAATGAATCCTATACTTAATTTTATAGGAGCAATAACGCCAACAGATGTTGCAAATCTTATAAATAATACGCTAAATGAAGCAATGATCTTTCATCAAGGCAGGCTTATAGCTATTATCGGTTTATTCATAACTGTTGCCTTAGCTGCCAATGCAATTGCGGTAATAACAAAAGGATTAAATAGAGCTTATGCCCTTGATGAACATAGACCTTTTTGGTATATAAGACTACTCTCCATACTTATGGTATTTGCAAATGCTTTTGTGCTTTTCATAAGCGTTAATTTGATAATTTTCGGAAAAATAATTTTAGAGTTTCTTATAAACTATACGACCTTATCAAACTTGTTAGTTGATATAATTATATTTTCAAGATGGCCTGTGTCTTTTATGGCTTTGTATTGTATGGCATTTATAAATTACTATATGTTACCTGCTGTTGTTGGACATGAGAAAATAAAACGGAAAAGTGCTTTACCAGGCACACTCTTTTTCTGCGTTTTCTGGTTACTTGGTTCTTGGAGTTATTCTTTATACCTAACAAACTTAAACACTTATAATAAAGTTTATGGAACAATTGGTGCATTTGCAATTATGATGGTATGGCTATTCTATACATCCCTAATTATATTAATAGGAGGAGAGATAAACTCTCAAGTCTATCAAAAGCTAGTTAATGAAGATAATTGAAATTATTGATTTTTTTTAAAAATCATTAGATAATTTATAATATACAATTGAAAGCTGGAGGATACAACAATTAAGCACAAGTTACTAGTTTCGTTGATTATAACAGCAAGTTTGGTAGGATCAGGAGCACAAGCTCAGATGACTCCCGTTGCAAATCAATTGTATCACTCTGCTTGCCAATTAGAAGATGCAAATAAGTATAGAGAAGCAATAGATCAGCTAAAAAAGGCAATCATGATATCAAGCGAAGATGCCCTTTTGTACACAAAACTAGCGGGATTGTATACTGAGTTAGGAGAATGGGATAATGCGCTTGCTGCATACAAAAGAGCCGCCAAACTCAGACCAAATGATGCATTTATTTATATAAGCATTGGTAATATACTTCAACAACAAAGAGACTACGCAACAGCATTTAGCTCTTATGAACATGCTATGCAAATCTTCCCTGACTACAAATATAATTACCTAAATATGGCAAATGCTAAATTGCTACTAAATGACTATAATGAATCAATGAAATACTACAAAACCTTTCTTACATCTTACCCTGACCACACAGATGCAAGAGAAAGCTTAGCAGAAGTATATCTAAAAACAAACGATGCAAAAAGCGCTTGCGATGAATATAATCATTTATATACAACAAATCCAAATTCATTCAAAGAATTTGCAAATTATGGATTAGCATTATATAAGCTAAAAGATTATAACAATGCAGAAATAATACTAAAAAAAGCTATACAGAAAAATCCTAGCGATTATGCCTCACATGCTAACTTGGCATTTGTTTACATAGAGCAAGAAAAAGATGCATTAGCTCTTGTTGAGTTTGAATCTGCCTTTTCGATTAGACCTGATCTAAGCGAACTAAGATTTGATTATGCAAACTTGCTTGCTGATATGAATAGACCCGAAGATGCCATAAGAGAATATAAAACATATATAGAAAAGATAAAAAGCAATCCTATTGCATACTACAATTTAGGATTATTGTACGAAAAAAGGAATTCTATCGCAGATGCGATTCAGTGTTTTAAACAAACAACAGCAATTGATCCCAAAAACATTGATGCAAAAAAAGAATTGGCAAGAGCCTACCATATTAATAAAGATTATGGAGAAGCTATAAAAATATATGATGAATTACTTGTGGCTTCACCAACTGATTACGAACTCAATTATAATAAAGCATTGGCGTGCCACGCATCGGGGATGTATTCGTCTGCAATTGCCATATACACAAGTTTATTATCACAAAAAAATGATCCAAAGATCAAAAGTTATTTAGAAAAAGCTTATGTTGCTCAGGGTGATAGTCTTGCCACATCTACAAGTTACAGAAGAGCTATAGAAAATTATGAAAAAGCAGTGGAACTCAATACAAATGATGTGACTGCATATGTTAATATAGCTAATTCTTATGACAAACTTGGTGTAAAAAGCAAAGTAATTGAAAACTATGAAAAAGCAATTGCCATAGACCCTGACAACAAAGAACTTGCATCTAAATATGCAAAAATACTTGCAAAATATAACAAAACAGAGGATGCAGCGGCTGTATACAATAATGTTATATCTAAAGGTGGGATATCAAAACAAGATTCAGCAGAGTCTCATATAATACTTGCAGACTCCTTTATAAGCCAAAAAGAATATACAAAAGCAATTGACGAATACTCAAAAGCAATCGAGTCAAATCCATCAGATGAAATAACATACATAAAACTAGGTAATGCATATAAAACTACTTCAAAGGTTCAAGATGCAACGCGAGAATACAAAAATGCGTTAAAGGTCAATCCAAATAATACGGATGCATTATTTAATTTGGGCTTATGTCAAGCTGAATCAAATAATCTCGCTGAAGCAAAAATATCATTTAATAAAGTCGTATCAATAAAGCCAGATTACGCATATGCTTACTATGCACTTGCTTTAGCTTATGAGAAAGAAAAAAACTACCAGTCAGCATTAAATAATTATCAGAATTTTGTAAAATATACAAATGATGAAGATATCAAGAATGAAATTCAGTATAAAATTAACTACCTAAAAAGGCAGTTGGCTAAATAAGTTTGGGTTGTACGAATAAATGAAAAAATTAGTTCTTGGCTTTATCATCTTTGCTAGCATTTTCTTATACGGTTGTGATAAAGAAAAACCAATCCTACTAACAAATTCAAAGCCAATAACAACATCTACGGTTCAAGATCCTATTTATGTTTTTGCACCGCACCAAAGGATATTTTACGTAATTATTGTACCTAAAGGTTTTACTGATAGTGTAATCAGGGTCCAATTAGTAAAAAGAGATGAAAAGCTTTCAAACTGGGGGCTGCAATTATACCAATCTGAAACAATAAACGTTGATAAGGGCAAAAAATTTTATATAGGCTACACCACACTGCCTGAAGTAGGGTGTTACATAATAAGAGCTTTTGAAATCAATAATCTGGAAAAAGAAATTGCCAGAAATATTTTATGGGTAAGATAAAATGCTTTCTAACATAAAGTTTATAATTTCCAAACTAAAATCTTCAAAATTTATGATAAAGGGTAAATGCAGGGGCTGTGGAAAATGTTGCTCTAATATAGTTTTTTTTGTTAATGATAAACCTATACAAACAAAAAAACAGTTTGAATTATTAAAAAATTGGAAAAAATCATATGAACATTTTTTTATTTCAGGCATTGACGATGACGGAGCTTTGCTTTTCACATGTAGATCATTGGACACAAACAATAAGTGTAAAGACTACGTATTCAGGTCTCTTGCCTGCAGAAACTATCCCAGGATAAAGAATGATTTTATAATTAATGGAGGAAAACCACTAGATGGCTGTGGATATTATTTTGACGTTGACAAAAAATTTAGAGACTATATAGAGGCTAACGAATTTTAGATTCAAGCTGGCTGTATTTTTCACACAAGGCCTGAATCTCAATAGCTTGTCTTGCTAACTCTTTCTTTTGAATGGAATTTTCATGCTCTAGGCTTTTAATTTTATTATTTACATCTAGATTTTTGGCATATAGCTGCTTTATAGCATTTACACAAGTAAACAATATTTCATTTGAATCAATATATAATAATGACTTATATTTATCATTTCCAGGACCTTCCACTACTGCATTGGGAATTATTTTTTGCAAATCCTGAGCAAGTATACCAGTATGTTTTCTTTTGTCATTTACTGTATTTCTGAATGTATAATCATAAACTTTTAATTTCAGAATTCGCTCAAGTCCTATTTTATTTTCTTCTTTAATATTTTTTATTCTCTTGTCAGAAAGGTTAGTAAAACTATTCACCGTCAATGATCCATTGATTTTGACACTACGAGCGAAGAAATCTCCATAAATTAATGCGCTTGATCCAGTGTAATAATAGCCATTTCCTTCTATATATAGTTTATTAGAATCATTTACCCCAAAACCCGCATGTTGTCCCAATGCAACATTATTGCTTCCCGTAGTATTTTCACGTAAAGCTGATTTTCCAATTCCAGTATTACCTGAACCAGTTGTATTGCTAAATAATGCGTCATCTCCAACAGCAGTATTTAAATAACCGGTTGTACTTACAAGAAGAGAATCTTGCCCCACAGCTACGTTTCTATATCCATTCAAATTATCTCTTAAACTACCATGCCCTACTGCAACATTTTCATAGCCGTCTATATTTGCAGCCATTGACCTTGCTCCAATTGATGTATTACCTGCACCAGAACTTGTAAATTGTTGAGAATTATAGCCAACAGCTGTATTTTGAGAAGTTTTATTTGAGTACAAAGCATTATGTCCAACTCCTGTATTTCGAATTCCTTCTTGATTTAAGCCTAGAGAATCATCACCAAAAGCGGTATTTCCTGTTCCTGTAGTGTTCTCACCTAATGAATGATACCCCATTGCAGTATTTGATTCATAGCCAGTGGAAGTATTTTTTGACAAAGCAAAATAGCCAACAGCTGTATGCTCAATACCTTCTTTATTACCAGATAGAGCGCCCATACCAATTGCAGTCAAGTAATTTCCTGTTGTATTTGAATATAGGGCATTGGCTCCGTTTGCAACATTATTTGAGCCTGTTGTATTTAAATATAGACTCGATGCACCAACAGCAACATTTTGTGAGCCGGTTTGCGGAGTTGTGCGAGTATTTGCAGGTTCATACCCAGCTAATGCCCTAATACCTATTGCCGTATTGTTATAACCTTCGGTACTAAAATACATGGAATGAGCGCCGACAGAAACATTCCCAGAACCAACTGTGTTCATCAAAAGAGACTCTGTCCCTAACGCCAAATTCCAAGATCCTGAAGTGTTGTCTCTCATAGAATATGCACCAAATGCTGAATTAGATACTCCAGAACTGTTAGATAATAATGAGTTATGCCCCACAGCAGTGTTGTTTGTCGCCTTATAGAATGTTGATCGAGGTTCGCTTGTATAGATATCACCTTTATATTCGTTCTTTTTAAGAGAATTAACTCCTATTGAAATATTTGCGTGTGTATCCAACCCAATTTTCCCAATATTAGTCATACCTGTAGAGGTCTTTTGATAAAAGTCTATTAATGATCTTTGGATTGTATCCCCACTACTATCCTCTGGTGTTACTATTACTAATCTGCTTCCCTTTGATGAATCAGGTGCTGATGTGTTTCCTATTATCGCACTCTGTGAATTTGATGCTCCATAATATACATCTGAATT
>JAEYQN010000003.1 GCA_023409995.1 Cyanobacteria bacterium OH_CBB_238 | reverse complement strand
TCAATATCCTTAATTGATGCATCTTGCATCCAACTGTTATCAGACATAAGACTCCTTTCTATGTATATGGTTATTGTTGATTACGGAACATTTCAAACATAGCCTGTTGTTCTGGAGATAGCAAATTTTTTAGCATGTTATTAATATCCATACCAGAATTTGTTCCATTTTCATCAGAGTTATTGTTTGGATCTGAAGCAGCGCCAAATAAATCTTTGTATTTCTGCATTTCCTGAAACATCTCTAAGGCCTGCATCATATCTGTAATTTCTTTGAATTTTTTTTGTTCGCTTTCAGAACAATAGTATTGGAGATCCCTGATTAAGGAAGTAAGATCTCCTGGATCCGGGTCATTTTCATTTGCGCAGATATTAATTTGATGCTTAATTTTATCGCAATAAGAGATTGTGTATTGAAGTTCCATAAATTTGATCATGAGCGCAAATTGATTCCGCCTTTCTCGTGGAAGACGGGGAAGGATGACCTTAAGCATCTGAATGTGATTGTTCGTATATATGGTATCGAATGCAAGTACATAATCTGATTCTTTGTGTTCTGACATCAGGGTTCCTTCCAAAACTTCTTTTTTTAATACTATGTGCAGTGAGGGAAGATTATGATAAGCAGAAAACCATACACAGGCTTCTTTATTAAAAAAAGCCTGTGTATGGTTAATGCTGTTTGCGAGAAAAGAATAATCTAGCAGAATGAACTTCCGCCGCAGCAACTAAGGATAAGTATTAAAATAATAATGCATTCACAACCATTAGATCCACTATCACAACCGCATCCGCCGCCGCCGAATAATCCGCCGCCGCATCCGTTGCCACATCCGCTGCCGCATCCACCGCCGCATAATACGAGTAGGATAATGATCCAGAGAATACCACCACATCCGTTGTTGTTGTTACAACTTGGTCTATCACAACCACATCCTGAAGCTGTTAAATCACTCATTTGTTTCCTCCAAAAAGATTTATTTATGCTATATCATATGGGGAGAGCATGTCAAGGTTTCCATTTATTTTCATAAAAAAAATAAAAATTTATTGCACAACATGTGGGTAAAGACTTGAATTTATTTCAATATATTGTAAAATATATGATATATGTTAAAAATAGGTTATTTTCTACGAAAGGGACAGAATCATGACGGACAAGAATTGGACTGTTGAAGGACGTACTTTTCGCTCACAACGTGATTATGCCGCAGCTTATCGAGATAAAAGAAAGATAGAACAGATTCGAAGAAAACTTGATTTTAAAGATAATCAGGCAGTTTTAAAATTACTGAACGAACTGCAAAAAGGCAGTTTCAGGTTTGAATCTTTAGTTGGACAGGATTTTATTGAAGAAGTGAAGGAACTGACAGAAAAGTCAGAAGGGCTTTCGAAAAATAAAAAAGATTTAAGGACAATTCTAAATGGTTATGACGATTCCTTAAAAAAAGAGATTATTCGGGAGTTAAAGAAAAGAGAATTATCGAGAAAGATCATGATTGGGACTTTAATAATCGTGGCAACGTTAAGTCTTGGTTATTTTACCTACTACTATTATAATACAGCCAGATCTGCACAAGCATTTACGGGTCTGTCCGATTTGAAAAATGATAGCCGATTAGGAAATACGACACAGGCTTCAAAATCTCTGTCAATTGAGCAAAAACCTATCATTGATAAATACAAAACTTTATATAATAAAAATAAAAAGCTAATTGGATGGGTGAAAATTGCCGATACAAATATTGATTATCCTGTAATGCAGTCTGCCAATGAAGAATATTATCTGGATCATAATTATAATCAGGAAAAGGATAAGAATGGTTCCATATTTATGGGGGCAAAGTGCGATGCAATGGCACCAAGCACTAATCTTATTATTTATGGACATAATATGCGTTCTGGAAAAATGTTTGGCTCTTTGAGTAAATACGAGGATCAAGAATATTATGAAAAGCATAAACGTATTACATTTGATACCATATATCAGGAGGGCGAGTATGAAGTCATGTATGCGTTTCATTCAAGATTATATGAAGAGACAGAAATCGTATTTAAATATTATCAATTCATAGATGCAAATTCAGAGGAAGAATTCAATTCCAATATGAAAGAGATGGCATCGATCTCTCTGTACGATACTGGAGTGACAGCGAAATACGGAGATCAACTGCTTACGTTATCCACTTGTGACAACAATGAAAAAAATGGAAGATTCGTTATCGTTGCAAAGAGAATTGAATAAGACGGATAGATACAAAGGAGAAGGTACCATGGGGAAGATTAAACATAAAAAGGGAAATAGAAGATTAAAGAAAACTGTGAGAATAGTATTCGGAGCAGTCTGTATGCTGACAGCAATTTTGATAGCGCTGGTACCGGTCCCAGATATTAAAGCGGATACATTGTCGCCGTATGCGTATCCGGACAGTACCGCTATTGAAAGTGCTATTTCCGCACATGCAGTGGATACGGATGGTATTGGACTGACCGGTTCCGGAACAAATACGAAATCTTCCTATACCGTCAGTTACAGAAGTAATATTTATTGGTATGAACGTCAATTTGATTATTTCACAGTAACTGTTTCCAGTGCGAAAAGGGCTGTATTGTCTAAGTACAATGATGAATACGGAACCAACAGTATTACAGTTCCTAGTTTTATTTCAGCAGACGGATATAACGTGGTTACGGAGGAAGAATATACAAGTTTTAAACAAAAAATAGTCAATACCCCGATTACCTATGAAATGAATTCTCCAAGCAGCAACAAAGCATGGTTCTTTCAAAAATATGCGAGCAGTCAGTATGAGAAATATATGAAGGCATATGCAGATTATGAGAAAGACACAACGGGAACCATCCTGGAACCGGATTCTTTGACAATGATGGAGGATGCATTATCTGAAAATCAATTACTGAGCTATTATTGCGATAAATTGATACCGGGATATCAGGATAAAGGATATACATTGACGCAGGTATATATCGGAGGCGGTACTGAAATCTTAGTACCGGATACCGGTAAAAAAACAACTAGCAATTGGGCTTATATTCCTAAAAAAGCATCGAAAGAGGCACTTACGGATGAAAATGGATTTATGCTTAACGGAGAAGAGCTGATTCCTGTTTTGGCAATTGGAGACAATGCATTTAAAAATACGCAAAATGCAAAGATACTGAATATAGAAGGGGATATCAAATATATAGGGGAATCTGCGTTTGAGGATAGTTATGTATCCAAGGTGGATTTTGGGGATAACATAAAAAGTATCGGGCATCAGGCGTTTAAGAACTGTACCAGGC
>JAEYQN010000204.1 GCA_023409995.1 Cyanobacteria bacterium OH_CBB_238 | reverse complement strand
CCTGTACTACGATTAAATTCCTTTGCCTCAAAGGTTGCTGGTTTACGAATCGTAACCGTATCACCGACACCTGCCACAAATTCTTTGGCATAATCTCTGTGTACTAAGCCTGCCATAACTGTATTGGCTCTAAGTTGCATCATAGCTTCTTTTGCAATAATACTTGGTGTTAAAAATGTGTTTCCCATATTTTATACCTGACCTTTCTGTCTTTGTTTGATATACTCGCCCATGGATAAATCTTCTAAAGACTTTCCACCTTCACCACCTGCCGGCGGCGTATATCCATCTGTTTTCAAACGCGCTTCTAATCCTTTTTGCACTGATGCGTTATAAGTTGCTTCTAATGTCTGCAAATTAGCATTGGTACTATCTTCATCTGCACCAATAAAAAAGCCTACCAAATCAAGAGGTAATCCCTTTTCTCCGGCAAGCTTCATCGCTTTATTTGTCAAAGCTTCTTTTTCCTTTGACAACTTCATCTGTGTAATTTCATTCTTTAGCTTTTCCATTTCCAGGTCCTTGGGATCTTTTTCTGGAAAACGGTTCTTAATCTCTGCATCTAATAATGACTGTATATTATTTGCTTTCCAAGTCTCAATTCCCTTTTGCAAATGTTTATCTTTGGCCGAATCAAGCCATGACTTTCCATCCGGTGTGGATACAAAGTTTTCTACACTTGCAACGGTTAACGGAACTAGCCCCTGCAAATAATTTGTTACTTCACTGGTTTTGCCTTCCTGACTCTCAAGAAATGCTTTTACTTCTTCAAAATTCATAGCGAATTACCTCCATCATCTGCCCCAACAACTTCTTCTGAAACTGCTGACGCCTGTTCTTGTTCGTATTTCTTTATCTCCACTGTTGGATTTTCTACAAATGGCAACAGAGTAAGTAGGGTTTCCTTGGAGCAGACATCCTTTAATTTTGTGATTACATCTGCTAATCCTGTTAAATCTGTAGGAAGATTTCTTGTAAACTTAACTACAATATCTCGGTAGTCATAATCCACGCCTTCCTTTTTTCTAATAAAAAGAAATAGATTTCTAATCCTCTCTTTTATCACATGCTCCATAAATGCTTCCCGCATTGACACCCTGTTTTCCAGATTCAACAATTTATTTCTTAGGGCCAGCGAGGAAGTATTGGCGGCCCAGTTTTCATTGAAATTCACCTCATCCATCATGTCATAGATTTTTCTTTCAATATTCTCCAGCTCATTTTGCACAAAGCTGTCATTGATATCTTTCGTCAGCCAGGACACCTTACCGCCTTTGGGAACCTGAATAATTCCCATTGCTTTCATTTTCTTAAGGTCCTCTTCCTCCAACTTGGCATTTTCAATTACCAGATACGCATTTCTATGATCTGCAATCTCATTTACCAAATCTGAATTAATTGCATCGTAGGCATCAAATAGTGTAATCACATCTTCAAAACCACTTTTGCGTTCTGCATTGGCTGGGCATACTACAATAGGTACACGCTCAAAAATATGCGAGTGCTTTCCAGTATAATTTAACGCCCCATCCCTTAATTCGTAATGCAGTATTTCGGCATCTGTATAAACATCTAAGAATTGAATGTCCTCTACAAATGTCTTTTCGTACAAATGCAAAGCCAACTGCACATTCCTCTCTGCTGTGCCATCTACTAAGCAATAGCAATTTAGCGGATTCAATACCGTAGCACAAAACTCTCCATCAGAATTAACATATTGCAATTCATAGCTCTCACCATATATTTCACTTTGCTTTCTCAGATTAATGTTGTGACCTTTATCCCAGCAAGATAAGTTAGCATCGATGCAATCCACTGCTGCCTGGTTATCCGTTTTAGATATAAAATTAACCGGCTTACCTAATAGGTACCCGGTTTCGTTATCCACAAACTTTCTTGGAAAATTGAATATTAGTTTTCGATTGCTGCGGCTGTCCTGCATGTCATATTTTTTTAATATATCATGCCTGCCATCATAGTATTCCTGATATTTACGCTTGTACGCCGCCTGAGTGGCAAGCTCATTTAAGCATAAGTGTATTAAGTTTTCTGTCACTTCCAAATAGACCACCTCCTAATTTTTTATTTTTTTAACTTTCTATTGACAAGCAAGGTAACTCATGTTACCATGTAATTATAACCAAGGTAACTCACGTAACCTTGTATGTAACAATTAGACCATCTCAAAGGAGGATTTTGTTATGCTTTTTAATGATTTTGTAAATTCATTTTCTACGAACAAATGTGTTGCAAACAGTTGTACGGCACAAGGTGTTTATAGTATTATCTGGAGGGAAGACACGCGGATTAAAATGGCGGAATTATCTGATGTTAACATCTCTGCTCTTACAGCATGCGCCCAGGAAATCGAAGAACTTTGTTCTAGCCCGACCTCAGATCTTGATTTATCTGATAATACAGTCCGTCAAACCATCGGGAGAATGATCGCGGTCTCCTTGGCACCGCTAGGTTACTCTCCTGAAAAAAGAGGTCGAATAAACATTGAAGGCTTACAACATTTTACTTCAGCAAAAGTCTACAGCTTTACTGGCGATGCAGAACAAAGAATTGTCAAACACATTGTAGATATTACTGAATAAAATTCTAATTTTCGATAGCACCTCCAAAAAGCAAGCCCATATAAGAGAAAAGCACCTTATTTCTGGTGCTTTTTTCTTTGTATGCCTCAATATTAAATTAGTGGGTACTCTTGAATTTATACTTCCAAATAGACCACCTCCTAAAAATGGGTAATAAAAAAGCCACCCAGTGGATGGCCTATGTAGTAAGTATATACTTTAGCAATAGGTTTTTGTAAGACATTTTGTATCACTTATTTTAATGTATTTTTTGTCTTCAATTTTAAAATCCGCAACCAATACTTGATCTTTATTCTTAGGATTATATTCATCTTCTGTTTCAATATATCGTGAACTATAATTTTCTTTTAGATACATACCTTCAGAATCACAAATTGCACCATAAGTATAACCAGAGATTTGTACATTTTTATGGAATTCACCCTGTCTTCTAATTTTATCTCCGCAATATTCTGTCTTAAATCCTAGATTTTCCTTGAAATTATAATCAAAAATTTTCTCTTTATTAATGTCATATATGCAATACTTTATTCCATTTTCCTTTTCTTTGTAGAAACAATTTCCATTATCATAAGTTATTATTCTATTAGGTATTTTTTTTGATTCAGACAACTCCATTAAATATTTTTCTAAATTATAAGCTCTTACGTCTTCTAAACTCTTTATTCTCTTTATTTCTCGCTTTGCCAGGTTGTTAGGCCAAAAAACTAATGTATATTTCTTGAGAAATCTATATATCTCTTTATCAACTAATAACAATTTTATATCTCTAAAGTAATCATTAATTGCATTATAACAATCAACGGTAATCTCCGATTTAATCAATAACAATCTTTCGTGCCATGATTCATCAACTTCAAATAATATTTTCTCTAATCTTGAAGTCTCACTTAAAAC
>JAEYQN010000203.1 GCA_023409995.1 Cyanobacteria bacterium OH_CBB_238 | reverse complement strand
CATCTCCATTTCTCCGTTGGGAGAAACTCCGATGAACTCAACAGGCTAAAGCCCAAACAAAAAGATTGGTGTTTGACATACACCAATCTTTTGTACGTTAAAACGCAACCTATTTTTCATAGAAATTCATCTACCAATATGAATCCAGTAAAACTATATTTATAATACTCCCCTTACTTTAACTTTACCTTACTACTCTTTGCTGTTGAAGAATTTTTGTATCGCCCCGTGCCATTAGCCACCAATGTAAAGTGATAACTGACACCTTTCTTTAATAACTTCTTCACCTTAGAGCTAAGGGTAAAGGAGGTTTTTCCTTTTGCAATCTTTGCCGTATACACTGTTTTTGAACCCTGCATGATTTTTAGTGTGTACCCGCTATTGTTTGCAACTTGCTTCCATGTAGCTTTAGTTTTAGTAAGCTTTAGACTTGCAGGCTTAGAAAGTTTCTTCTTTACTGGCAAAATGATAGTTGACTTACTCGCAGCTGTGGCAGAGTTTTTGTATTGTCCTGTACCGTTTGCTACCAATGTAAAGTGATACTTAACACCTGTTTTTAATACCTTATTCACTTTTGTACTAAGTGTAAAGGAGGTTTTTCCTTTCGTAATCTTTGCAGTATAAACCACTTTGGAACCCTGCATGATTTTCAAAGTGTATCCGTTGTTGTTTGCAACTTGCTTCCATGTAGCTTTGCTTTCAGTAAGTATTAGACTTGTTGGCTTCGCTAACTGTTTTTTTGTTGTAGATGTACTAGTGGAAGCAACACCTGGATAGTTAAAGGTCACTATGCCATTTTTCGTCGGTGAACTTATAGGATCATATGGAGCGTAGGCAGTAATACCATTTTTAAGTTTCAAGGTAAAATATCCTAAACTCTTATTATACTGTATACTTACACACTCACTACCTGCGCTATTAGCAAATAGTTGATTCCAATGCCACATACTACTTTTTAGCGTATGCCCCATTCCAATATAACGATGTTTCGCCTGTTTAAGATTCCATCTATGTTCGTCGGAAAACATCCAACCATCGATAGCCTCAGTTTCTGTATCTGAACCTCTTGTATGTAGTGCACTATTTTCACTAGAATAACTGTATGGCACTCCATACTGTTTAAATATTGTTTGAAAACTAGAGCCATCAAGACGGGTATGACCGTCTTTGAAATCTATTCCTAGTTCATTGCTTCGAACACCAGACATAATCTGCATCTTGTCAAAGGTCACAAGTAAAGTAAGTCCTGCTTTTGCACGCTCGATATTGACCAGCTGAATAGCGTTCCACTCCCTCTGTGAAGTGTTAGGAAGACCAGCGGGTACACTTGTTTGAGTTTTAACCTTCCCCACTGAATCCGTTGGCTTATCACTGTTTTTTGAGTTATACACTTTCGTTTCGTTCACTTCATAGGATGGTTTAGTTTTACCAGCTTTATAGTCCTTCCACCATTTTGGAATATCCCCAGTCGCCACAGAACTTCCTATCGTAAAGTTTGCTTTATCCTTCATAAAACCCCATGTTCTGGAGTACCATTTTAGTGTCACTTGAGTATCCATCGTTTCGTAACAATAGCACCAGGTAGCCAGAAGACAGTTGGTATCTCCATCGGCGGCAAAGTTATATTCAATTTTGCCACTTATATTAGCCGCATATACTTTCCACACGCAAGGCTTGTCACTGATTATAATTTGAGCAACATCCCTTGGTTTTCCTAAATAGGAAAGATAGCCACCATTAGCTGCGCGTATATAGTATTTGTCATTTCCTAAATGTTCTATATAGTAAAGCGTGTATTCTCTTGTAGGACCTACAATACCTTTACTATTTTCTTTAAAGAAACCCATGTCATGGGTAATGATATAAGCCCAGCCTGATTTAATGGACCCATTTGTCATGTTTATGTTACTTGGTACAAACGGGAATCCACCGATACTTCCAGTAGTGACACTTAATGCAGTACTTGTTGGTGATGGTTTATGAGTATCCGTTTCTTTCCTGCGCGCATAGAATTTGTATGCTGTATTACGAGACAGATTATAAAACGTCGAATCGTTCTGCCATACCTTACCGTCTTTACTATATTCTGCACCAGTAATGGACTTTAATGTAACACTTCTTCCTGTTTTACTTTCCAGTATAGGTGCAGATGGAGCTTTTTGACTCTCTTTATCCTCATACCTTTTTGGAGTCCTGACACTAACTGCTATACTTGCTGGGGAAGCATACTTAGTAGTTGTTTCTTTTAATCTAGCATAGAACTTATATGTAGTGAAAGGTTGCAATCCTTTGAATATTGGCCCTTGCCATACCTTACCGTCTTTACTGAACTCAAGGTTAATGTTGTTATAGTTTAAAGTGACACTGTCTGCCGTCTTAGATGCCATTGTAGGAGCAGACGGTGCAGCTTGGTTATCTTTTACGTTTACAACAATCGTTGAAACATTGGAGGATAGAGATTCCCCATTTCCCCCGCTGATGACACAGTAGTAATAATACGTTCCGCCTTTTAAGTTCGATGGAATAGAGAACTTATACGCGGTCGCACCACTTATAGCTGTACCACCCACCTTACAATTTTCTGTATTAGAGTACCATTGATAGGACAATTTCGTATACGGTTTTGCACTTGCCCGTACATATAGGGTTTTATAGATATTTCCTTGCATGACAGTGGCTTTTTCCTCAGGTTGCTCATCTATGGTTATTTCAGATAGCTGAGGTCGCACCTCAACTTTAGAAACATCTGAACGAATCACTGCCGTAGAGCCTACCTTTATCTCACAGAAGTAATAGTAGGTACCCACTGTGAGGTATGTTGGAATTACAAGGCTTTCGCTTAACGCACCTTCCCCCCACGTCTTTGTACCCCCAATGTTACTATTTATACTGTTGGAATACCACTGATAATTCAGAGTTGCTCCATTGGAAGCAGTTGCCGCAACATTCAAGTTTCCTCCAATGTTACCATAAGTAACCTCTGTTGAAGCTTGTGGTTGAGCCGTTATGGTTATTGTAGGTATTGGTTCCGTCACAATAACTTTCGCAAAATTGGAGCGTACTGGTTCAGTCCCATCTGCCCATACCTCACAGAAATAGTAACGTGTCCCCGAGATAAGATCTGTTGGAATTGTAAAATCAGCACTGGTCGCCTTGTCGATTGGTTCTCCAATGGTACTCCAACTGAATGCAGTTTCATACCATTGATAGGATAGTTCTACATCTTCAGTCACACTTGCTGCTACAGACAGCCTTCCTGATATCTCCCCCCTAGTGAAATATGTATTTTCATTGGGTTGAGTCGTTATGTTAATAACAGGAGCCGCCAATACAATAGTAGGTGCCATGTTCAATATTAAACATAGTATTAGCAGGGAACTCATTAATCGCTTTTTCATATTTTCCTCCTTCCTAGTGA
>JAEYQN010000196.1 GCA_023409995.1 Cyanobacteria bacterium OH_CBB_238 | reverse complement strand
GAACTTACCCTATGTTGTTTGCAACAATAAAAGGCAGCTTAATTAAGCATAATAACACATACGAGCCTGATAATTTATACATAAAAACACAGAATAACCTACCAACAAGATTCTTAAATTTCTTGTTTAAAAAATCAATTTTAAAAGATGGTACATTCAATTGTTCCCTGCTGTACAAATCAAATCCCACAACAAAAATACCTAAATTATTTGGAACGCTCAACATTCAGAATGCATCTATGCCGCTGTATGAAACACAACTGAAAGAAATAAATATAGATACAACAAGGGACACAATAAATATTTTGATCTCGGGAATGAGTTATAACTCTGATTTTTCAATAGATGCAAAGATGTCAAATAAAGTTGTTGCACCACTTGTAATAAATGATGTAAAAATTAAATCTAAACAGTTTGATCTTGATAGCATCGAAAAGTCGAGTGGAAAAATAAATATAGAAACTCATAAAAACAAATCAAAATCACAAACAGGAATTGAAGCACCAAATATAATAATTAGGACTGGAATTATAGAAGCAGACAATCTACTCTATAGATCACTACCAGCTAGAGACTTCAATGCAAAATTCTCACTAAATCAAAAATCTCTACTTACTGTTAGGGATATTGACTTTAAAGTTGCGGGCGGCTCACTAAAAGGAGATGGGGAATATAATTTAGGAACAGGCAACATGGAGACGACATTGGTCGCAAAAGATGCTGATTCTAATCTATTGGCAGAAGCTTTCTTTGACATGAAAAATCAAATTTATGGAAAGATGAATGGACAATTATATTTTCATACAAAAGGTTTCACTCAAGAAGAAAGATTAAAAAATCTTTCAGGACTAGCTTACTTCAACTTAGAAAATGGCAGAATGCCTAAATTAGGTTCCCTAGAATACTTATTAAGAGCCGGAAACCTTGTTAAAAGTGGAGTTACAGGACTCACGATAAATAGCATAATAGAACTAGTAAACCCAATAAAAACAGGAAGTTTTTCAAAAATAAATGGAAGCTTTAACGTTGAAAATGGAGTCGCAAAAAATATAGAAGTATTCTCTAAAGGAGAAAATCTAAGTATTTACGTAAAAGGCACATATGACTTGGTAAATTCTAATGCAGATATGAAAGTACTTGGAAAATTATCAAAAAAAATCCCTACAATACTTGGCTCTCTTGGAAATACGTCTCTAAACTCTCTACTTAATGCTATTCCAGGCACACCACTCACAGAATCAGATAAACTAAAATTCTTAAAAGACTTATCAAAAATTCCAGGACTAGATTTCTCTAACGATGACTACAGGGTATTCCAAGCCAAAATTGACGGCAACATAAATGGAACAAGTTACGTTTCTTCATTCAAATGGGTTGAATAGTGATAATTGAAATCTGTTTATTGTATACTTTAGCAATGTGTAAGAATAGGATTGCAGGATAAGTACTGCAAAAGGAAGCTAGTAGGAAACAATGATAACCACAAATAAATTAACAGTAAAATTCGGCAGCAGAACCTTGTTTGAGAACATAAGCGTGAAGTTTTCACCAGGAAATTGCTATGGTCTTATAGGCGCAAATGGAGCCGGAAAAAGTACTTTGCTAAAAGTTCTTTCAGGAGAAATCGAAGCTACATCAGGAGAAGTATCAATTCAAAAAGGTCAAAGGATTGCGGTACTAAAGCAAAATCATTTTGAATTTGACGAATTTACAGTTATGGATACTGTGATAATGGGGCATAAAAGGCTTTATGACGTAATGAAAGAACGAGAAACGCTTTATGCAAAGGAAGATTTTAACGATGAAGATGGAATGCGAGTCGCTGACTTAGAAACTGAGTTTGCCGAGTTAGACGGCTGGCAGGCCGAATCAATGGCTGCAACTCTACTTAGTGACTTAGGAATCCCAAACAACCTCCATTATTCACTCATGAGCGAGCTTGCAGGAAGCGAAAAAGTTCGAGTTTTGTTAGCGCAAGCTTTATTTGGAAGTCCAGACATATTGCTTCTTGATGAACCTACAAACCATTTGGATATAAATACAATTGTTTGGTTGGAAGAATTCTTAATCAACTTCCCTAACACAGTAATTGTTGTTTCTCACGACAGAAACTTCTTAGACAAAGTATGTACGCATATTGCAGACATTGATTATTGTAATATCCAACTTTACCCTGGGAACTATTCATTCTGGTCGCAAGCAAGCCAACTAATACAAAAACAAAAAGAAGAACAGAATAGAAAAACAGAAGAAAAAATGGAAGAGCTAAGAACATTTATTGCAAGATTTAGCGCAAATGCATCAAAAGCAAAACAAGCAACTTCCAGAAAAAACATACTTGATAGATTAACCCTAGAAGATATCAAACCATCATCAAGACAATACCCAAGAATCAGGTTTAACTACGTAAAAATCCCCGGCAAAGATGTTGTTAACGTGAAAGATTTAACCAAATCAATTGATGGAAATGATCTATTTAAAAACTTCAATATGGAAGTTTATCAAGGTGAAAAGATTGCATTTTTAGCAAAAGACCCTTTAATAATAACAACGTTATTCCAAATTCTTGCCGGAGAGGCTGAAGCAGACTCAGGCAGTATAAATTGGGGACCAACAGCAACATACTCTTATTTTCCAAAAGATAACACAAAATTTTTTGACACAAACATAAACCTAATAGATTGGTTGGCTCAATATTCTCCCGACCAACATATAAGCTTCCTTAGAGGCTATTTAGGCAGAATGTTATTTAGTGGGGAAGAATCTGAAAAAAGTTCAAACGTACTCTCTGGTGGAGAAAAAGTTCGTTGTATGTTTGCAAAAATGATGGTAGAAGAATCAAATGTACTGATATTTGACGAACCAACAAACCATCTTGATCTTGAAGCAATAACTGCGTTAAACAATTCACTAATAGATTTTAGTGGGACTGTACTGTTCACCTCACAAGATCACCAATTTATCCAGACCGTAGCAGATAGAATTATTGAAATTTCACCTGAAGGCTATATAAATTCACATTATAAATATGATGAATACCTCGTAAGCGACGATATCAAAAAGCGCAAAGAAAAACTATACAAATAAACGATTTATATTAATATCAAAAGGTTTAGTATTAGTCTGTGGTAAATGAAAGGAGACTAATATGGCATTTTTCGTATGGAGTGATAAATATAGCGTAGGAGTTAGAGAGTTTGACGCACAACACCAACAACTTGTAAAAATTATGAATGAACTTTTTGATGCAATGAGTTCTAATAAAGCAAAAGATGTTCTTGGCAAAATTTTAGGAGAACTTGTAACTTATACCAAAACTCACTTCTCAAATGAAGAAAGGTATATGCAGACATACGCATACCCAGGATTAGCCGATCAAAAAAGAGAACATGAAGCATTTGTAAAAAAAATACAAGATTTCCATACGTCATTCAATGCTGGGAAATTAGCATTATCTATCGAAATGTCATCATTCTTGAAAAACTGGTTAATTCAGCATATATCAGGAACCGACAGAAAATATCAAGAATTTTTTAACGCAAAGGGTGTTAAGTAAGAAGAGTAACATTAAAAAGAGTTCCATTTTATGGGGCTTTTTTTATTTATAATAACGAATTTCTTGAATATCTATCATACCACAGAAAAGCATATACAATATATTAGAGTGATATCATAAAGTATATACAAAAATAATTATGTATTGATCTTATTGGATTTACTTAGCATACATTAAGTTTTATTAAGCGAATAGTAAATAAAAAGGCAATACTCAAAATCCAAATGTTTTTATATAAGTACGAGAGCAAAAACACAAGGAT
>JAEYQN010000183.1 GCA_023409995.1 Cyanobacteria bacterium OH_CBB_238 | reverse complement strand
CTTCATACTCTGATTGCAGCGCAGCGAGGTTGGGGAACTTGGTAACGCCCGCCGCTTTCATAGCCCTTGCAGCGGCTTCATGGAGGATAATATCGCGCTCATGTGCGGCGCGGTATTTCTCTTTATTCTTTGCCTTACGGTATGCGTCATAAACAGGTTTTGTCTTTTGGTAGGTGGAAATATTCTTGATAAAGACCGCCATATCCGTAAGACGCTTTTCGACGTTCTTCAATGCGTCTGCGGCCTGTTCGCTCTCTGTCTGGATTTCCGCTATCCTTGCCGTTAAATCCGCATACTGTTCAATCTTATGTTCCGTCAAGAAATTCATGGTCTTAGCTGCCTGTTTCAGATTATGGATTTTCGCCCATTGTTCATAACCTTTGCTCTGCGCTGCTTTGATACTGTTCTCAATATCAATAAGCAGACTGACGCCGCCCCGATCTGCGCGTGGAGCTTTCCCGGCGCGGGCGCGTTTGCCGCTTATCCGTTCCCTTATGGCTTCCTCTGTATAATCTGCGCCGAGGGTTTTAAGGCGGGTAAACCGTTCCTGCCCCGGAGCGCGGCACGATACATATTTCCCCGGTTTTATCTCATAGCCCGCTGCTTGCAGCCGTTGTAGTAGTTCCTCAAAACTTGATACTTGGGGAATGAGTGCGTCAACGGCGATTTTCAGCTTGCCTTTCCAACTGGTTCCCGTTTTCTCTGCCTGATACTCTGCATAGCTCTTTCCCTTACTCCCTTTGCCGGGAACGACAACAGACAATCCATTTTCCCGGCACAGCTTGTCGCTCATGTTCCGTATGCCGTAATAGCTGCGCTTATTGGAATTGTATTTGTGGTGGTCTACGAAATTGACCGCGCAGAAAATAATGTGGTTATGAACGTGTCCTTTGTCAATGTGCGTCGTCAAGACATATTCATGCTGCCCTTTGGTTACTGCGTCGGCAAGCTGCCGCCCGATTTTGTGGGCGGTTTCATAATCCACTTCCCCCGGCTCAAAGGACTGTATCAAATGAAAGGCTAAATTGTTGCCCTTTTGGAGAGCTTGCGACAGGGTATATTCAAACTCAATGTCTGCCGTTTCATAGGCGCAGCCGAAAGAGGACACAAGCATTTTCCCGTCCGTCTTATCTGGATTTTGGATATAGTCAAGGGCTTTGCTCAACGTGCTTTTAACAGGCTTAATCTTTGTAACCGCCATATCTCCGCAAGCACCCCCTTTATTTCCTCTATGTCCTCTTGGTAGACGCTGCCCGTCGCGTTGACACGCTTTGCAATCTGATTGACGTTGACACCGATTTTCTGTATTTCCGCTGTCATTGCCTTAATGTCGCTATGGTCTACTTGAATGATGTACCCGTCAATGGCAATCTTCCTAAGATATGCCGCCATGTTCCGGGTGGGTATGAGCTTCATTTTTTCAAGAATTAAATCCCGTTCTGCTTCCGTTACTCTGAATTTGATTTGTACCGTCCTTTTGCGCCCGTCCATGCTTTCGCTCCTTTCCGTTCCGAGGGTTTGGGACACTTCCCAACAAGCAATTTTCAACCGACGCGCCGCAGCGCAGGAGGGCGAAAATACGGAAGTGGGTACCCGCTTCCTATGCTTGCTATGAAAGTTTTTCCTTATTCCCTACTACAACGGAAAGCCCCGTTTTGCCAAACTTACGCAAAAGAAAAACGCTGCAATCTCAAAAAGATTACAACGCTTCCTAAGCCTATTCAGTTTTCGTTTTCGACTTCTGCAATTTCTTTCGCTGTTGCGGTAACAATCCGTATGCCCTTATCGCTCATGCTGTCAAGCAGCGTGTCGAGCTGCCGCCTTTGCGTCGATTTTTCCGCTGTCTTATCCGGGAAAAAGAATTGGTCTACGGATATGTCATAACGGGTTACAAGCTCATAAAAGATTTGCAGGCTTGGCTGTTGCCCTTTGTTTTCAATATTCGCAAGGTAGCGAGGGGAAATGTTCATTTCGTCGCTTACTTTCTTGCGGCTTTCATTTCTGCCTGTCCGCGCTGCTTTTATGGCTTGCCCGAAAGCTGCAAAGTCATACAAAGGTACTGGTCTTTTTGCTATAATAATTCACCCAACTACATTTTACTGTTCCTTTCTTTGCTTGGATATGCTTACACAGTACCTACTATTAGCCAAAATAATTCATATTATTGCCGGATAAAAACATATTGACAAATTTCAATTTGTGTATATAATAGTTTATAGAAGCACGTCAACAGGAGGTGAGATTATGGAACTTGATGAAAAAAAAATACCAACGATTTTCAAAGCATTTTGTGATGAAAACCGTGTTAAAATTTTGAAACTATTGCTTACAGGAGAGAAGTGTGCTTGTGTACTATTAGATGATATGCACATTACGCAACCAACGCTTTCCCACCACATGAAAATACTTTGTGATTCTGGTATAGTGATAGGACGCAAAGAGGGGAAATGGATGCACTACTCTATTTCAGAGAATGGCGTGCAGTATGCAATAGATTGTCTACAAGCGCTTATGATTACAAGTGCAGCATTTGAAAATAAGTCGTGTTGTGATAGGTAAGTTTACTTACTTTTCCGCACGACTTATCAAAACATCAACATATAGACAAATTTCAATATTTCTATTTCAAGGAGGCTATTTATGGATATGCTAAAAACAGGTTGGAACTTCTTTCAAAATGAAGTTTTAGGTATGGCATGGCTTAATCGTCTAATAGGTAATTTAATTAACGCTTGCGGATTAGACGCAACGAGCAAAATCGGTGGTAGTATTCAATTTTTTGTTTACGACACAATCAAAATCATGGTGTTGTTAGGGGTTCTGATTTTAATTATTTCATATATTCAAAGCTATTTCCCGCCGGAACGGACAAAGAAAATTCTTGGAAGGTTTCATGGTATCGGCGCAAATATAATTTCTGCGCTCCTTGGTACGGTAACGCCTTTTTGTTCTTGTTCTTCCATTCCTCTGTTTATCGGTTTTACAAGTGCAGGTCTGCCGCTTGGAGTTACTTTTTCTTTCCTGATTTCTTCTCCAATGGTTGACCTCGGTTCGCTTGTTCTGCTAATGAGTATATTTGGGTGGAAGATAGCCGTTGCTTATGTCGTGCTTGGGCTTGTGATAGCCGTTGCAGGTGGTACATTGATTGAAAAACTACATCTTGAAAGCTACGTTGAGGATTTTATAAGGGGTGGAAACAGTCTTGATGTTCCGCAGGAAGAACTACACTTCAAAGACCGTATCAAATACGCATGGGAGCAGGTTTTAGCAACAGCAAAAAAGGTTGCCCCCTATGTACTGATTGGCGTAGGTATCGGTGCATTTATCCATGATTGGATACCCGAAGATTTTATTGTCAAAGTGCTTGGTACGGGTAATCCCTTTGGCGTAATCCTTGCGACGATTGCGGGCGTTCCCATGTATGCGGATATTTTCGGCACAATTCCGATTGCAGAAGCCCTACTTGCAAAGGGCGCACAGCTTGGCGTTGTCCTGTCCTTTATGATGGGCGTTACCACGCTTTCGCTCCCGTCCGTAATCATGTTGCGAAAGGCAGTTAAGCCGAAGTTGCTCGGTATCTTCATTGCAATTTGTACCATAGGAATTATTCTTATAGGCTATTTTTTCAATGCAATTTCTTACTTGTTAATATAAGCGAATATAAAATTTTTTGGAGGTAATTATTATGACATTATTTGGTTTTGGAAAGAAGAAAGAAAAAGAAATAAACGCTCCTGTTTGTACTTGCAATGGTAACTGTTCCGTGTCTGAAACAGTTGAACCGGAAAATTTGAATAACTGTTGTCAAGACATACAAGGCAGAATTTGCTGTATCAAGGTATTAGGTTCAGGGTGTTGTCATGCTCTTTATGAGAACACACAATCCGCCGTTAAAGCAATGGGGATTTCCGTAGAAGTAGAATATATTACGGACTTGAAAAAGGTTATGGAATATGGCGTTATGAGTGTACCTGCTCTTGTTGTCAACAACAAAGTAGTATCTACGGGGAAAGTGCTGAAAACAGAAAACGTGCAAAAACTGTTACAAAAAATCGTTTCCGAAAAATAAATTTAATATCAAATTTACGCCTTATTATCAATAATTCAAATAGCGATTTAATGCTATGTAAAACAACAAAACTGCCGAATGTAGGCAGATAAAACGGCGGTTTTGAAATATTTACTCAAAACCGCCGTTTTCTTTTTGAAAAATAAGATAACGGGGGGTGTATTAAAGTCGCCCTTTTTTGAGGATACGGCGGTATCAAGGAGGTATCGCCATGTCCTTTTTCTATATCGCCATATCTTTTAGCTTATCAAAAAAAGCCCGACCGCCGCCGGGAACACTTCTACCCTCATATATGAACTGTCAAATCATCTAAATACCGCTTACAATTCCTTTGCGCTTGTCTGCATCTTGCAGACAGGCGCATTTTGCATTTTCGGGAGGTTTTTTCAAAAAAGTTTCGCTTTCATTCGGCGTTTGAAAAAATCGCCTGTATTATCCCGCGAAAAGGGGAGGTACCGCCACCTTTCAACACGAAAGGAGGTGAGAACATGGAACCTAATCGCGTGGAATTTCAGAAGCAATGTATCTTTCAAAGTTTCTGTAAACGGGTGCTGCACAACGAAGCCTGCAACGCCCACGAGGAAATCCGGCGTCGCAGAGCAAAGGAAGTGTCGTTTTCCGACCTTGCCTTGCATGAGGAACGACAGCTTTATACGCTTGATAAGTATTTTCAAGACGAAGAAGCCGAGCCGAGCTATCAGCAGGCAGGAAAGAAAATCACGCCGAAGCTGCTGCTTGAAGCAATCCGCACTTTGCCGGAAGAAAAAAGGAAAGCTATCATGCTGTACTATTTCGAGGGCATGACCGACGTGGAGATTGGAAAGTTATTCAATACGTCGCGCAGCACGATACAGTACAGACGGACAAGCTCTTTTGAAATCTTGAAGAAATATTTGGAGGAACACGCTGATGAATGGGACGAATGGTAAACAATCTGACTTCCCGGACGTTGCCCTTGTTCCCTATCCTGTCATTGTGGCAGCGACAAAGGGCGACCCGGACGCTATGAAAATTGTCTTGCAGCATTTTAGTGGTTACATAGCGAGCCTTTCCATGCGGAAGCTCTGCGACGAGCGCGGAAACGTCTATTTTGGCGTTGACGAGGATATTCGCCAACGGCTGCAAGCAAGACTAATGAGGGCAATCCTCACATTTAGGGTTGAATAACTGCACCGATACCGAAACGTCTTAACCCCTTTTCCGTTTCGTATCAATCCGCAGCAGCCCCGTATGTTCCTTGACAAAGAAAGCGACGCAAGATAACGGCGACGCAGTATAGGGCAAACCGGGTACGTCCTTTTTGCGCCGAGCCATACGGAGGGTGCGCCATGACGCTATTCCTCTATCGGGAAAAGCCGAGCGAGAAACACCGCGACGGGAAGCAAGTTAGCAGCTTGCGGGCGACAACACGCATTGAGGGGAGATAAGCCTTTACAGCCACAGTCCGAGCGTTCAGAGCGTCGCAGGCAATGGGTAAAGCTGCCTTAAATGAGCAGGGGTGCAATTCCCGCGAGGTTGTGCTAACAGCCGCCCGGTTAAAGCCCACTTTTTGTAACTTGACTTTTTAGCCATTTATGAAAGGGGGTATTTTCCTATGGCAAAAAAGGAAACAGCAAGCCCCGCTATCCCTGTATTCCCTATGTTAAAGACCGTTGAGCAAATGAGCAAGATTAGCGGTATCGGGGAAAATAAACTGCGCGAGCTTATGGATAGTGGCGAGCTTGAATATATACAAAATGGAAACCGTCGTTTGATAGCTGACGCTGCAATCTGGGACTGGTACCACAGGGCAAAGACGACAGCGAAGCCCCCGGCACGACAGGGAGGTTAAGCTATGGCTATATCAACAAGGCAGGTTAAGAATAAACGCGACAGCAACGGCGTACTGACCGGGCGGCCGGGTACAGTTTACGACGTGAATATAAAGTACACCGCCCCGAATGGGGAAAAGAAAACCTATTCAAAAAAGGGCTTTCCAACAAAAAAGGAAGCAACGCAGCATGAAGCAGAGATGAAAGCAAAGCTCCATAATCCGGGACAGATTGCGTCTATCGCTTCACAGCGGAAACAGACCGTTGCAAGCTATCTGAATGAATGGGTAGAAAGCTATGCAAGAGTGAACTTGCGCC
>JAEYQN010000146.1 GCA_023409995.1 Cyanobacteria bacterium OH_CBB_238 | reverse complement strand
GTCCTGTATTAGCATCAAGAACAAGTATGCTCTCTCTTAAAGCGCCTGGGGCCAATTTGTCAACCACAGCCTTAACTTTACTAAGCTCTTGCATTAGATTTTGCTTATTCTGAAGTCTCCCAGCTGTGTCGATTAACAGAACGTTATAATTTTCTGCTTTAGCCTTTTTAATTGCATCATATACAACTGCTGCTGCATCAATTCCATCTTTTCTATAGATATCTGCACCAGCTCTTTCAGACCAAATGTTCAACTGCTCTTCTGCAGCTGCCCTAAAGGTGTCTCCAGCGGCCACAAGAACTTTTTTACCTTCAACTTTAAATTTATAAGCCAATTTTCCGATCAAGGTTGTTTTACCAGCACCGTTAACTCCGGTAACAAAATAAATATTAAGTTCATTATCAACATATCTTATGGGCGAAACATCGGTTTTACTTATAATTTTTGAAAACTCATCTTTTAAATATTGTTTTACCCTAGATGGTTTTATAATGTTTTGCTTTCTTAATTTATCAACTATTTCAGTAGAAATGCCAACACCAAGGTCAGCTTTAATTAAAAGTTCTTCCATATCATCAAGAATAAATTCATCAAATTCTTCATTTTCTTCAACAGAATCCACTACATTTCTAATAAGGGACTGTGTTGTATTAGAAAGCTTTTTCTTTAAACTCTCTAGAGATAAAGAAAAAGCATTACTATCATCTTGTTTGGGTTCTTCATTTGAATTTTTTTTCTTAAAAAAATCAAACATGGACAAACTCCTAATGTTTATTTAATATTATTCTGAGAGGCAACCTTGCCCAAGATTCCATTTACAAAGGAAGCACTATCATCTGTTGAGTATTTTTTAGCCAATTCTACTGCTTCATCTATAACTACTTTTAATGGAGCTTCTTTCACAAACAACATTTCAGTAATGGCAATTCTCAATATATCCTTATCCATTTTTACAAGTCTATCAATATCCCATCCAAAAGCATATTTTTTGATCTCTTCATCAATAGCGCTATTATTATCCTTGTAAGCTTTAGCTATTTTCATTATGTAATTTTTAACATCACTACTTTCTTCCAAAGCAGTCAGTTCTGCTATTTCAAGTGCGGCAATTGCTTTTTCAGAAATATTAACCAGTTCATCAATTCTACCCAAAAGATCTGTTGTCATTGGAAGAGCAACAGGCACATCTGAAACTCCGAATGGTCTTTCCATATTCACAGGATGTTCTGCTTGATATTTCTCGATAAATTCTTTTATTTCGATAATAGCAGTAGTTGTGAGTTTTAATTCGTCTGAAGCGTTATTTGTAAGTGTACGAACCGACTTTAAAATAATATCTTGAAATTCAGCATCAGAGTATGAGTTTATTTTCTTGTCCAGTTGAGAAAACAGGATCAATGTTAACTCTCTTGCTGCACGTCTAGCTTGCATATAAAAATCCTTTTAATATCTAATCATTACACTACTATTAAGGCATAAAAAAAACCTAAAGTATAGTAGAGAGAAAAAACTTGACTTTTAATTATGGTCTTAATAATATAATAGTACGCATAGCTGTTGGGGCGTCGCCAAGCGGTAAGGCACCTGGTTTTGGTCCAGGCACTCAGAGGTTCGAATCCTTTCGCCCCAGAAATTATTTTGAAGACCCACTACTAGTGGGTCTTTTGATATTTTTATATTTTTTTACTATTTTATAAGTAATTTTACTTAAGTCCGCTTATGTAAGTACTTTTGCGGACTTTTGAAAGTTCTGAAATATTGTTATCATTATAAAATCACAATATTGGAGAAATCATGAAAATTATTCGCAATCAAATAGATAAAATCAAAAAATCAATAGTAAATAAGAACTTATCAAATACTTCAATCATCACCTACAACAAGTTAAATGAAATTGAGCACTCTTTGTATAGATATTAACAGCTTTCAAAAGCAGGTTTAAAAAATGAAGCTAAGGTGGAAAGGACAAGAGCAAATAATTTTATTAATAATTTTAATAATCCTGAAAACGGAACTGTGCTCAAAGGTTATATAAGTAACACAAAATATATTTGGCGTTCTAGTGGTGATAGTTGTGAAGCTTGTCAAGAATTGGATGGAACAGAATATAATTCTATAGATGATATTCCTGATAAACCTCATCAAAATTGTAACTGCACTATTGAAGCATTAGAAGAAGATGATAGCAATAGCGCTGATGAACCTTGTGATTGTGTTGAAAGACTTGATGCATTAATCGAAGAACTTGAAGATAATTATAGTGACATAGAAGGCATTGATGGAGAGGCTCAAACAGATGCTGAAAATGTAGAAAAAATGATGTCTCAAGTAGAAAACATGATAGAAGAAATGAATGAAACATTAGAATTTCTTAGGGAAGAATACGGTCAACATCTCACTAATTGTGAAAATAATATAGATGCTTTTTATGATGAAGTATTAATTATAAAAGAGAAACTTCAAAGTTTACTAACGAATATTTTAGACTTGTTAGATACCATTAAATCATATTTGGAAGTTCTTCCTATATTCATTTCCAACTTTTTACAACTTCTAAACAAAACATATGTATTAAGAGAAACAGGAATGGATAAATACTATCATTCAGTAGCTAATTGCCAGAGTGCTCAATTAGGGGAAGTAGAGGAAGAAGCTGCAACTATTCTTAGCGATAAAAAAGAAATGTTTGACCAATATAAAAACATTTATGCACGCACTCATAAAGTATCGGAAGAAGAAGCAAAAGCTGATTCGGAAAGAGACCAAATTGCAAATAGACTAGGCAGAGAAAGTGGTCGGAACAATCCGACTTGTGATTGCCATATTTTAATGCAAGATTTGAAGCCTACAAAGAAAAAATAACAAATATACGCAAGAAAAATATTAGGTTATACTTGATTGCATGAAAACTTTTTTGTCAAAGACATTTTTAATCCTATACAGAATAATAGTTGCCGTTTTAAAAACATTCATTTGTTTAATTGTTACGCTTTTTGTTGGTTACTTCGCGGCAATAGCAAGTTCTACCGCTATTGTGGGCAAACAAGGCTTTGACTGGCAAGTTTTATTGTATGCTCTTGCTTCTGTGTCTACAATCTTGGGGATTTGGATAGTAACATTTGTAAAAACAAAAAGAAATATAAAAATTATTTATGCAATAATATTTTTCATTTGTTTTTTTTCTCCAAGAATATTACCGTCTGTGATGCGACAATTTGATTATGATACTTGTGTAGATATTGGAATTTGTTCAGAAGGATTAAGATTTAGCGATGGTGTAATGAATAAAGAATATTGCCTCAATAAAGGTAAAAAGTGGGACGATAAAAGAAAAGTATGTGATATGAGAATTGAGATGCGAACTTGTAAAAAACAAGGTTATGATTGGCTCATTAAAGAAGGTAGATGCAGTCATAAAATTATTAAGAATTGGTAATTTTAAGCTACATTTTCTAACAACCAAGTTCTGAAGTCATATATTAAAGCCAGCCATACGAAAAGAGAGTTCACTTATGGACTCTCTTTTTATATGCTTAGGTTTGAGGATGAGAACCTCTCACTAAGCGAAGCTTTATAGAGGTGAATTGTCAGGAGTATATAACTTGGAGTCTACCTTATATGAATAATCATCCTTCTTTACTCTTTTAAACTCAAGCTTAATAACTATAAGACTTCATCGTTTATCTTTCTGTACTCAGCAGATATCTCATCATCAGAGAAATCTAATTGCTTCATCAATTCGCAAGTCAAAGTGAGAGCAACCGTTCCTTCTCCAGAAAACGCATATTGAACCCCCTTCTTTTTCAATTTCTTAGCCTCACTGACATATTTTGTATGGGCAAAAATTGGAACGCGCGAATTGATCTCTGCTACAACTTCAGCAATTTCTAAAGCTGGTGCATCTGGAGATGAGATAATTATAGCTTCAGCGTTTTCAACACCTGCACGTTCCAAAACATCTCTTTTTGAAGCGTCTCCATGTATAACACACACGCCAGATTCATTTTGGTCACGAATTTTTCTTACGGTGTCCAAATTCATTTCAACTACTACAAGATCCAAGTCTTTATTAGTCAAAATATTTTTAGTTTTTTGCCCAACTGGTCCATAGCCAATCAAAATAACTCTCTTATTTTTATTATTAGAGTCAAATAAATCATCATCATTTTCAAGTCTGTTTTCAAAACATTTAAACTGCTCAAGCCACTTAACAAATGGATTTATAGCCTTATATAAAAGAGGATTAATGGCTATTGAAACAACAGCAGCAAATATAATTGCATTATTTGCCTCCACCGGAACTATGCCAAGTTTTGACCCCAACAATGCCAGCATAAAAGAAAACTCTCCGATTTGCGCTAATGCCACGCCAATAGAAATAGCTTTTTTAAGGGGCTGTTTCATTGCAATCATAACAACTACAGCAATAAGAGGTTTGGCAACTAGGACAATAAATAAGGTTACAAGGATCAATGGCCAGCCAGAAGCGAGCAAATTTGGATTAAACAACATACCTACTGAAACAAAGAACAAAACAGCAAAGGCATCCCTCATTGGAAGGGCTTCCGAAGCAGCTCTGGCACTGAAATCTGACTGCCCAACTACCATACCTGCCAAAAAAGCACCTAATGCCATTGATGCGCCGAAAAAGTTTGCCGCCCCAACAGCAATTCCAAGGGCAATTACTAGTACTGCCAAAGTAAACAAGTCACGGGTCCCTGTTCTTGAAATATATTCTAAGCATTTTGGTAAGATTCTCTTGCCAAACACAAGCATAAAAACAATTAAAATAGAGACTTTAAAAATAGTAACTGCAAATGTAAACAAGAAATCATTTCCAACACTTCCTTTAACAGAAAAAAATGCTGGTAACAAAACTAATACAAATATAGTAAACAAGTCTTCTACAATAAGCCAACCAATGGCAACATGTCCAATAGGGGTATGTAATGCCCTGTTGTCTGCCAAGACTCTAGTAAGAACAACTGTACTTGCAACGGCTATAGCCGTACCAAATATAGCTCCCCCAATCCAAGACCACCCTAAAAAATGGGTCAAAAGCATTCCTAATATTGAAGATACTAAAATTTGAGCAACTGCACCAGGTAATGCAATAGGTTTGACAGCAATCAAATCTTTCAAGTGAAAATGCAAACCAACACCAAACATTAATAAAACAACACCAATTTCAGCAAACTGATTTGCTGCAGCAGTATCAGCAACAAACCCCGGAGAAAAAGGCCCAACTACCATACCTGCCAAAAGATATCCCAAAATTGGAGAAAGCTTCATTTTTTGAGTAATAAAGCCAAAACATAAGGCAGCTGTTAAGCATCCGGTAAGAGTGAATATTATGTCAGTATTGTGTGGCATAATTGTGTCCTCATTATAGCTACTATTGCTAAGTATACTACAATTTAAGGCAATTAGCCAATTTTAAAATGATTCAGGGCTTACGTTATAGTCAACCAATCCAATAAAGGCATTGATTTACCAAACTCTAAAGCCACCTTAGCTGCTATAAAGTTTGTCATTAAAGCGTCTCTACCTATATTATAGGCCAGTGGTTCTTGCTCAATGCCGCTATGTCTCCATAGTTTATCAGAAATAACCTTTCTATCTTTATCATAAACAGCATTATAATTAAGACCTAAATTTACACACTGTGGAACTTTATTTACAGTATCTCCA
>JAEYQN010000136.1 GCA_023409995.1 Cyanobacteria bacterium OH_CBB_238 | reverse complement strand
CACAGCTTATAATACACCTTCCATTGGTTCAGACGGGACAGTTTATATTGAGTGCTATTATAACTCTGCAAGTTTTTTATATGCATTAAACGATAGGGGGACATATGGATCAAAAAAATGGTCCTACACAATCCCTGGAGAAGTGCTTTACGGTGCTCCTGCAATTTCTTCTAATGGAACGATATATGTTGTAAGCAGCAGCAAGCTCTATGCCATAAATTCCAATGGAAATTTACAGTGGTTCTACAGTACTGGAGGAGTGAGTAATGCAGCATCATCAGCCGTTATCGGCACAGATGGAACCATCTACGTCGGAGGCAACAACGGAGTGTACGCGTTAAACTCTAACGGGTCGCTGAAATGGAAATATGCAGCAGGTACTGTCTATGCTTCGCCTTTAATTGATGCAAATGGTACACTGTACATTGGAACTACCGCCGGGACTTTTTACGCATTTAAAGACTTCAGATCCCAGTTTGCAGCAAATGTTACCAGCGGCAATGGTCCTTTAACAGTTAAATTTACTGATAAGTCTACAAGTAACCCCATATCATGGTTATGGAATTTTGGAGATGGGACAATTTCCACAGAACAGAACCCCACACATACTTACAGTAAAGCAGGTACATATACCGTAACATTAACTGTAACCAACAATGATGGAACCGATACAACAGCTAAAACAAGCTATATTACAGTTAAATCACCCACAGCAAGTGCCAGCGTTAAAAGTGGAACATACAATACCAGTAAAACCATTACACTTTCCATGAGTGGGAAAGGAACTATTTATTACACTACAAATGGCAGTACACCTACTACTTCAAGTAAAAGGTACACCGGATCATTTACAGTGAGTTCTACCACGACTTTGAAGTTTATAGCAGTGGATACTGCAGGAAACAAATCCCCTGTTTACACTGTAAAGTACATCATTGATAAAACAGCACCTAAAGTAAGTGCAGTTAGCCCAAAAAACGGCACTACAGGCATTTCAAGGTCAAAAACCACCGCCATCAGGCTCAGTGAAAGTGTTTTAAAAGGTGTTAACTGGTCTAAAGTTTACATTAAAAATCTTAAAACTGGTCATAAATGGAAAGCAACTGTAAAGATCAGCGGAAACCACATCTACATTACAACCAGCAAAAAATCAGCATACACCTGGTACCAGGTTTACATTCCAGCTCGTGCTGTAAAAGACAATGCAGGCAATAACCTAGCTAAAAGTTATACATGGAAATTCAAAACAGGAAAATATTAAAAAATATATTTTCCTTTTACCCTTTATTTTTAAATTATCAAGTTCATACAGTAAATCAAGTTAAAAATAATTCAAAAGGGGCATTTATTAAATGAGACGAAATACAACAATATTCATTATTCTGATGATTGCAGGGCTGTTCCTGTTAGGCCAGGTATCTGCAGCAAGCACCGCAGCCCAGACCGCTGCCAAGACTGCACCCAAAATAAGTTCATTTTACCCTAAAAGCAGCGCTACAGGCATTTCCAGGACAAACACACTTTATGTTAAGTTCAGTGAAAACATTAAAGCCGGGGCAAACTGGTCTAAAATATACGTTAAAAACCTTAAAACCGGCAAAAAAGTTGCAGTCAGCAAATCCATAAGCAGCAATGTTTTATACCTTAAAACTGGTACAAGGTCATCTTACAAATGGTATCAAATTTACATTCCAGCGGCAGCAGTAAAAGACACTGCAGGTAATAATTTAACCAGATACAGCACATGGAAGTTCAAAACAGGGCCCGTGGCAACCACTGTAATTGATAAAGGCAGTAAAACAGTCATTGACCAGAAAGGTGTGCTTTACCATATATATAACTGGACAACGTATAAGTACAGCAACTACTACGTAAAAACACTTTTAACCAATACCACCTACCTTTTAGGTACTCCTTACTGGACAGTTAAAAACACCATCACCATTAAAAAGGTGGGAAGCAATAAATTACGAGTTACCCAGGCAATAACTTCCAACAATGGCAAAACCACCACATATAATAACTATTATAAATATGCGGGCGCAAACGCGGTTAAATTTTACAATTATATCTTTAAAAAGTACTTTTTAAAGCCATACCTGACATAAACATGTTCACTAAAAATAATTTTTTTTCTTCTTTTTTTGATATTGATACATATTTACATTACTAATTTCTAAAATAATGCGAATAAACCCTTAAATTTGGTTTACTGATAAAATAAATGTGTTAAACAAGCCGCATAAATTGGAATTTAGATTATTAAAATATAGTCGATATGAATATATATACATTTCCATAAAATGGAACTCTATTTTCTCATAAAATTAACCTTAAAAGTAATTAAACACATTATTAACATTTTTTAGTGCATTAATTAAATATTTTAACACTATTTATGAATTTGTTTTATTAAAAAATGCATATTATGTACTTAAATGCTATTTTAATCTATTAAGATAAAATTTAACAAATTATACCCTGATTAATTTCCTATTTAAAGATCCCTAGATCTAGTATGATTTTGAGAAATGTATATATAGTTGTATTATACTTAGATCGATCCGTAGCTAAGTACATTTCGATGAGTGCAAATGTACCGGCTCAAAACAAAATGTGGAGGAAATAATATGAAAATAAATAAGGTAGGTCTAGTTGTATTTTTAGTGGCCGTGTCCCTTACAATGGGCTCAGCATCTGCTGATCCTCAAACATATTTTGAACCAGCAGGCACAAGCAGTGCAGATATTCAAAGCGATATTGATATCGCTTCCAATGGTGATATTATACTCTTTGAACCAGGGACTTACAGCGGTATCTCGTTAACCATCAACAAAAACCTGAACATGCAAGGTGACGGAGCTACCCTTGTTGGTAACGGGAACAAAGTTATGACTATTACAGGCACAACCGGGCTCAACATAACCGGGTTCAACATCAATATTAACAGCAACGCTACAAGCGGTATATACGGATCCAGCGTTATAAGCTGCAGGATTGAAAACAACAACATAA
>JAEYQN010000116.1 GCA_023409995.1 Cyanobacteria bacterium OH_CBB_238 | reverse complement strand
ACCTAGAACTATTCCTGCATTAAAAGAGATATTAGATAAACATAGGCTCGAAAAGGGATTAATACATACTAACAGTCATGAATTAGCTAGTTATGTTTATAAAGAAATTAAAGACTCAAGATTAATTAATTATAGTTTCAATGAAACAAATGAAGGCAGTCCAATTAGGGATAAAATTATAAGAAAATATGTAGAATCTAAAGATCCTTTAGTTTTAGTTGCTCCAAGTGTAAATGAGGGAGTTGATCTTCCAGATGATCTGTGCAGATTCCAAATTATTTACAAAATTCCATTCCCGTATATGGAAGATAAACAAATAAAAGCTCGAATGCGCATTGATCCTAATTGGTATGCTTATCAAACAGTAGTTCGCCTTGTACAAGCATATGGTCGAGGAATGAGAAATAAAAATGATTATTGCGATACCTACATTCTAGATGATGATATTTTCAGTATACTCTTTGAGAAATGGCGCAATTGCAAACAATATTTTCCAGAATACTTTTTAGAAGCCTTAATTGATCCTGAAGGTATAATTAAACTCTAAAAAAATCAATCTAGAGATTTATTTTGACATTGATGGTTAATTTTTCCATTAAAAATAATTTTATATTATTTTTTTAGCTATTTGATCATTTAATAAGTAATATGTAAATATTATTAAATAATATCAAATGATAATCATTAAATAATAAAAAAATACAATATTATGAAGGGGGATGTAGATGGGAAGAATAATTCCATCTTTAAATGAAATTAATGAATTTTATGGACCTTTGAAAGAAGGAGAAAAAAAAATTTTAACTTTTTTAGATAATAATCTTTCTTATGATTGGAAAATTTATTTTAAACCTAACATTAATGGTAACAATCCGGACTTAGCTCTATTTAATCCTAATAAGGGATTAATGTTATATAACATAAGAGAAGAAGATAAAGATACTATTTTTGAGAAAGTAACGCCTAAGGTACAGTTAGATCAGGTAAAACACTATAAAAAAGAAATTATAAAGCATTTAGTTCCATGTATTGGCGAAACTATTGATAAATCTAATGATAGAACACCCTATGGAACAGTAAAAAATGGAATATACACTCATAAAATAAGTAGTAAATTAGCTAAGCACTTATTTAATTATCCTGACTTCCCTAAAATAATTGGTTCTGATGATTTATTTGAAGAAAACCTTTCAAATATTATTCCCGGATTTCTGGGCAAAAATAAATATATGACAGAAGAATGGGCAGAAGAATTAGAATTTTGGTTAAATCCGCCTTTTCATAAAAGAAAACAAATAAAGTACATTGAGTTAGAGAAAAAACAAAAAGAACATTCTGAGCCAAAAAGTGGCAGGCATCGTCTTCATGGACCTGCAGGATGTGGAAAAACTTTAGTTATTGCACATAGAGCAGCACAATTAGCACAAGAAGGTAAAAAAGTTTTAATTGTTACTTATAACGTCACATTATGGCATTATATTAAAGATATGATTGATAAAACTCCTTATCGATTTGATTGGAGAAATATTATATTTGATAACTTCCATGGATTTTGCCTAGATGTATTAAATGAACTAGCAGTTCCTAAACCATCTAACGATGGCAATGTAGAAGTATATCTAGATGCATTAGTTGATTCTGTTAATAAAGCTATAGAAGATCCATCAATTGAAAATATAAATAATTTAAAATTTGACGCTATTATGATGGATGAAGGGCAAGATTTTAAAAGAGAATGGTATGAACTTTTATGTAAATTCCTAACTAAAAGAAATGAAATTTTAGTGGTTTGTGATGAAAAACAAAATATTTATAATCGTAAAATAGATTGGATGCCAGGACGTTGGCTAGAATTGAATACTGTTTTTCGATTACCTAAAAAAATTGGAGATATTGTGAACAAATTTAGTAAAGAATTTGAATTAGATTCATCCGTGCCTATAGAAGGTTATGCTCAATCTACACTTTTTGAATTTGCAAAAATGCCACAATCCCATTTCATTTGGGAAAACACCCAAATGAATAATTGGTTATTAAGAATAAAAGCAGGATACGATAAAATAAAGTTAGAGCAGAGTAGAATCGGAGATGGTGATGATTCAAATATTGTGATATTGTTGCCCTCTGCAAGTAAAGGTTTAGAAGCAGTTGAATTCTTTAAAAACATTCAAATAGATGTTAATCATGTTTTTAATAATAATGGAAATGAAGAATACAGTAGACTTAAAAGGGCATTTTGGATCAAAGATAAACGCTTAAAGATGAGTACAATTCATAGTTTCAAAGGATGGGAAGCTAGTAATGTAATCATTTTAATTCCTGACTCTTGGAGAGACCCTAAAGAACTCGATAATATTGTCTATACAGCCATGACCAGAACTCAGGAAAATCTGATGGTATTCAATACTAATAAAAGATATTTTGATTTTGGTGATCGTGTAAAAAGTAAATGGTGAAATTAACTTAAAATTTCTTCTTTTTTAGTCTCTTTTTTCATCATTTTAACCATTGTTTTAAGTATTAAAAGAGTACCCTCTTTATCTAATGGATCATTTTCATTTCCACAATTTGGCGCATATATACATGCAGGGCATCCATTCTTACAACCACATTCTTTAACAAGCTCGTATGTTTTAATAATTATTTCCCCAAATAATTCAACTGCTTTTTCAGCTAATCCTATACCTCCATTAAATCCATCATATACAAATATTGTGGCTTTTCCAGTATCTGAATGGTAAGCAGTAGATAATCCACCTAAGTCAAATCTATCGCACATAACGTGAAAAGGAATCATAGCAATAATAGCATGCTCTGCCCCATGAAGACCTCCATCATACCCATCAGTTCTATTTATACTCTTTTTAAATTGTTCTTTGTAATCAACAGGTAATGTGAGCCAAAATCCTTTAGTCCTAAATTTTATAGGAGGTAAATCAAGGCTTTCTTCTCCTACTTTTTTATCATATATCATCCTCTTAAACTTGTAATATTCTTCACTAACTTCTAAATCACCAAATGACAAAATTAAGTCACCTATAAAATTAGTTTCAAGTGTATTAATGATATGTACATCTGTTGACTTTAGCGCTTCAGTATGATGTTCAACATCCCATTTTTTCACATTAATGATGCGATTTTTGATATCAAACTTTTCCACTATATAAGATTCACTCTTATTAATTAAAAC
>JAEYQN010000094.1 GCA_023409995.1 Cyanobacteria bacterium OH_CBB_238 | reverse complement strand
GAGTAACAGCAGTTGCAGTTGATTATTTTGTTTATAACTTCTTACTGTATTTGCACTTTAATACAGAAGTAGCAAAAGGAATATCTTATATATGTGGAGCAGTAGTAGGATTTGTGATTAATAAATTCTGGACATTTGAAAGTAAAGAATTTCATAAGGAAGAAATAATAAAATATATTTTACTATATACGTGTTCAGCACTTGCAAATGCAGGAACGAATAAAGTAGTGTTGTTAATTCTTCCAATTAAGGCATTGGCATTTCTGGGTGCAACAGGAGTGAGTACAGTGATGAATTTTTTAGGACAGAAGTTTTTTGTTTTTAAGAAAAAGGAGAATGTTGTATGAAATTGTCTATTGTGATTCCTTGTTATAATGAGGAAAAGAATATTCCGTTAATATTAGAACGTTTCAAAGAAACAATTAATAGAGATGATATTGAGGTGGTATTGGTTAATAATGGTTCAACAGATAATACGGCACAAGTATTAGAGGAATTATTACCCAGATATACATTTGTAAATGTTTGTTTTGTACCAATAAATAAAGGATATGGATATGGAATATTACAGGGCTTAAAGATGTGCAAAGGGCAATACATTGGATGGTCTCATGCGGATATGCAGACGGATCCTAAGGATGTACTTAAGGCACTTTTACTAATTGAGGATTCTAAGGATCCAAATGTATTTATAAAAGGAAACAGAAGAAATAGACCATTATTCGATCAAATTTTTACGATAGGTATGAGTATTTTTGAAACATTGTATTTGAAAGAAAAACTTGTGGATATTAATGCCCAACCTAATATTTTCCCTAAGTCATTTTTTGATACATGGGAAAATCCACCATATGATTTTTCACTTGATTTGTATGTTTTTTATCTAGCTACGGTAAGAAAGCTTAAAATAATTAGATTTAGAGTATTATTTCCAAAACGGATTTATGGAAAGTCTTCTTGGAATGATGGATTTAGAGCTAAATGGAAATTTATAAAACGTACAATTGAATTTAGCGTAAAATTGAAGAAGGGTGGAATTAAATAGTGGAATATATTAGTCATAGAGTAAATAGTGTTGCTGAGTTGAAGAAACTTTCTAATGAATATGGCGTGGAATTGGATCTTAGAGATAATATAAATGGGAAAATTTATATTTCTCATAATCCATTTGAACCAGGTGAAGATTTTGAAGACTATCTGCAAGAATACTGTCACGGGACAATGATTTTAAATATTAAAAGTGAACGGATTGAGCATAAGATAATACAACTTTTAAAAAAATATAAGATATCAAAATACTTTTTTTTGGACTCGTCATTTCCAATGATTAAGTTATTATCAGACTCTGGAGAGAATAATCTTGCGCTACGTTTTTCTGAATATGAAGGATTAGATACTATTTATAATATGCGTGGAAAAGCAAAATGGGTATGGATTGATTGTTTCACTAAACTACCTATTAATTATAATAATTATTTGCAATTAAAAGAGTGGGGTTATAGTTTATGCATGGTATCGCCAGAACTACAAGGACAACCAGAGAAGATAAAAGAATATGCTAATTATCTCAAAGCGAATGGAATTCAGTGTGATTCAATTTGTACAAAGAATTATAATATTGATACTTGGAAAAAATATTGTTGAAATCAATAATATTTAGTGAAGTATTTAGAGAGTTATATATGAGGATTTTGATTCATATCGTAGAACATCCGTTAATAAGAAAAATGCATCAGAAACCTGTATATAATCCCTATCTGATAATGTAATATTAACAATGTGATTAATCGATAATCGGATATATGAAAACGGAGTGTGTGGATGGTTGATGGTACGTCAGACTTAAGAATATTTGATTTAGCATAGAAGTAAAAACATTGCCATTTGTTGCGGGAAATGTATAATTGTGATAGAATAAATGCGGATATTGTATATGCAATATTCGCATTTTTAACAGTAAAAATTATCGTTTTAAGATTATGTATGGATATTCCCGTATCTGATTTTGACAAAGGCTCCGGCCCTGTAACAAAAGACGCAAAAGATCTATTAATGTCAGGAAGGGATTTATGAAAAGTGATTTTCCATAAATTATAATTGTTATGCTGGTGCAATGTTTTTTGAAAGATTTTATCTATAATTTTAATACATTATTGGGGCAAGACTATCCCAATGATAGAAGTATTTTGATGTTTAGGTAGTATTGTATTAATTTTATAATATAAGTGAACCATCTTGATATCATAGTTTGTTAGCGTTGCTGAAAGTAGCTAATGTCATTATATTTATATTAGTAATAATAGTTATTAAAATAGTAAAGGATATTTAAATGAAAGTCATTATTTTAGCAGGCGGTCTGCCTAGCACAATTGCAGAAGATAAAGAGGGAATACCAAAACCTATGGTGGAGATAGGAGAAAGTCCAATTCTTTGGCATATTATGAAAAAGTATGCGGCATACGGCTATAATGAATTTATAATATGTGGTGGCTATAAGGTTGATTTGATTAAAGATTATTTTAATGATTTCTATATCTATCAGTCAGATATTACGGTGGATCTAAAAACAAATATGATTCAGATACATAAGAATATTACAGAAGACTGGAAGGTTACAGTTGTAAATACAGGACTCTATTCTTCGACCGGGCAGAGAATCAGCAGAATAGAACCTTACGTGCAGGAA
>JAEYQN010000123.1 GCA_023409995.1 Cyanobacteria bacterium OH_CBB_238 | reverse complement strand
CATTCCACAACAATACCGTAAAGAGCAGTAATGCCCCAGAAAACAAACTATCTTTCCATATATTGACCGCATACATCACATTATAGGGCATGATTGCATAAAAACAAACCAGGCTGACACAAATCCACTTTTTAACTTTATGCACATAGCACTCAGTAATAACGTAGGAATAAATCAATGCCAGTATTATCATCTGGAAAACGCAAAAAACAGCAATGCCCGTCTGCATTCGTCCATTTATTCGTATACCAACTGCTATAAAGAACTGTAGTATCCATGTTTGTGCAACCGGATGATGGTTACTATAGATGCCTGAAGCCGCTTGCCCGATCTGATCCATGGAGTCACTAATAATCACTCCAGGGTAATACTTTAAGAAAAAAGGCAACCAGCACAAGAAGATAAGAACTACCGTTACAAAAAATACGATGCGAGGTGATTTCTGATAAGGTTCTCTATTCGTAAGTGAAACTTCAGCCATATTACAATACCACCATTTCAGTAACGTGGAAAATAAAAAAAAGTAACCAACGGCTACACATAACAACATGCGCAGTTTTCCGAGTACTGTCAAATCATAAATATCATCCTGATATTCTAATAGATACATACTCATAAAGGTGGATAGTATGAGCGCGATTATGCTACTTGCAATGAAAATACGATTTTTATCCGATACACATTCTTTGACATCCCAATGTTTATAAAATAAATACGCAAATAACACTGCCAAAATTGCAGTGAGTATATTTGAAGTTCTCAATTGTAGCGTAAAAGAAACGGCACTTGCTGAAATTAATGCAGCCATTGTTAAGAAAAACTTTTTCTTGCTTTCGCTCATCGTAAACTCCCAATCGCTTTCTTCACTCTGAATAAAACCCTGAACAGATTATAATTAATATATGCCAGAATCGTGACAGGCTTCGAAATATGTCTGTATTTCCTAAAATAATACATCCCAGACATAAAAGAGATATCAATTCCTTTTAGGATACTAAAAGTTGACTTTACAGTCTCCCCATGCTCATGTACAATCTTTACCGCATCGGTATAATACATACGATAACCTTTCTTTCGTAATTTTTCGGCCAGTATTACTTCTTCGTAAAACAAGAAAGTATGCTCATCAAAACCGCCCACCTCAAAAAACTTACCCGCATCTGCAACAAGAAAGGAACCTGTTACCCAGTCACATCTTCCGGTTTTTGCTGCCATGTCAATATCTGTAATCCATCTCTCCAGTTTGAGCTTTTTAGGAAGGAGTAAATTCCAATAATAGGCAAAAAGCCCAAATCCCACAGTAGGTTTTTTCCTCGGAGACTGTAGAGAACCATCCAAGGATAAAATAGAAGGTCCCACCACAGCTACATCTTCTTTATCTCTCATAGGCGTTAATAAGATATCGATTGGAATGGGTTCCATGAATCTCAAATCATTATTACTGAAAAGATAATAAGTATCCCTAAATAAGATTTTTGCTACTTTCGCACCGAGATTATTTCCCTTAGCATACCCGATATTTGCTCTCGCAGCAACATAAGTAATTCTGCTTCCATCCTCACAAATGCACTCATATACCGGAACAGGTAATGCAGAGTTGGTTAATGTACGTATCTTTGCATGTTCGGTATCTGAGATAAATGTGAGCCCAACCTGCTCATTTACATTATTATCTACAATAATGACATGTATGTCATATGTTGCAATGAAAGATTTGTTGCATTGTTTGATATAATGCAATGTTTTTGCAATTGTTCTGTAATCTACTATAATAAGAGAAACCATCAAATATCCTTCTTATCTTTTATTGTTGCTGTTCCATTCTTGATCTCATAGATATAATCACAGTTCTTAATAGTCGTCAATCTATGCGCTATAATAATCAGTGTCTTACTTCCCTGTAACATGTCGATTGCCTGCATGATAGCTTTTTCCGTATCATTGTCAAGCGCAGACGTCGCTTCATCCAATACTAATATCTCAGGATTGGTATATAATGCCCTTGCTATGCCAATACGTTGTCTCTGTCCTCCGGACAGCCGAATCCCCTGTTCTCCGATTACGGTATCAAGACCATCCTCCAATTCCTGTATGAAATCATGCAGCTGCGCTTCTTTCACAGCTTCTATCAAACGCTTTTCATCAATTTTACTAGGATCGATTCCAAATGCTATATTATTTCGGATCGTATCATCTATCAGATAAATTGTCTGCGGAATGTATCCAAGTTTTTGATGCCATGTATCCAGATTTTTATAAATATCAATTCCATCTACCAGCACCTGTCCCTTCTGTGGCTCCAATATTCCTAACAGGATATCTGCCATGGTGGTTTTACCTGCTCCCGAAGGCCCAATAAGAGCAAGCGATTTGTTTCTCGGTATCCGGATATTAGCATCAGTCAGCACATCCTTTTCAGTATTCGGATAACGGAAGCTGATATTTTGAATTTGAATCTCATGCTGAAATGGAATTTCTGACACTCCCTTTTCCCTTGCTCGGTACTTTTTCAACAATTCCTTCGCCTGTTCCGAATCTTCACAAACTCTTTCTACTGCTGCCTTGTTAA
>JAEYQN010000109.1 GCA_023409995.1 Cyanobacteria bacterium OH_CBB_238 | reverse complement strand
GATATGATGGGTGTCTCTGGGCATAAGTTTCATGCTCCAAAGGGTGTAGGAGCTTTATATGTAAAATCTGGCACTTTGTTTTTGCCTTTAGTTGTTGGTGGGCACCAAGAAAAAGGCAAGCGAGCTGGAACAGAAAATGTTGCTGGTATTGTTGGTTTGGCAAAGGCTGCTGAGTATGCTGTACAAGGATTACAAGATGAAGCAACTAGAGTTAAGGCTATGAGGGATCGTCTAGAAAAAACCATTGTTGATAATATTTATAATGCGAGGCTAAATGCCCCTATATCTTCACGAGTTCCTAATACAACTAATATCGGTTTTGAATATATTGAAGGTGAATTGATACTTCTTCATCTTAGCGATCTTGGTATTTGTGCTAGTTCCGGTAGTGCTTGTACTAGTGGAAGCTTAGATCCAAGTCATGTGCTAAAAGCTATGGGGGTTCCGTTTACGGCGCTTCATGGAAGTATTAGATTTAGTTTAAGCAGATTTACTACGGAAGAAGAAATTGATTATACGATAAGCGTACTACCTGATGTAATTGATAAGTTAAGGCAAATTTCGCCATTCCAAAAAGAACTAAAGGAGTTAAAGGAATTTAAGTCAAAAGCTTAAATTAAATAATTAGAGTCTTTTAAAAATAGCAGCTTAACGGTTGCTATTTTTTATATAAAGCCTTCCTTCTAAATTTAAATCCATAGTACCGTAGATTATTCTCATGTATTTATCATCAACATTTGAAACTTTAAAGAAATTGATTTTATCTTCATTAAAATCTTCAACGGTTTGTCTGGCTGGCACTTTTGCAAATATTTGTGAGCCTTGAGACAATTCAAAAATATACTCATCTCTATTTATTTGCTTATTTGTTAGTTTATAGTAGCCAGGACTTAAAACTGTTCCATCTGGAGCTATAACAAAACTAGAGAACATCACTGTTGGTGTAGTAGTCAAGTTATTATATAAAGATTGCATTTCATTATTATCATAAGGGTTGTTTTTATAAGGTACTGGTGATAGCGGTGTTATTTCATTTTTCTTCTTTTTTTTGCCGCCTTTTCTCTCCTGTATTTGTTTAATAGTTTTATTAAATTGAGCGTCAGTGATTGGTTTTTGTCCTTCAAAACCTTTTTCTGCAGTTGCATCAATTGAGTCCCATCCACCAGGATCAAGTTCGTCAGCACTGGCATAATTCAAGGATAATAAGCCAAAAAATAGTAAAAATATCGCTATATTTTTTTTCATACTTTAATATTAACAATTTTTTCATTTAAGTAAACATATAAAAATATGATACTTGTATCTTTTAGTAATTCTTGATATTATTTGACTGAACGGGACGTAGCGCAGCTTGGTAGCGTACTACCTTGGGGTGGTAGGGGTCGCAGGTTCAAATCCTGTCGTTCCGACCATTTTAAAGCCTTTAAAAACTTCGGTTTTAAGGGCTTTTTTGTTGCATATAATTTTGAATTAATATTGTTTGATGCCTAGATAGATCTTGTTTTATTGATTATATTCCTTATACTTATTTCGTAAGGTTTTTATGAAAAATGTATTTTTAATTTTAGTTTTAATATTTTCTGTGCTGCCTTCATTTGCTGTAAGCCTTGAAGGGAGGGTTATTAATAATGTGCGAAATGATGTGTTTGCAAATACTCAAAAGAATATAAATCTATCTCCTTATTCTGAATTAGCAAAAAATAAAGTTAATGGATATAGGGTAGATTATGATGATGGAAGTTATTCGATAAGTGAGGGGCAAACGACTTTTGTGTATGATAAATTTGCTAATTTATCAATTATTGCTCTATATGATAAAAATGTTTTTGAATATCCTCGAATACAAAGACGTTATGCAGTTCCTTCAGGTAAACTTGAAAGCGTCAGTTATGGGGTATCTGAGGGTAATGGTTATGTTTTTAATCCTGATAGCTCTTTAAGAGGTATTTGGGATAATTTTATTTTTTATAAAAATGGTAAGGCTATAAAATCTGCTAATATGTATATTTATTAATAAACATGTTTTTTATTAATTTTAAAATATTGTTTTTGCTAGAATTAATGTAGCAGAAATATTATGATAACTAAACTTAAATCGATAATCCTTGGCTTTTTAATTTTGCTTTTTATACAATTTATTAGCAATTTTATTGTTGTACACTTTAGAATAAGAATTCCATCTCCATTGTTAGGTATGATAATATTATCGTTGCTTCTCTATTTCAATGTAATATCTAGAACTCTAATTGAGGATGTTTGTAATATATTGCTTAAAAATATGTCGTTATTTTTTGTTCCTTTGTTTGTTGGAATAATTTCATATGTAGCTATAATAAAACAAAACTTGTTGCCAATCATTTTGACAATATTTTTAACTACATTTTTTACAATGTTAATAACAGCGTTGTTGGTTAATTTCATTATGAAAGTAACAGGAAAGAGTGAACGTTATGAGTAGTTATGTAGGAATATTGATTACAATCTCCATTTATATATTATCCCTTAAATTGAACAAAATTAAGTATATTAATAAGATTCCATCTATTATTTTTACTGGATTAATTGTTATTTTTCTTATTCAATATTTTGCTATAGATTATAATGTGTATAATAAAAGCGCTTCAATATTAACATTTTTACTTGGGCCTGCAACAATTGCTCTCGCTCTCCCATTAATAAAGAATATTGATGTTCTAAAAGAAAACAAAAGAGCAATTTGGTTTGGTTTTACCTTCTCAACAGTGGTCGCAATCTTATCTACAATTGTTATTGGAAAAGTTTTGCATACTAATTTTGATATAATTCTTTCTTTAGTCCCCAAGTCTGTTACGACACCTATTGCTGTAGAAATTTCAAAAACAATTGGTGGAATTCCAGAACTTACAGCTTGTGTTGTCATATTAACAGGTGTTGTTGGTGGTCTAATGGGGCATAGATTCTTAAGGCTATTTAACATTAAAAATGATGTTTCAATTGGGCTTGCCATTGGAGCAACAAGCCATGTTCTAGGGACAGCAAGATGTTTAGAAAAGAAACAAGATAAACAAGCAGCTATAAGCACAATGGCTCTTATTATTGTTGGGTTATTTACTTCTATTTTTGCACCAATAATATTGCACTTTTTATTCTAATTATAATTTTCTATATTCAAATTTGTATTATTATTCTAGTAAAGTGTCTATTGTTCTTATGTAATCGTCGATATAAAATCAAGTATTCTAATTTGGATACAATATGCGTTATAAAACTATATTTTTTACCGTTGTTTTTCTATTCGCCATCTATGCCTGTTTTAATAGTAATGCTTTAGCAGTGCCAATAGATATACACTTTGTTTATACTAACGGTGCTGATGCTAGTAGTCAAAAAGATAAAGAGTTTTTTATTAATGGGATAAATAAAGCACACAAGAATTTTAAATATTCATTTGAATCCAATCCTCTGATTAAAAAAAATGTATTAAAAAATGGTACTATTCCTGTGTCTTCGACAGCTGAACCTTTCTATTGGGGAACTGATTCTCAGGATGCATTTGCTCATCTCAATGATAAGTTAATTACTTTAAAAACATTAAGTCCAAAGATTGCTCAAGGAATTAGGGCTTTTATTGCAAAACTACTACATGACGCAATTTGGGTTCAAAAGCAATATAATATGCAAAAAATAATCTTTAATCTACATAAGCAAATAAAGTGCGATGAGAAAAATGGGCATAAAGTCGTTCTCTTTGGTTACAGTGCTGGTAGTTTTATAACATATCGATATTTGTTTCAAAAGCTTCCAGCAATAGAGCCAGAAAAAATAGTAAAGGCCCTTGAAGTTGATTATGATGGCAATATTGATTCTTTTTATAGAGAGAATATTCCAAATGCAACTTGCGTGGATGCATTATCTGCATCAAATATTGCAATGTATAGTGATGACGGCTATCTTGTCTACTTTAAAGATTCTAAACAATTAAAAAATAATTATAGGAATTTAAACAAATTTACTAATCAGGTATGCACATCTTCTGACGAGCTATTGGGCGTGGTGAATTATGGTTCACCTATTGCTCTTTTCTACTCTGATATTTTGGAGCCAAAGCATGATGTAAATAAATATAATGCTGATTTGTATAAATATATAAAAGATAATGATATGTTTTTTTTAACTGTAAACTTCAATGATGATCCTCTAGGATTCCCTCTTGGAAAGAATTTGACGATATCAGAAATTGAAGGAAAATATAACATTAATTTTGATAAAAATGGACGAGGAGTATTCTACAGTAAGTCAAATTTTAGGAGTCCGGCTACTTTTCTTGGTGCTCATATTTCATACTGGAAGTATAGTAAAAAGGTTGCAAAAGCAATAGAACAGGCTTATGAAGAAGGATATACGAATTTTTATGGAAAATAATTTAACATTTATTGAATTATCAGACACTATCTTAACAATATTCTTCACTGCTTTACTCACTTTTTTCTCTTTTGTTCAGTGGAAAGCAGTCGAAGAGCAAAATAAGCAAAGCTTATTTAAGTTGAGGATGGAGCATTATACAAAATTTAATGCTATATTGATCGATCTGCACTCACTCACTTTAAATCTTGCTAAAAGCGATGATTCTAAAATAGTACATGACTATAAGTCAAAAGTTTACCAACTAGAAAAAATATCGCTAGAGACTGAATATTTATTTTCATCTGAAGTTTTTGCTATTGAATCAAAAACAGTAGTTAAATACGTTGAACTATTAGGCTACCTCAAAAATAATACTCAGAAAGAACATGATCAAACATCAGCATCATTTTATTCTTTGATTAGGCAACTTGGGCTTGATTACAAAAATAGTATAATTAGTTATTTGAATTTTAAATAATTAATTTTTTAAAATACATAAAAAAGTCAAATTGTGGAATAATTATAATATACACTAGTTTAGTTTTGGGAATATATACATGAAACAAGCATTTACATTAGTCGAAGTGCTTTTAACACTTGTAATTATTGGTGTTATCGCAGCAATAACTATTCCAACCCTCATTAATTATCTTAATGATATAGAGTATAAAAGTATGTGGAAAAAAGATTTTTCTACTTTAAATCAAGCTGTATCTTATCTTAAAGTTAACTATTTGTCGCTCAAAGGAGTATGTGGTTCTTGGGATAATACTTGTTTTGCAAATAGATTGGCTGAACGTTTAAATACAACAAAAATTTGCCCTAAAGGTAGTGCAAATGGGGACTGTTGGCATCCTAATGACGCTTCTACGCATATGTTTAATGGTGATTCAATTTCTTGGTGGCCAGCTGACGCCGCAGGAATGGTCTTGGCAGATGGTACTACTATATCATTGACTTATGTTTCAGAAGAATGTGACTATACGGCACTTACGAGTGCTGCCCTTCCAATCTGCGCTTATGCCTATATTGATGTAAATGGTCCTAAAAAACCAAATGTATTGGGACGGGATATTTTTGCTACTTGGATTCAAGAAGATAGGCTTGCTCCTTTTGGCGTAAATGGTGACAGCTATGCTGGTATGTGCGGCAAGTTCTACTCAGGATGGAGTTGTTCTTCCGAGTACCTCTACGGTGATTAATTTTTCTGCAGACTTAAAGTTTTTTGTTTAAATTTACTAATAATATCTGGATAGTAAGATAAATTTTCTCCGTTAAGCATTGATTTGAAAGCACTTATATTGTGTTTTGTTGGATTGTTTGAAATTATTGAAAATAATATTTGACAAACCTCTGACTGCTGTTTTTCATTCTCAGTAAATGTGCCATCAGCTATAGTTATTAGTTTTTTTACGTTTTTATCATTTGAGACCGATTCAAAAATGGTGGCTAGCTTTTTAAAATTTTCCAAACTTACTGTTCCCAAATAATTATCTGTCATTATTTTATAATTCGAGAAAAAATGGTCAATATCTTTTTGTGTTATGGTATCACAAGCGTCTATTTTTTTCATAAATGCTTTAATTTGTAGCATTACTCTGTTCTTATCAACATAAGTTGTTATGTCTCGGCTTAGCTTTGGTGATGATATTTCATATCCCTCAATTTTGTCAAAATTTGCAAAGAATTTATTTCTTGTTATTACTATTGGCTTAGAAGTGTCATGTGGGTTTATTAAAGTTACATTATTACCATTTATAGCTTTTATTGCATATGAATGATTGCAATAAAAACCATCTGTACTCATTTGAGGAAGATCTATTCGTAGTTTTATGAAATACGTTTTTGAACTCGTTGGAATGCCTGTTATTATTTTAAATGAACCATCTTTCTCTTTAGCCTTTAGTATTTCTAATTCATCCTGGCTCACGTTAGCCTCGAATTCTTTAAATTGTCGTTGTGTGTTATTTTTTGCACTTGCACCTATAATGTATTTGTTAGGTTTTGTTTCTGCCTTATTTAAAATTTCGTTCATCAATTGAGGCGATTTTTTTATTCTAAATCCTTTTCCAATACCAAATTTACCAATAATGTCTTTGCAAACTTCTACAAAGTCTACTCCATTATTAAACTCATCAAAAATTTTGCGGTGTTTTGAATAATAATGATCGGGTCCTAATAATTCATTTGTTTTTTGAGCTTCTAAATGATCATATCCAATTTCAATTTGTCTAAGCAAATATTCTTGAGCAGTAGTCTTTGATGTTACCTGTTTATTTTCAAAACTTGTACTATCTATGAATATTTTCTTATAATTGCCAAAGTTTAATTCATTATGGTTTGCATTTTTGGTAACTAAAGCAAGGCATTTGCTACCAATTTTGTTATTCGCTATTACGTATAGCGCTGATAAAAGTGCACAGTCGCCAAGTCTACCTTGTTTGAATTCAAGTTGCTGCAAATCCGGGTTTGGTTGTGTTTTCTTTATTTGATTAAATACTGTTGTGGTTGGATGGCCAATGACTCGTATTATTTTCATTAATTATTGCTCTACAAAATTGTTAATACACTTGTTTACTATAATAAGTAGTGAAATAAATTAATTTGCTATATTGGGCTATTTAATTAGTAAAAAAGAGAGACTATTTTAGCTCTCTTTTTAAATTGGCATTAATTTACCTAATTTATTAATCTTTATTTAGCATTGAGTATGCATACTCAATTCCCATACCATAAGCTCCACCATGTTCTTGTATAATATTGCATACTTGGTCATAAGTTGACTTATTAGCCCAATCTCTCTGGAATTCAAGTACCATTTGCATTGCTGTTACAGGAATTGCTCCAGATCTTATCATTCGTTGCATTGCGGCCTTATGTATCATCTTTGATACGCCTCCACAAGCATCTTCAACGACAAAAATATTATAACCTTCGTCCAGCATTGATAAAGTTGGCCAACATACGCAAACTTCTGTCCATAGACCACTGATTAATATGTTTTTTTTGCCTGTTTTTACTATTGCTTCTTTAAATTCATCAAAGTCCCAAGAATTCATTCCTGTTCTTTCAATAGGTTTTTCTTGAGGGAAAATTTTTAGTAAGTCGTTCCACATATATCCACTAAAGTTTTTGGATTCTACTGTGGTTAAAATAGTTGGAATATCAAATAATTTTGCGCCTTTTGCCAGCATTATAACATTATTAATTAGAAGTTCTCTTTGAATACTTCCAACTCCAAACACCATTTGGGGTTGATGATCAATAAATGCTATTGCACAATTATCTTTTGTTATTAATCCCTTGTCTGTATATTCTGTTTTCATATAAACTCCTTTCTCCAGTTATATTTTTCTGTAAAGGAAATATAAAAACATTACCACTAATACTTATTTAAAATAAAAAAGAAGATAATGTAGATCATCTTCTTTTTTATGGTGGGCGGTACTGGACTCGAACCAGTGACCCCTTGAATGTCGATCAAGTGCGCTACCAACTGCGCCAACTGCCCAACAGGCTTATAATAAGATAAACCTTTATTTTTTGAAATATACTACCGTATTTTCCAGATTTATTCCATAGTCATTTTTTAAAGAGGCAACTAGCTCTTTTTCTTTGTCTCCAAAAGTTATATTGTTATTTTCATCAACATTGTTCGTTATTGAATCTATAATTTCTCTAGGCAGGTTGGAATAGCCACCACCTTTAATTGAAAGCATTGATGTTGTGAAATCTTTTTCAGCACCAAGGTCAGACCAGGTATTCCCACTTGGTAAAACTGTTGTTCTGAGTTTTAACGCCTCACCATTTTTGTCTGTAATTTCTCCAGAACCTAACAGGTCAACCATAGGAGAAATTATCATGCTTGAAAAATCATATCCTTTACCATCTGTATTTAGAAAAGCTTCTGGATTACTTATATAATCGTTTTTAATTCTCGTTAAAACTTCTTTTGAAAGTATATATGGTCCAACTGACGCGATACACTGGTTGTCAAATCCTGGCTCTTTAAAAGATTCTATTTCTGTATCATTAGTCGGTTTTTCTTTAAATCTTTTTACTTCCATATTATCTTTTGAATCAACTTCTAAGGCACCCAAACTTTTAATTTGTTTATCATCACATAGTATTGACATGATTGTCATTCCAGAGTTTTTCTTTTCATGTTCTAAGATTAATTTTGTTACGTCAATGTCAGAGAAATTATCTCCCCAGCTAAAAACGAGGGGCTTATCAGTAGGTATTGTACCGTCCTTCAGACCCTCAAGAAAAGCAAAAGCACTACCTTGTGCCGGCTCAACTTCAACAAACCCAACCCCATCATCTAGCTTATTTGTCCTGGAAAAGTTAGTTAGTACTGATTGAACTAAGCTCATTTGCTGTCCATTTAAAGTTGATGGCAAGAAAGATGCTGGTTTTGTTATGCCTCCTTGTAATTTTGCTATGTCTTTATATCGAGTTCCATCTCCATCACTAGGTATAAAAAAATTATAATCATCTTTGATCTTTGATGTTAGTTCATTGTTGACATAGTTATTAACTACCTTGTTGTGCATTCCGTTTATCCAATAATTTTTATAGGCCTGGCGCATTTTTTCATCACAAGAGCTGTCATCATTTTTTCTAATACTTCCATAAACTCTGCCAGAGAATGAAATATTATCTTTTTGAATTTTTCCGAAAATGCTTCCATCATCAGAAGTGATTTTGCTTTCGGGTTTTACAAGAATTCTCAAGCCCTCATATTTTGGATCATTGATTGTTAATATGAATTTAGACCCAACTTTTTTATCTGATATATTTTCAACCGAAAAAATATTATTTTTGTCACTAATTTTTAATGATTCTCCATTAATACCACTGTAGGAAGAATCGTTGGTTGTTTTATCTATATTTGAACTCTTAAAATTTTGATTTCTAATTTGGAGCGCATTATAGCTGCTTAATCCACTAACTCTCATTTGGAAAAACTCCTGTAAACACGTATAAACATGTAGTATAAAAGCTATGATAAAATAAGTTGCTACATTTGTGTTTTGTATTGCAATTTTGTAACTAGGTTTATTTTATAAAATTTTTAACAGCCGTAATCCAAAGCGGATATACTCTAATATAACTGAGGGTTTGCTAATCTTGCTCACTATTTTTTTTAATATATATGATGGTCGAGTATAAAATTGTAGCAAAATTTGTTTTCTTAGCTTGAGTAGTTCTTCTGTACTTAAAGTGGCTGTTTTGGCAAAACTAGTGTGGAAAAAATCACTACCATAGATTGATTCTTCAATCAAACCGTTTGACTTGCAAATTTCATATAACTCAGTACCATAAAATGGTAATGCTAAAGTTACCTCAATAAAATCCGGATTCAATTTGAAAATCATTTTCTTTGTTTGGCTTATGTGCTCAGTTGTTTCCCAAGGAAACCCAATGACAAACATTCCAAAAATACATAATCCTACGCTTTTAGCTAATTTCGCTGCCCTAATGTTGTCTTCTACGTTGGCTCCCTTTTTAATTCTAGACATTGTTTCATCACTACCAGACTCAAACCCGAAAGCAATTGCAAAACAACCAGCTTTTTTCATTAATTTTAAAACTTCTTTTGTAAGAGGTTTTACTCTGCTATTAGCTGTAAATTGGATTTTATTGTATAAATTAGAGTTTATAATTAAATTACACAGTTTTATTACCCAATCAGGGTTTATTGTAAAAGTATCAGCCCTAAAGAAAAAATTTTTTATTCCATATTTTTCATAACATTCAACTAGTTCTTCAAAAACATTTTCTGGGCTGCGAGATCGAATTTGTTTTCCTGAAATTGTTGGGGATAGACAATATATACACGATGCAGGGCAACCACGTGATGTTTGTATAGTTGCCATCGGTTCTTTTGTGTCAGGTCTTGTATAAAGAGAATTATTCATCAACTGTCTAGCCGGAAAAGGGCGAGAATCAAGGTCAAAGTCCCATATGTCAAAACTTGTTGAAATGAAGTCTCCAATTTTATTTTTATATAATATATTATTTATACTTGATACATTTCCTTCATTTCTTAAGAGAAAATTTGCAACTTTATCAATTATGAAATCTATTTCTCCACCAATAATTAAGTCTACTGGATTTAAATCCAGTAGTTCTAGCATTTCTTTTTGTGGGCTATAAAATATAGCACCTTTAAATACTATAAAAAGTTCATATTTACTTTTTATTTTTTTAGCAAGTTCAAGATCTTCAAAAATAGTAGTGTTTGTTGTGCTTATAAGGATCAAACTAGGATTGAAATTAATAATATCTGACTCTAAATCTTCATAAGAACAACCTTCTGTTTGGTAGTCTTTTAACTTAACAGTATAATTGTTATTCAATAATACGGCAGCGGCATATCCTAGGTCATTGCAAGCTCTCATTGACTGAGAAACAGAATTTTCAATATTAATTTGACACCTATCTTCTCCTCTCTGGAAAAGCTTGCTTGGTGGATAAATTAACATAATATTATTTAAATTCGACATTTAGATGCTACCTATATTTTATGTAGTATGAACAAAATACTTGATTTTAACAGATGACTATATTTAACATAATAGTATAGAATAGGGGCTGAAAACATAAAGCTGTCTAATCTGTCTAGAATCCCCCCATAATCCAAGAATAATTCACCTGAATGTTTTAAATTTGCATCTCTCTTAAGCGTTGAAAGACTCAAATCACCAACTTGGGCATTAATTGTTATTAATGCTCCGACAAATGCTGATTCGAGTAAGTGTTCCTTTAAAAACATGCCTAATATCATAGTTGTAATTATTGAACAAACCCCTCCTCCTATTGAGCCGACTATCGTTTTATGTGGGCTAATTTCTTCTATTAATTTTTTTCTGCCAAACTTGGATCCAATAACGCGTGCGCCAATATCTGTTGCCGCAACCGCTGCAAATAAAACAAACAAATATGCCATCCCTATATCCACTGGCACTCCAAAAACACTCAAAATTTTAGTATTAAGTTGAGACAATAATATTAAATGACAAGGAAGCCAGCAGATTAAAAAACCAAGTATTGTCGTTGCAATATTTGCGATATAAGGTTTCCTTTTAGAAATCAATATTGCACAGAAGGAAAGAAAAATTCCAAAGAAAATCACAAATGGTATCAAATATGCAAATTTATATATTGTAATTACCAATATAATGAATGATATAGATGTTATTATATAAAAAAAGGGGCTTACTCCAATATTTAACATAAACTGTTTATATTCATTTGCACCAATTGATATTAAAAATAGAGACATTATTACAACTGGCAGTCCCCCAATGTATAGGCAAATTAAAGAAGTTAACGCTAAAAAAATTCCGAAAAATGTTCTTATCTTCTGGGTTGAAGTCCAAATTTTAAATTTTTCATAAAAAAAGTTAATACCGTTGTACATTACCTACTCCGTATTACATTTAGTTATCATATAGTTTCCGTTTTTCAATGTGGTAGTTTGTTTGCATTCTTTTTTTAATATTGAAAGCATTTCTGATGTTCTTTTAGGATCATCCAGAGGCATAATAGAATGTATATAAAAGATACTTGATGGTTTTTTTATATAGTCTTTTATTTGTTCTGGTTCAAAAGAAGAATGCTCAAAGACATTATGAAAATAAATAATTTGTTCAGAAGGTATTTTATATTTATAATTGTATGCCATAGACTGTAATGTTAAGTCAGTATCAACTATTATTTTATCGTCTGAAGTTTTAACTAATTTGCTAGTTGTGCCTATTAATTCAGATAGACTTTCTAGCTTGTTAATTATTATATTGTTTTTTATCATATAGTAATTAATGTTTAAAACATTTGAGTTAGAAAAATATAAAGATAATAGCGCGTATAAAAATAAATTTTTTATAAAATTACATAAAGACCTGTGTTTTGGGTTACAACAGATATTTTCAAATGCCATACCAATGATTATTACAAAGTTTGGTAATAAAAATATTATGGCTCTGTTTTGAAAAGGGTAAATTTTTAATGCACCGGCTATCAACATTACAATTATTGGAGTTACAATAACAAAAAAATCCTTATGTGGTTTAACTTTATAAAATATGCAAGAACCAATTGTTAATAG
>JAEYQN010000086.1 GCA_023409995.1 Cyanobacteria bacterium OH_CBB_238 | reverse complement strand
CTGCTGGAAAGAGAATTAAGAAGACAAGGATTTCATGAAAGTGAAATAGAGGCGGTCTTTTACAGAAATGTATTAAATTTATATCGGGAACTATTATAAATACGAAATGTGAGAGAACGTTTTCTATGGAAGAATAAACTGTTTTTATGTTATACTATAGAAAAACATTAATTATTTTTAGGAGGATAGCAATATGGGAAAATTACCAATACCTACACCGCATAACGAAGCAGAATCTGGATGTATTGCAAAAACAGTATTGATGCCAGGAGATCCACTTCGAGCAAAATATATTGCAGATACATATTTAGAGAACGTGACCTGCTTTAATACAGTTAGAAATATGTTTGGCTACACAGGGGAATACAAAGGAAAGAAAATTTCTGTTATGGGTAGTGGAATGGGAATGCCATCAATCGGAATCTATTCCTATGAACTGTTTCATTTTTATGATGTGGATCATATTATTAGAATTGGTTCCGCAGGTGGAATATCAGACGAAGTAAACGTAATGGATGTTGTGATTGGAATGGGAGCATGTACAAATTCCAATTATGTACAGCAGTATAAATTACCAGGAACTTTTGCACCAATTGCAAGTTATGAATTAATGCAAAAAGCCATTGATATTGCGAAAGAGCAGGGTACAAAAGTAGTTGTGGGGAATATTTTGTCATCTGATGTATTCTATAACGATAATGCGGATGCAAATGATTTATGGAAAAAAATGGGTGTACTTGCGATAGAAATGGAAGCTGCCGCGCTCTATATGAATGCTGCCAGAGCAGGCAAAAAAGCACTATGTCTTCTCACTATTTCGGATCATCTCTATACAGGAGAAGAACTATCTGCCAAGGACAGACAAGTTGGTTTTGGAAAAATGATGGAAATAGCGCTAGAGTTGGCTTAAAAAATAGCAGGAAGGTATTCTCAAATAAGAGAATACCTTTTCTTACGGGAGAGAAAGTATGGAATTAACGGTATTGGTGGATAATGATACGCTGATTGACAATTATTATCTGGGTGAGCCAGGAGTGTGCTACTATTTGGAGGACGGAGAGAAAAAAATTTTAATGGATGTTGGTTATTCCGATATTTGTATTCATAATGCGAAAGCCTTACACAAAGATATTGACAAAGTGTCCACCATTTGTCTGTCACATGGTCATAACGATCATACGAGAGGACTTAAGTTTCTGCAACAGCATGGATTATTAGAGGGAAAAACGGTTGTCACACATCCGGATTCTCTCAATGTAAAGGAATATGAAGGGGAAGATATTGGAGCTCCATTTTCTAAAAAAGAGTTAGGCATGCTGACTTCTTTGACTTTATCAAGAGCGCCTGTAAAAATTAGTGAACATTTAACTTTTTTAGGAGAGATTCCAGAGTCGAATACTTTTGAAAACAAAAAAATAATTGGTAGGACTCGTGTGGGAAAAATCATGAAGAACGATTATGTAAAGGAAGATAGCGCCCTTGTATACCATGGAAAAGAAGGTCTTACCATTATCACTGGTTGTTCCCATAGTGGTATCTGTAACATTGCAGAATACGCTAAAAAAGTATGTAAGGAAGAAAAAATAGCTGGTATTATAGGTGGATTTCATTTGCTCACGATATCGCAACAAATGAAAAATACGATTGAGTATTTTAAGAAAAATAATATTACAAATTTATTTCCATGTCATTGTGTCTCATTTGAAGTGAAAGCAGAAATTCATAAAGTAATTCCGATTCATCCGGTAGGTGTTGGTATGCACATTACAATAGAATAATAATTTCTTAAGAAAATAATAATGATTATAAACGATAACATATGTTATAACTGCTAATAGAATGGTGATTTTATGACTACGTAGCGTGTATTATAAAGCACAAATAAGGATGAAGATTTCTATGGATCAGAAAAGAACGAAAGCAAATATGCAGCTCGTGGATCTAAAGGCAGACAGGCCCAATAAAACAAGATCTAAGGCGAATCCGGTAACTGTGAAAAGAAAAAAAGCAACAGTAGGCACGGTAGGAAAAAATTCGAAAAGTGTCAGAAGAAAAAAAAATGAACTGCAAATGATTGGAAAAAGACCAGATAGTAGAAATAACGCAAAAGTAATTCGGGCGGATGTTATAACGAATCTGGATATTATTGGCGAAGAAAAGACCTGCATACGGAAAAACAGGACGACACAGATACAAGTAAGTGAGAAAAATAGGCGGAGACAAAAGAAAAGAAGAAAAGCAATTCGATTAAGAATTATTTTCGGAATCTGTATACTGATTTTGATAGCGGTCATAGGCATGTTGATAAAATCAATTTATAATAGGCTGCCAGTGGATAATCCGGTTTCAATCATGGAAGATATATTTCCAAACGTTCAGGAAGTCGCTATGCCAGACATCGTAGAAGATTTTCTGGATGTGAATGAATACTCAAGACCTGGAGAGGCCATTGGTAAAGTAAAAAATATATTTGTACACTATACAGCAAATCCAGGTACATCCGCCATGCAGAATCGCAGTTATTTTCAAAGTCTTGCAGAAACGGGAGAAAGGGCGGCCAGTGCGCATTTTATTATAGGGTATGATGGAGAAATCATTCAGTGTATTCCATTGGATGAAATTGCATGTGCAGTGATCGATCGTAACTATGATTCCATATCAATAGAGTGCTGTTATCAGGATGAAGATGGACATTTTACAGAATCTACATACGAATCGTTATTACAGTTGACAACATGGCTGCTGGAGAAATACAATCTATCAGAAGAGGATGTGTTGCGGCATTACGATGCTAGTGGTAAGTTATGTCCTAAATATTATGTGGATTATCCAGAAGCATGGGATACATTTAAAGCCAACTTGCAAAAATTCGATGGGGGTAGTGATTCCTTCGTAAAAA
>JAEYQN010000065.1 GCA_023409995.1 Cyanobacteria bacterium OH_CBB_238 | reverse complement strand
TCTGACAGTAAGGCCTGTTTGAACATTTCCTGAGCTTTATTTTTTTTACTCTGTCTCGCTAAAGCGATTCCATAATTCAATAAAAATTCAGGATTATTAGGAGCGATACTTTGGGCTTTTTTAAATAAAGACTCCGACTCGGCATATTCTCCTAGTTCCACCAAAGCTGTTCCCCAAAGTGCATAAGCCCTAGGATTGTCTAAATCAAGCTTTACTGCTTTTCTAAAATTTGTAATAGCAGAATTAAAATCACCTTTTTTTGCAAAAATAATACCTAAATTAAGATATGCAGAAGGTGATTGCTGAGCCATCAATATTGACGTTTCAAATTTTTCAATAGCTTTATCATAGTCATTTATGTTTGCATATTGAATCCCCCAATTAACATAGGCAACTGAAGGCAACCCAACAATAGTAGATTTATCCTGATAATCCTTTGTATATAAATCAAACTTAATTATTTGACTAAGCAGTGTTTTCAAAAAATTTTTCATAATCCATTTATAGACAATAACTTATCAACCACTTCTCTAAAGGCACCATCACCACCTCTATTTGTCGTGATTTGGATTCCTTTAATCTTTTTTACTTTTGAATTTGCATTTGGTACAGTGACTCTATTTGCAACATGATTTAAGCAATCAATGTCATTAACATCATCACCAATATATAATACTTCTTTTTCAGTCAGTGAATAATCGCTAAAAATTTTTTTCAAAACATGAAGTTTTATGCGTTCACCCTGATATACTTCAAGTTGAGGAAACTTGTTAGCAATAAAATCAACTGCTTTAGATTTTTCACCTGAAATAATAACAACTTTAAAATCATTTTTAAGAGCCTGAGAAACCCCCATTATATCTTTAAAGCTTATTTTTTTTGTTATTTTAAAGTCATCATCAACAAAGATGCCACCATCAGTGAAAATACCGTCAAAATCACTTACAATAACCTTTATATCTCTAGATAAAACTAATCTATTAAACACAAGATGACTTTACCCTTCTTAATTTTTTTAATATTGGTTTTTCTGATTCATAAACAATTTTTTTACCATCACCTGCATATATTGGAACCAGTCTTATGTCCCTAATCATCCTAAATAATCCTTCAGGTTCTAAACTTGCAGCTTGATCAGACCCCCACATTGCTCTATCCAATGTTATATGACGCTCAACTGACACAGCACCATAAGCAACAGAAAGCACCGAAGGAGTGACTCCTCTTTCGTGCCCGGAATAGCCCACAGGGCAATCAAATTTAGTGATCAAAGAAGGTATAGCAAGCAAATTAATTTCGTCTGCATCTGTAGGGTAAGTAGAGGTGCAATGGAAGAGAATCAAATCTTCCGTTCCCAGCACTTCAACTGCATGTTCAACTTCTTCAACTGTACTCATCCCTGTTGACAACAATATTGGTTTACCCTTGTTTTTTGTATGTACCAATAATTCATCATCAGTAAGTGATGCTGAGGCAATTTTGTAACAAGGTGGGGCAAATTGATCAATAAAATCTACTGATTCTTTATCCCAACACGAAGCAAACCACAAGATATCTTTTTCTTTACAATATTTATCAATTTCAAAATATTCGTCATATCCAAACTCCAGTCCTCGCTTCAGATCTCCATTTGTTTCACCAAATGGATTTGGTCTAGCCATTGCAAGCTCTTCTTTTGTGTAGACAATATCTACTGTTCTTTTTTGAAATTTAACTGCTTGGCATCCAGCAGATTTCGCTATATCTATTAATTTTTTTGCAATTTCAACAGAGCCATTATGATTAATCCCTATTTCTGCAATAACGAAACACGGTTGCCCGGCTCCAACAGACAAGTCAGCAATTTTAACGCATTTCTTCATTTATAAACCCCTATTAATTAAATGTATTTTTTGTATATTTCTTCAAAATTTCTATCATTTTTGACTACTGATACTTCTGGCGTTGGTTTTATTTCTTCAACTACCACTTCTTGTTTTGGGAATAATGTTTTTAATTCTTGTTCAATAACTTCCGGAACAACCTTACCAACGGTGCTTGCAGAAGAATTTTCTATAAGCTTATTAATTTGTGATTTATCAAATTCTTTTATCAAAGATAAACTACTTTGAGTTGAACCTAAAACAAGATATTTGTCATTAACCTCAACTACATACACAGATTTATTATTTCCTAATACCAAGGTGTTTACTATTTTAAGCCTATTGGGAATGAATGTTTTATCCTCAGCTCCTCCAAATTTCTTTTTATTAAAATGGTTTAAGTGCTGGTATATAATTGCCACCACATAAATCATAACAACCATAACTAATGTTGAAATAACAACGTGTGTTACACTAGGAATACCACTAGCAGAATGCCTAAGTGTTTGTTTCATAGACTCTGTTAATGCCTCAGTATCTGCCATTGCTTTAGTCTGAATGAGTAAACTTGAAATAAATATAAACAATTTTTTCATAAAAATCCTCTTGTACTGACAGTAATTATAACATAAATAGTTTACAAAACTTATGACCTATAAGATTTATTAAATACAAATATTTCCGATATTCTGTCAGCTTAAAAAGCAAAGTAATAAAAGATCGGAAGCAAAATTAACAACAGATCTTGATTATAAATTATCCTTGTGATTAGATTATTGTACGAGTTTAAAACATGATCCTCTATGATGTATTAAACAAAGCGGCTGAAGCTATATAAAGTCAGAAAAATAGCTCAATTAACAGTTGTAACAAGGAGAAACAGACCAAATGGTTAAAATTAGATTAAAAAGAATGGGATACAAAAGAAATCCTATATACAGAATTGTAGTTATTAACTCAACAACAAGACGTGAATCAGCACCGATTCAACAACTAGGTCACTACAATCCAAAAACAAAAGAAATGAAACTTGATAAAGTTGCAGCATTAGATTGGATTAAAAAAGGTGCTCAACCAACTGATACAGTTAAATATTTAATTGATAACGCTGATGATGAAGGAAAACTGATTTACAAACCTAAAGAAACTCAAAAGTTATCTAAAAAAGCTCAAGCTAAATTAGCAGCAGAAAAAGAAGCAGCAGAAAAAGCTGCTGCAGAGAAAGCGGCGGCCGCCCAAGCTTCTAAAGAAGCGGATGCAGCTGTTGAGGAAACTGCTGCTGAATAAATAAGTTTACAGGGAAAGAGAACACTTATTTACCGCTTTAAATCTTAAAGCGGTATTTTTATTTATATAGACCAAAATCAAACTCTAGAATATACTTTTAAATAAGGATCATATGAAAAAAGTTTTTATTACATCTCCAATAAGTATCGCAGGTTGCCTAATAACTCATGGCTTTGCTGAAGCGTTTAGACAACTTGGATATTTTGTTGTTGAAAAAGATGTTAGAGAAACAACCTTTGAGGAAATTGAAAAATTCAATCCTGATTATATATTAGGCTATTGCTATGGGTATATGGTAAATGAATCTCTATTGCCAAAACTCAGAAATAACTCCAAATACAAATTTATCCACTATTTTGGTGACGAACCGGATAGCAAGTTTGCTTACACCGACAATCCTGAGCTTTATGAAATAATGAAAAAAACAAAAGCAGAAATCTTTATATGGGATCCAGAATTCACAACAGCCTTTAAATCCAGTCATTATCTACCATTGGGCGTTGATCCTAAATTATACAAATCACATTTTGATAAATATGAACATAAGATATCTTTTGTTGGTAGACCGCTCACTCCTAAACGACAAGCTATTTTAGTTACCTTAATAAAAGCATTTGGTCCAATAAGCCTTTACTGTTATAGGGATCACTTTGAAAGAAGTATAAATGAAATAGTAAGCAATAATTTATTCACAACGGAAGAACTTGATTGGTATAAGGCTTCTTACAAAGGCTTTTTAAAAAAAGAAAGCGAAATGGCTCATGTGTATAATTCCAGTAAAATCAATATTAATATAACAGAACAAGGATTGAATAACATTAATTACAGAGTATTTGAAGTTTTGGCAAGCTCTGGTTTTTTATTAACAGATAACATGCCTGATTTATGCAAGAATTTTGATGTGGGAAGAGAACTGGATGTTTTCAGCAATGAAGCGGAATTAATTGATAAAATCAAATTTTATTTAAACAATCTAGACATAGCCCAAACAATCGCACGTAATGGTCGTAAAAACATTGTTAACAATCACTCGTTTAAAGACCGAACAACTTCAATATTAAAAATAATTGAGGCTTAGCAATATGAAAAAAATATTTAAGATCATACTTGTAAACTTTATTATATTCATTTTTTTGCTGGCACTATCAGAAGTTATTTGCTATAAAAAGCTTGAGCAAAGGTATGAAGAACCTCTAAAAAATTTTAACAGAGCAAAAACGGGCAATACAGCATTAATTAGATATCAAAGGATAGAAAAATTTAGTTATACAGACCTGCGGCAAAGCTTTAGAATTTTCAAAAAGGATAATGCGAAAAAAAAGCCAATAATTATATTTGGGTGCTCATTCGCTCATGGATTTGGACTAAGTGATAATGATGTTTTTGCAAAAAGACTCTCAGACTTAAGTGGACGAACAGTATTTGACAGATCATCGTCAGGAACGGGTCTACAACATGTATATTATCAGTTAAATACAAAATCAATACAAAACGAAATACCAGTTGCTGACTATATTATCTATGTGTTTATATATGATCATTTTGATAGGCTATTCAAAAATAGAGCTTGTATAGTTAGTCAACAGCTCATGTTACGATACAAAATAAACAACAATAAACTGGAAGAAATAAAGCCAATTTTTCTTCCCCTAAATTCTCTATACACTACTATAGTTATACAGGAACACATTCTTCATACAATTCACAACAAAAAAGTGGACGATGAATCTCGATTGTTCACTAAAATAATAAAAGAATCACAAAAAACAGCAAAAGAAAAATTTCCAGAAGCTAAATTTATTATATTAGTTTACCCAGAACCACTTGCTTCAAAATATGAGATAAATTTAGATTACTATAACAAAGAGTTAAATAAATTAAGCAAAGAAGGATTTATAGTAATAAATGCAGAAAGATTAGTTGGTCATCCTTTAAACTCGAAAGAATACACTGGAAAAGATGGATATCATCCTTCAGCAAAAGCTTGGCAAGAAATAACACCAAAACTAGTAAAGAACTTAAGTCTCTAATAATTATAGGAAGAAAAGAACTCTATGAACATTTATTTCTCATACTTAAATAATATAACAATAGATGCAAACGCCCTTTGGGGCAAGAATCTTTTATGCTTAATAAAGCACGGGCAAAACAAATAGTACACAACTAAAAATAGTTATATTAAAATTAATGTAGGAGACAAGAAAATGGAAACAGACACTAAAATAACAATCATACCATCTGATAAAATCACAAAATTACCAAAATACATTTTTGCAGTATTAGATGACAAAAAACAAGCATTAAGACGCCAAGGCGTAGATCTTATTGATTTGGGCATTGGAAACCCCGATGGAGCAACACCCGATCCTGTTGTTGTTGCTGCTTTAGACTCAATACAGAAACCAGAAAGTCATGGTTATCCGTGTTTTCGAGGCAAAATGGAATTAAGGGAAGCAATTTCAGATTGGATGAAAAAAAGATACAACGTAGACATAGATCCGGCAACTGAAGTTCAAACATTAAGCGGGGCAAAAGAAGGTCTAGCTAATGTTGCACTTGCATTTACTAACCCTGGAGATATCAATATTGTTCCAGACCCTTACTATCCGGTAATGTCCCGAGGCACTTGGATTGCAGGGGGCGAGGTATATCATACACCATTAAAAGAGGAAAACAACTTCCTGCCTGACTTAAAGTCTATACCAGAAGATGTAGCGAAAAAAGCAAAAATGATTATTGTTAATTATCCAAATAACCCGACAGGAGCTATTGCAACAAGAGAATTTTTTGAAGAACTAGTTGCTTTTTGTAGAAAATACAGTATTCTTCTTGTTTCTGATTTGGCGTATGGTGAGGTTTGCTATGACAACTATCGACCACTAAGCATATTTGAAATAGAAGGTGCAAAAGATGTAGCAGTCGAATTCCATTCTTTTTCAAAGACATTTAACATGGCTGGGTGGAGAATAGGATTTGTTGTTGGGAATAGAGAATACATAGACGCAATATATGCAATGAAAACAAATATGGACTATGGAACATCAACAATTGTTCAAGATGCAGCGATAAAAGCATTGAATATGGATTATGAATTCGTTGAACCCATTGTGAAAAATTACCAAAGACGAAGAGACCTACTATTAGAACGTCTTCCAAAATTAGGTTGGAAAATACAAAAACCACTTGCTACAATGTACTTGTGGCTAAAAGTACCAAAAGGATACACATCTAGTGAATTTTGTGACATGGTTATGAACAAGACAGGTGTTGTATTCACCCCTGGAAGTGCTTTTGGAAAGCATTCTGATGGTTATTTCAGAATATCAACGGTACAGCCAGACGAGAAAATAGCAGAAGCCCTCGATAGATTAGAAAAATTTGGAATCAAATACGAAGAATAAGAGGAGACACTGTGAACAAGATTCTAATTATTGATGACGATGAAGCTATAAATGAACTTATTAAAATAAACCTTGAATTAGCTGGCTATAAGACAATAAGTGCTTTAGATGGAATTAAAGGTTTTGCAATAGCAAAACAAGAAATACCAAACCTTATAGTTTTAGATATAATGATGCCCGAAATAGATGGATATACAGTAGCTAAACGAATTAGAGAAAATGAATCAACAAAGGATATTCCTATCCTTATGCTCACAGCTCTTAATATGCTTCAAGATAAAATTAAAGGCTTTGATATTGGGATTGATGATTATCTCGTAAAACCATTTGAGATGGAAGAGCTTCAAGCAAGAGTCAAAGCACTTCTAAAAAGAGTTAATCAAATCCCAAAATCAATGGCAACAAAGGAAATATTCACGGTGGGTGATATAACCTTACTTCCAGAAACATATTCGGTAAAAATAAACGAAAAGATAGCAAAAATAACTCCAATTGAGTATGAAATTTTAAATTTGTTGGTGCAAAACTATGGAAATATGGTACCTGCTTCGAAAATACTAACTGACATATGGGGATACATGCCAGATGATGATGTTGAAACAATCAGAGTACATATAAGGCATATTCGTTCTAAAATAGATAAAATTTCAAAAGACAAAAAATATATTGAAACCATCTATGGCGGTGGCTACAGACTTATGCCAGAGGGAATACAAAAAGAACAAAAGAATAAGTGATGAACGATAAAATTATAATAAGAAAAGCAAATCAACATAATTTAAAAGACGTCAGTCTGGAATTACCTAAAAATGAACTTATTGTTTTTACAGGAGTGAGTGGCTCGGGCAAAAGTTCTTTAGCCTTTGACACAATATTTGCAGAAGGACAGAGAAGATATGTAGAAAGTCTTTCCACATACGCTAGACAATTTTTAGGGCAAATGGATAAGCCCAATGTCGAAAGCATTGAAGGTCTTTCGCCAGCTATATCTATAGACCAAAAATCAACAAGTAACAACCCACGATCAACGGTGGGAACTGTCACCGAGATATATGACTACCTTCGTTTATTATATGCCCGAATCGGCAAACCGCATTGCCCTGAATGTGGTGGAGAGATTGCTCCTCAGACAATAGATGAAATCATTGACAATATAATGAATTTACCTGAAGGTACAAAAATACAAATTATCTCACCAATTATAAAAGGGAAAAAAGGGGAATATACTTCCCTTATAGAAGAGCTCAGGCAAGAAGGCTTTGTAAGGTTAAGAATTGATGGTGAAGTTGTCAATATAGATGAAACCGACATTGAATTGAAAAAAAATATAAAGCATACCATTGAAATTGTAGTCGACAGAATAGTAGTAAAAGAATCTGCCAAATCACGCCTAACAGATAGTGCACAAATTGCTCTACAAAAAGCTAATGGACTAATGCTTGTTGATATTATAGATGGAGAAGAAATTACATTTAGTGAAAAATTAGCTTGTCCTAGCTGTAATATAGGCTTTGAAGAACTAGCACCTCGAATATTCAGTTTTAATAGCCCCTATGGAGCTTGCCCTACTTGTGGTGGACTAGGTGCACATTTTGAAGTAAACCCTGACTTAATTGTTCCAGACAGAACTAAAACTCTCAGGGAAGGAGCCATTTATCCTTGGGCAAGAACAGGAAATCCATATTATCAGGAAATTCTATCGTCTGTTTCTAAACATTTTTCAATTGATATGGATATACCATTTGAACAACTGCCAGAAGAACATCAAAATATAATTCTTTATGGTAGTGGCAAAAACAAAGTAAAATTAAGATATCAAAGTTTCGGTGGGTCTGATTGGGTAACAAGTAATCGTGTATTCTCTGGGGTAATTCCGTACTATATGAAAAGATATAACGAAACTAACTCTGATGAAATTCGAGATGATATTCAAAAATACATGTCTTCAATACCATGCGTGGATTGTAAAGGTGCTAGGCTGAGACCATTTTCTCTAGCTGTAACGATCAAAGATAAGAATATAAATGATGTGTGTTTAATGTCTATTACAGATGCATTCAAATTTTTCTCTGACCTTTTTCTTGAATTATCAGACTATCAATTGGCAATCGCAAAACAAGTACTTGAAGAAATAAGAGCGCGACTAAAATTTCTAGTTGATGTTGGTCTGTCATATTTAAACTTAGCTAGGATGGCTGGAACACTATCAGGAGGTGAAGCTCAAAGGATACGACTAGCAACCCAGATAGGAAGCGGTCTATCAGGCGTACTGTATGTATTAGATGAGCCTTCGATAGGTCTTCATCAGCTAAATAATGATATGCTAATCAAGACATTACTTAGATTGAGAAATCTAGGTAACACACTCATTGTAGTAGAGCATGACGAGGACACAATAAGGAATGCTGATTATATCGTTGATATAGGCCCTAATGCAGGAGTTAATGGGGGACATATAGTAGCTCAAGGAACTCTTAACGACATTATGGACGCTAAAGAATCCTTAACCGGACAATACTTAAGCAAAACAAAAGAAATTCCTGTACCAAAGAAACGTAGGGAAGGAAATGGCAACTACTTAGAAGTAATAAATGCTAACTTGAATAATTTAAAAAACATAAACTTAAAAATACCTATGGGTAAAATTGTTGCGCTAACTGGTGTCAGCGGTTCTGGCAAATCGACACTTATGCAAGACCTTATCTACGAATATGCTCTTCACAAACTACGGGGCAATAAACCGAAACCAATAGGTGTTAGAGAAATTAAAGGTCTTGAACATATCGATAAAGTAATAGATATAGATCAATCTCCAATTGGAAGAACACCAAGGTCAAATCCTGCAACATATACAGATGTATTCACCCATATTAGAGAACTTTTTTCTAAAACAGCCGAAGCAAAAGTAAGGGGCTATAAACAAGGACGATTCAGTTTCAATGTAAAAGGGGGGAGATGTGAAGCCTGTAAAGGAGATGGCGTCTTAAAAATTGAAATGAACTTCCTCTCTGATGTTTTTGTTAAATGCGATGTATGCAAAGGTAAAAGATACAACAGAGAAACCTTAGAGGTAAAATATAAAGGAAAGGATATTTCAGACGTTCTCGACATGAGCGTAGCTGAAGCTCTAGAATTTTTTGAAAATATACCAAAAATTAAAAACAGACTACAAACATTAAATGACGTAGGCTTAGAATATATAAAGCTTGGGCAAAGTGCTACGACATTATCTGGTGGAGAAGCTCAGAGAATAAAGCTTGCGGCAGAATTAAACAAGAAAGCAACAGGTAAAACACTCTATTTACTTGATGAACCAACAGTAGGCTTACACTGGTATGATTTAGATAAACTTATAAAGATATTAGATAAACTTGCTGATAATGGCAACACTATATTAATTATAGAACACAATTTAGACTTAATAAAAACAGCTGACCACATAATTGACTTAGGCCCAGAAGGTGGCGATTTAGGTGGCTATGTAATAGCAGAGGGTACGCCCGAAGATATTGCAAAAGCAAAAGAATCTTATACCGGGCACTACTTGAAAAAAATGTTATAATTTTAATTCATCTGCTGAATTAAAATAATTATTAAAATAATAATTATTATCATTTTTACTAATTAGTGCTATATTTTTCATACAAACTCACTAGTAAACGAAAAAGCAAAGTGTTATAATATAGTGTTAGTATTTTATTTTTGCGTTTAGTTTCAGCAGCACAAGTGTTTAAAAGGAATAGTTATGAAAAAAGTTCTCTGGTTCTTTGTGTGCCTTTTGGCAGCAATTTCTTTGGCTGGGGTTTGTGGCGTCTTTAACCCTGGTGAAAAAGTAAATGCACTATGGCTTATAGTTGCCACATTGTGTATTTATTCAATATCTTATCGGTATTATGCATCGTTTTTAGCAGCAAAGGTACTGTGTTTGGATGGAGCAAACCCAACTCCAGCTGTCTCTATTAACGATGGCAATGATTATGTACCAACAAATAAATGGGTTTTATTTGGGCACCATTTCGCCGCAATAGCAGGCGCTGGCCCCCTAATAGGACCTATGTTGGCAGCACAATTTGGGTATCTCCCTGGATTCTTATGGATATTAATCGGTGCAACTCTAGGCGGGGCAGTTCACGATATGATAATACTCACAGCATCTGTTAGAAAAAATGGAAAATCTATAGCAGAAATAGCTAAAGATGAGATTGGACCAGTAGGAGGTATTGCAGCATCTTTAGCTGTACTATTTATTATTGTAATCACGCTAGCCGGCTTAGGCTTTGCCGTTGTAAATGCTTTATTTGAAAATCCTTGGGGAACATTTACAATAGCTGCAACCATACCTATATCAATGATCATGGGTGTTTACTTATTCAAATTCAGACCTGATCATATCAAACAAGTAACTATTTTCGGTGTCGTAATGCTTGCTTTGGCATTAATTTTTGGGCACCACGTCAAAGGATCTTTCTTAGAACCATTCTTTAATTTAGACAAACATACAATTATTTTTGCAATGGCTGGATACGGATTCTTTGCTTCAATAATTCCTGTCTGGCTATTACTATGTCCTAGAGGATACTTATCAACATATATGAAAGTTGGGACAATCTCTCTGCTTGCGGTCGGCGTAATTTTCTTAGCACCAGATTTGCAAATGCCTGCATTCACTCAATTTGTGCATGGTGGTGGACCAATAATTCCCGGACCATTATTCCCATTCTTATTTATAACAATTGCATGTGGAGCAATATCTGGATTCCACGCTATTATTTCGTCAGGTACATCTTCAAAAATGATAATATCCGAACGAGATATTCCAGCAGTTGGATATGGGGCAATGCTAACAGAAGGTTTTGTATCATTAATGGCATTAATTGCAGCAACAGTGCTTATTCCTGGAGATTATTTTGCAATTAATACAACATTACCAATTGACGTACTAACGGCTATGGGATTCCACCCTCACAGTGTACATGAACTAAGTAACCTTGTTCAAGCAGATATAATCGGCAGACCAGGAGGAGCGGTTTCTCTCGCTGTTGGTATGGCATCAATATTTGGAAGTATTCCTGGGTTAAAATCCTTAATGCCATATTGGTATAATTTTGCAATTACGTTTGAAGCATTATTCATATTGACAACAGTTGACACAGGAACAAGAGTAGCTAGGTTCTTGCTACAAGAATTTCTTGGAAAAATATATAAACCACTTCAACGAACTAATTGGATACCTGGCATAATATTAACAAGTGGGTTAGTGGTCTTAAGTTGGAGCTACCTCATCTACTCAGGCAACATTTCTTCTATATGGCCTTTATTTGGTGCCTCTAACCAACTTCTAGCAGGTATTGCTTTTGCAATAGGTACAACAATGTTGTTAAGAATGGGCAAAGATAAATATGCATTTATTACATTCATCCCAATGTTGTTCATGTTTGCAGCGACATTCACTGCAGCATGGCAAATGTTCTTTATGTTTAAAGAAAAATCAGCAACTGCAAAATTAATAGCTGATGCCGTAGCTTATAAAGTTGATATGGTTCTTGTAGTACTTGTTGTTGTTCTTGCAATTATAGTAATCTTAAGTTCAATAAAAACTTGGCTTGAACACTTTAGAGAAAAGAACAAGATAGCAACACAAAAAGAAGAAATAACGGTCTAAAAAAGAGGGCTAACGCCCTCTTTTATTTTAATTTTACAAGTGAATATTTTTTGCCCGTATCAACTACCTTATATTTAAAGTTTCTGTCAAAAGATTCAAGATTTTTTAATTTCACAACAACATACGCTGATGGGTTTTCTGAGGAATATTTTTTTAGCCAATCAACATCATTTTCTGTTTGGAAGTCAATAACTCCTTCATAATAATAAATTAAGCTATATCTCCTACCAAAGTCATACGTAGCTAATTTTACTTTATCGTTCTTTGCTTTTATTGCAAAGTTAATCAGATCATTTTCACCAAACTTGCAAATAAAATTAAATACATATAGGGATCCAATTAATGAAATACCTATAACTAATATTATATTTGTAAAGAAGGTTAGCATTCTTTGCTTAACAATAGATGCGAAAATCCCAATTGAAGGCACAACAAAGAGCAAAACAATAACTGGCGTTCTAAATAAATTCACGTCTTTTAACAAGTCACCTGAAAGATAAAGAGGAGTAAATATTGCAGCAATTGCAGCTATTACAAGAACTGAATTTAAGATAATAGTAGATATCATAATTTTTCTATCGTGTTCTAAACCAACAATATGCTCTACCCAATAATTACCTAATAAGAAGGCAGCTGGTGCAAAGGCTGGGAGGATATATGTAGGAAGCTTTGTGCTTGAGGAACTGAAAAACAAGAAAGTAAATATAAAGAAAACAATATTCAATGCCAAAAATTTATGAAGAGAATTAAAGTCTTCCCACTTACTTGCAAGGCTCTTTTCTTTATTTTCAAAGAAATAAGACTTTGTTTTAACATAACAGCTTTTAATTTTATCAATTAACATAGATATAAAGAATAGTGTCCACGGTAAAAAACCAGCAATAAAAACTAATATGTAGAAATAGAAGGGCTCTTTTCTACCCAATTCATTAGAATTTACAAATCTTTCAATATGATGCTTATAAATATATTCACGGTAAAAAAGATGTCCATGTTCTTGCAACATAGCTATATGCCAAGGCAAAGTTATCAATAAGAATAAAATAACTCCTGGAACAAAATATTTTATTTTAAAAATATCTTTAACTTTTCCGGCAAACAAGTATGAAATAAATAGAGTTCCAAAAGGAACAATAAAACCTGGAATACCCTTAGTAAGTACGGCTAAAGCTGAGAAAATATAGAAAGCATACCATGCAATAATTTTCTTTTTCTCCTCTAGGAAAAATGTAAGGAATCCGGACAATGTAGAAATTATTATCATTGCCGTTAACACAATATCTAGAATGGCAACTCGTGCTAGCATAAGAAACTCAAACGATGTCGCTAATATCAGAGCCGAAAACAAAGCAAACTTATTAGAAGCAACCTTTTTTCCAGAAAAATACATCATCAGTACAGAAACAGTGGCACATATAGCGCCAGGAATTCTAGCAACAGCCTCACTAATTTGCCCAAATAAAAGAAAACATGAGTTTACTAACCAGAAATAAAGAGGTGGTTTCTCAAAAAAGAACTCATTATTCAATTTTAGAGTCATCCAATTATTATTTAAAAGCATATCTCTAGCCATTGAAACATATCTTGTTTCATCAACGTCAAATAATGGATACTTGCCCATATTAGTAAAAAACAATAAATAACACACAATTAAAATAGCAGTAAATATAAGCACTTCGTGGTGTTTTTTTATAAATTCCATATTATTTCTCTCTCTTATTATGACTTACTTATGTATGATTCAATTTCAACTTCAGTATTTAATTCTGTGGTACATACTAAAATTTTTGAATCATCAAGCTTAATTCCTGCCAATATTTTTTCTTTTCTCATTTTATTTATAAAATCATCTGCATTTTCAATTTCTAATACAAATTCATTAAAGAAATCAGAATTAAGTATTTTATAACCCTTATTTTTGAGTCCTGTCGATAAATCATGAGCATTTTTTGAACTCAAAAATGCTACCTGCTTCAGACCTTGCTTACCCATAACTGATAAATAAACTGTGGAATTAAGGACAACCAATGCCTGATTTGAACAAATATTGCTTGTAGCCTTCTGTCTTCTAATATGTTGTTCTCTGGCCTGTAAAGTCAACGTAAAGGCCTGCTGTCCTTCAGCATCAAGAGTTCGTCCTACGATCCTACCCGGTAATTGCCTTTTGTATTTATCAACAGTTGCTATAAATCCAGCATATGGTCCACCGTAGTTAAGAGGATTACCAAATGATTGAATGTCACCAACAACAATATCTGCCCCATATGATACCGGTTTTTTTAATACTGAAAGTGAAACCGGATCAACACAAGCAATAAGAAGTGTCTTAGCATCTCTGGCAATAGAATGAATGAAATTAATATTTTCTATCGAACCATAATAGTTTGGCGTTTGAATTATTATTCCGGCATACTCATTTGAAGTAATTTTTTCTTCTATAGTTAAAAAATCTGTTTTATATTCTTTTAGATTTATATATTCAACATCAATATCAGCAGCAGTTGCATACGTTTTTATAACAGCAATATATTCAGGATTTAGTGCTTCTGAAACTAAAATTTTATTCCTCCCAGAAATTCTAACCGCCATAAGTACTGCTTCAGCACAAGCACTTGCAGCATCATAAACAGATGCGTTAGAAACATCCATTCCCGTCAAATCACAGATCATTGACTGAAATTCGTATATAACTTGTAATGTTCCTTGAGAAATTTCTGGTTGATACGGAGTATATGCCGTATTAAATTCAAATCTACTTGAAATTGTTTGAACTGCCGCTGGTATAAACCTTTTATATGCACCTGCACCAATAAAACAACTATAATCCGTATTATTTTTAGAGGCTATGGACTTAAGCTCCAACTGAGCTTGCAATTCACTCATCGGCAAAGGTAAATTTAATCCGTCTATCCTCACTTCTTCAGGAATTACATCAAACAATTCTTCAATAGAAGATATACCCATATCTTGCATCATTTGTTTTCTAATTTCGTCTGTATTAGCTGCAAAATTATTCATAACTAGCTTACTTCTTCCTTATAATCGTCATATTCCAAAAGATCAATTATATCCGAGGAAAAATTATCAGGCTCAACGGCAACAAGCCAAGCTTTTTCGTAAGGATCGACATTTAATAATTCCGGTTTATCAAAAAGTTCAGAGTTGACTTTTTTCACAGTTCCACTCACAGGCATATACATCTCAGATGCAGCTTTCACAGATTCAATTGTTCCAAAAACTTCACCCTTATGAAAGTGAGCCCCTTCATCCGGAAGTTCTATAAATACAATGTCACCTAGTTGTTCTACTGCAAAATCAGTAATACCAATAATATGCACTCCGCCTTTTTCATAAACATATTCATGGCTTTTGCTACATAAAATACCTTCAGGCAAATTCATTTGTTTCTCCTTATATAACTTAATTCACTTTACTTTTTTTATCTACAAACGGCCGCTTCACAACAACCGCATTATAAAGCTTATTTCTTACCATAATCTGAATTCGAGAGTCAACCTTAATATCATATTTAGTTGAAATATATCCTAAACCAATATTTTCATTCAATGAAGGCGAAAAACCGCCACTGGTCACCACTCCTATTTTTTCATCATTATAGAAGATTTCATAATCGTGCCTTGGAATAGCCTTATCAATCATTTTAAAACCGACAAGTTTTTTTTCAACCCCATTCTGAATTTGAGCAAGAATAATATCTTTTCCATTATATTCAACTGTTTTATTTTTTGAGACCGACCAAGTCAACATTGATTCAATAGGCGTTATGGATTCATTCATATCGTTTCCGTATAGATGAAGTGCTGCTTCAAGCCTCAAAGTATCTCTGGCACCAAGCCCTATAGGCTTTATGCCAAACTCTAAGCCTGACTCTAATATATAATTCCATAAAAGAGCTGAGACTTCATTTCTAACAAGAATTTCAAAACCGTCTTCACCAGTATACCCAGTCCTTGAGATATAGACATTTATATTCATTAACTCTGCTGTTTTTATTGTGAAAAACTCAGGTTGTTTATGTTTTGGTAAGCCCATTTTTTCTATTAATTCTTTTGCTTTTGGACCTTGTACTGCCAGCAATGAATAATTATGTGACTGATTGTCTATTTGAACATCAAAGCCTAACTTATTTCTGACTAACCAATTTAAATCTTCGTCTATACGAGAAGCATTAACAATAAGTAAATACCTATGATCTTCTAGTTTATAGATAATAAGATCATCAATAATACCACCTTGTTTATTGGTTAATTGGCAATATACAGCTTTTCCATCTACTAATTTTGAAACATTCTGTGGCACAAGTTTTTCTAAGAACATCAAAGAATCTTGCCCTGTAACAAAAATTTCTCCCATATGCGAAACATCAAAAAGTCCCACATTATTCCTAACTGTATTATGCTCTTCTATAATTCCTGAGTATTGAACAGGCATTTCCCATCCAGCAAAATCAACCATACGAGAACCGAGTTTAAGTTGTTCTTCATGTAAAAAGGTCTTTTTCGTCATCCTGTCTCTCCTCCATTACTGTTTTTTAGCTTAATTCTTTAGTCTTGTCAAGCTACTTTACTTAGACACCTCAATAGTTGTTTTAAAATGAAGCTTTGCAACTTCATTTAAATCATTAACCGTATATTTTTTAACAAAATCTTTTCCTTTTTGCACAACTTTATCTGAAGCTCCTTTAGGAAAATCAATGCCATATTTAAGAGCAAGTTCATCCATTCTTTTAACGAATTCTGCTCTTGCAATAATCGAAGCTGCAGCAACCGCAATATCACTTTCAGCCCTGACTCGCTGATCTAATTTGATTTCTCTACCATTTTTCATTAATGCATTTTGAATTAAACGTTCGTCCCCGAATTTATCAGACAACGCATATGTGCAAGGACTTTTTTCCAATATATTTTCAATAGCTCTAGCATGCCCCCAAGCTAAAAGTTTATTCAAATTTTTAAACTTAGAATACAATTCGTTATACTTTTTAGGTGTCATAACAACAACAGAATGAACTGAATTATTT
>JAEYQN010000033.1 GCA_023409995.1 Cyanobacteria bacterium OH_CBB_238 | reverse complement strand
TACGCAGAGGAAATGCAGTTGGTTCCATTCAGGTAATGAATATTAGTGATAATGAAGGGTTACCGACAAAAGAAATGCTAAAAAAATACTTGCAGACAGCAAAAATCAATGAAAGATAAATAACACGAAATTGTTCGCATAAAGGAGATGAGTGCCTATGAGACTGCAAATGGCTTTAGACAGAATGACACTGTCAGATGCAATCAGCATTATTGAACAGACAAAGGAGCATATCGACATTATAGAAATAGGCACTTCCTTAATTAAAGATTATGGCTTGCAATCGGTTCGTACCATAAGGGAAAAATATCCAAAGGCTGTGATACTTGCGGATATTAAAACGATAGACGAGGCGGAATATGAATTTCGTGCGGTCTACGAAGCAGGCGCGGATATAGCTACCGTTATGGGTGCTTCTGCATTATCGACCATAAGCATTTGTGATAGTGTAGCAAAAGAGTATCGAAAAGAATATATGATTGATCTACTGGAAGCAGATCATGACCGCCTACAAAGGTTAACGGTTTTTGAAGATGCGATTTTTGAAGTGCACCTTCCTTCTGACAAGAAGGGAGAAGGACTTAATGACTTAGTAAAAAAATCCATGAACACCTTGCAAAACGTGAAAAGAATTGCTATTGCTGGTGGTGTAACAAAATCCACGCTTCCTTTCTTAAGAGAGCTAGGAGTAGAAATTATCATTGTAGGTGGAGCAATCACAAAAGCAGATGATAAAGAAAAGGCAGCCAAGGAATTCAAAAAGGAAGGGGCACACTTATGATTGAACTCTTACATGATATCATGAAAGAAATCACGGATGTATTAGACATGGTAGAAGAGGAGCAGCTTACCACATTTATGTCTTTTATCAAAAAAGAAAATCGAATATTGGTAGAGGGTGAGGGGCGCTCTGGTCTGCAGGCCAAAGGGTTTGCCATGCGATTAATGCATCTTGGTTATACGGTATTTGTTGTAGGTGATACGATCACTCCGGCCCTAAAGGAAGAAGATATCTTTATTGCCATCTCAGGATCCGGCGAATCGGATAATGTCCTCTCATCCACTAAAAAAGCAATAAAATCTGGTTGTACAGTGCTATCGGTAACCAGTAAGCCTTCCTCCTCCATCGCATCTTTGGCAAATAGTGTACTGGTAGTACCGGGTACGGTAAGAGCAGAAAAAGGTGAGGATAGACGATCCATACAGTTACTTAGTACGTTGTTTGATCAGACGCTTCATATTGTTTTGGATACCATTTGTCTTCTGATCAGCAGAAGAGATCACCTTTCTAACGAGGAAGTAACAAAAAAACATTGGTGAGCAGCCATTGAGAAGTATACAGAGAAAAATTTAAAAGAAGTGGTTTCTCATTGTGAGGAAGAAAAATTTGCATGATTCTCACAATGAGAATAGAATAGAAAGCATATTCTCATTGTGAGAAAAAGAAGGAAAATTGTACTAAAAATAGTACAATTTGTATTGTTGACAGGGTATTTGCGGCATGATATACTCCGCTTAATTAAATAAGAGCTAACTAACGACAGAGAGGTTGTATACCTTATCTGTCGTTTTTTATTTTCAGAGAAAAGTAAGATACGCACCTCACTTTTACGAAAGAAGGGATATGAAAATGTTGGATTATATTATAAAAAATGGAACAGTAGTTACATCTGCAGGAGTATGCCAGACAGATATTGGAATTAAAGGTGAAAAGATATCCGCAGTCGGAGATGCGGATATACTAGGGGAAGCTAAGTCTGTGATTGATGCCACCGGAAAAATTGTAGTGCCGGGATTGATCGATCCTCACGTTCATATTGCAGCACCATTTATGGGTTGTAAGGGTCCACTTGATTTTTACAGTGCCAGTAAAGCAGCGGCTTTCGGTGGAGTGACATCCATAATCGATTTCACAAATACGCAACCAGGTGACTCCGTCCTCCAAAAAATTAAAGAGAGGAAAGCGGAAATGGCAAAGGCAGTCATAGATTATGGAATACATGCTAAGATCGTAGAGGCCTCGGAAGCAATTCTGAACGAGATTAAAGAGATAGTAGAAGCAGGATGTCCTACGCTTAAAATGTTTACGACATATCGAAAAGCAGGTGTCATGATACCGGACGAAGATATAGTAAAGGTTATGCTGGAGGCAAAAAAGTGGGGAGCAAGGCCGGGCGTACACGCAGAAGATAATACCATTAGTGAATATAATGATTCGCTATTTGATTCACAGGGCAAAACAGCATGGAAATATCACTACCTATCCAAACCGTCTGTGGCTGAAGGATTGGCGACAGCAAAAATCATAGAATACGCAAAATTTGCTGGCTGCGAATTATATATTTTTCACGTTACTTGTAGAGAATCCCTAAAAGCAATTAAGGAAGCAAGAGCAGAAGGTTATCCTGTTATTGGTGAGACCTGTATCCATTACTTAGAATTTACGAAAGAGGTAATGGATGATTCGGAAATAGGATTTCGCTATATCTGCAGCCCGCCACTACGGGACAAAGAAGACAAGAAAGCCTTGTGGAGCGCTCTTTCGGAGGAGGTGCTGAGTGT
>JAEYQN010000002.1 GCA_023409995.1 Cyanobacteria bacterium OH_CBB_238 | reverse complement strand
ATATTAAGGGTGTATACTTGGGATTTTTTTGGTCGCGGTAGGTCTTAATGCATACAAAGGAAATGAATTATTGTATGTTTTATTAATTATGTATTTATTTACAATTATCAAGCTTGGAAGTATATGCTTTAATGAAAAAGATTAATTATTATGTGCCATTCTTTTAATTTAGTGAACTTATTTATCTGAAGTCGAAAAAATTATTTTTTTTGGTTCGTTTCTAATCAAGATATCAGAAGTTGACATCATAGTATATTTTTATATATTTCATTCAGAAATAGAGATAACTATGGATATATCCGCATTGATAATTGGAATAATTGGTTTAACGGCGTCTTGTTTCTTCTATATTAATAGAAACAAACTGAATAAATCTTCATTAATTTATAAAAAATTAGGTGATAAATCATCAAAGCGATTAATTAAAGTCATTTATTTAGTGGAAGCAATATTTGGAATTATCCTTATCATTCTTTCATTTTATTAATAATCATGAATATTCTAATTTCAGTTTGTAGTTATTTTACTTCATTAAACCCTGATATAACGCAGTTTAATTTTTTATTGAATTTTTAGAAAAAGAAGAAAATAAGGGGCTTTTTACAGAGTATTTTTGATTCTACTTAGTTAATCGTTATTTGGAACAATGTAAAGTTATATTATAATTATTACTCATTAAAATAAAGTGATAATTAGGTATATATAGTGTATAATCAAATAGCAGTTTGTGAAAGGGGAGGATTTAAATTGAAAAATGATAAAATATTAATTTCGTTTATTTTGATTATTTTAGGTGTTGTTGTAATGGTATCAGGTTGTACAGACAGTACAGGTAGCAATACAACTAATAATACTGAGGTAAATAATGATCTTCAGAAAAATATTGTAATAGAAAATGTTACGATTACTCCGTCAAAAATTGGAAAAGGTGTCAATGCAAAAATGAAAGTTACTTATACTGGAGATAAACCAATTAACTATCGATTAGTGGTTGAACCTTATCCAATGTATGGAACTACACAAGGAGAATCGGAGCTCCCAGATCAAAAAATTCAACCAATAAGAAAAGGAGATTCCTTTATGTTTGAGTTTAATGACATAGGAGGATATGGTCAAACAGACCCATCTGAAATTACAGGTGTTAAATTTTTAATTGCAGTAAATTACGAAGAAACTAATAATTCATACAATGCAGATGATAGTTTTTATACATCTATTTATCCTGTAGCTAAATAATTTTATTTCCTTTTATTTTTTTCTAACGTCTTACGGTGTTTTTTACTTCTTTAAACACTCTATGACGAAATTTAATTTTTTAACTTGATAATTCTACTTTTTAAAAGAATTCAATGTTTATGGATAAGTTACTCTATATGAAAAAATGATTAAATAAATGAAAAATAATTAATTTAATTTAAATTGATATTTCCTCAAAATATTATTAGATTATATCATTAAGTCACTGTTTAATTAATTAAACGTGTGTTTTAATGAAAGGTAATTAGACAGTTTATCTTAGTTGAATTATAATTTTATTAACTATTTTTAAAATTTTAAAAATGTCATATTTAATGTTAAAATTGTTTCAGAACCTATCATTTAATATCATTTGTTAAAAAACTGAAAATACTTATCAATGTCTGAAAAAATTTGAATCTTAAAAATTTAAAACCTATTCATTGGGTGTATAATCTTAGATTTTAACAAAAAATCTTATTGAATCAATATTTATTTCTTATATTCGCTCATTTTTGTTAATAAAATGATTTTTTAATATGCATAAAGTTATATTCTAAAAATATAGAATAATAAAAATATAATAACATATATTTACATTTGTTTTAAGAATAGGGGATATAATAATGAGTTTAAATTTAAAAGAAGTGCTAAAATCTAAAAATGAGTGTTTATACAATGATTTGGTGTCAGTTACTGAAAAAGCGAAAACTTTTCTTTCAAGAATAGCAATTGACTTTCCCCAATATACATTACATGGTATAGAACATTCTGAACTTGTTATAATCCGTTTAAATACAATTATACCTGACAATATGAAAGAAGAACTAAATGAATATGAAATCTTTTTCCTTTTGTGTTCTGCATATCTCCATGATATAGGAATGGGAAATATAAAACGAATTAAAGATCATTGGGGTGAAAATGCTGATACAACACGCGAAAATCACCATAAAAGATCATGTATTTTTATCAGAGATTATTTTAATGAAGTTGGCTTGAAAGATTGCTTCCAAGGGGATAATATTGGTAGAATCTGTTTAGGTCATAGAAAAGAAGATTTACACAATGCCAGTTTATTTCCTCCAAAAAATGCTTACAAAAATTATAATATAAATATTCCCTTGTTAGCTTCATTATTAAGGATTGCAGATGAATTAGATATTACTTTTGAAAGAACACCCCAATTAATTTATGATCATTTTAATATTAATGATAAAAAAAGTCAAGAAGAATGGGAAAAACACCTATCAATAGGAGGAGTAACTTCAATTCTTAATAATTCTTTTATACAATGCAATGCAATATGTAAAGACCCCAATATCCATAGAACTCTAAAAAAGTTAGAAATAAAAATTAATAATCAATTAGAAGAGTTACCAGATCATATGCACAATTATAGTGAATTAATTAAAGAATTACCAAGAAAATTCTTTATGGAAATTCAAACTGTTGGCTATAAATATTATAATTTTAAATTTTCATTAGATAATAAAGCTATATTCGATTTGTTAATGGGAGAAAAACTATATACGTCTAAAGACGAATGTATCAGGGAATTACTTAAAAATTCAATAGATGCATGCAAATTTAGGCAAGAAACTACAAAAGAATTATATGAACCTAAAATAACATTTGAATTAACATCTAATAATGAAAAATTAATTGTAACAGATAATGGAATGGGCATGGATGATTTTATTATTGAAGAATATTTTACTAAAATTGGCAGGAGTTTTTTTCGTTCAAAAGACTTTTTTAATCAGGAATTAGATTTTAATCCTTTAAATGAGCTTGGTATTGGTTTTTTATCATGTTTTATGATAGCTGATGAAATAATCATTGATACAAAAACTGAAAATAGCGATCCTTTAGAAATAGAAATTGATAATACATCAGATTATTTTTTAGTTAGAAAAAGTGAAATAGAATCTCCTGGTACTAAAATTATTCTCAATTTAAACGAAGATTTTAAAGAAAATATAGATTTAGAAAAAATTATTGAAAATTATGCTCGTCATTTAGAATTTCCAATATTTTTGATTTTACCTGAGGATAAAGAAATCGAGATCAAAGATCGAGGATTTATGCCTTGTCCTGAGTCAATGGGAAAGGAAAAAAAACCACATAAAAGGCCTTATACATTTAAAAGTAAGAATTATATTATAAAAATTGAAGAAGATGATTTTGAAGGTTCTATTTGTTTTGGGTATTGGGATGACGAATTTGACAGCATGAGAGATATTGTTTTTAAACGCAGTAGAGATAATAGTATTTTATCTTATCGGGGAATATTTATCAACAATATCATTGATTTATTACCAGACACGATTAATCCCCTTTGTAGTTTTGATATTAATTTAAAGAAGAATGTGTTAGATTTAAATGTAGCTCGAAATCATATACAACGCAATGATAGGTATGAACAATTTCGAGATAAATTAGAACTAACAATAATTGAAAAAATTAGGGATATTTTCTCAGATCTTAAAGATTCAACCTGTATTAATAGTTTTTTTAATAACTCAATGGAAGAATTTTATAATGATACATGGAAACTAATTACTATAAACAGTTTTTTTGATAGGTCAAATATAGGTCATTATAGCTATGAAATTATGGGTTATTTTGACAATAAAAAAATACCGAAAAGCTATTTAAAGCTTTTTTCAGATTTCTATAATTTTATATCTGTTTCAAATGATGGTGTATCTTTTGTAAAAACAGATGTCTTATTAACTAAAAGAATAATTTATGTAAATCTTGATTTAGAAGGATTTGTTAGGAGAAAATATATGGAAGAATATTTAGAATATTTGTTTAACTCTATAACTTTAGATCAGGATTTTATATATATTCTTGAACCAGATACTAATTCTAAACATATTTTAGAATCATATTATTTAGATTATAAACCCCAATCTTTACAAGAAATATTATTAAAGAAATATGAAGATAATTTAAGGATAAAAGATGTTATAGCCCCTATTGATAATGAAGAAAAAGATATTATTATAATAAATTCAAATAAATGTCATGATAATAGACTTATTTTGATTAATTTTG
>JAEYQN010000173.1 GCA_023409995.1 Cyanobacteria bacterium OH_CBB_238 | reverse complement strand
GTCTTAAGATCATCAATCATCTGTTTTGTATTTGCTATTATTGTTTCTGTTGTCATCAGGAAACCCAATCCCTTTCTAATATATATTCTTTTGACAGACAATTATCTATAAACATAAGCTGAGGTTTGTCTATTTTAACATTTTCTCCCATACATGCTCTCAAAATAATTGGTTGTAACGATTTAATGAAATAGTCCTCATTATCAAGGATATTCTCATTATGTGCAATCTGGTCATCTGCCTTGGATTTAACAGTCATTAAAATTTTATGTATAGTAATTGCATCTGCAATAGGTGGTGGACTACCCATAATTCTCTTATGAGTTCTCATGTATTTAACATCACCTGAATACTTCGCCGCAAGCATACGGTCTGCAAGATTTCTTTTTTCTGCCTTCTTTTTCAAAGCATCCAGTTCCCCCATCATCTGCTTCATTTCATCTGCTGTGAGTTCCTCAATATTTTTCTTCTTGAATACCCGCTTTAATTCATCAAGAAGTGAAATGTATTCAGGATCTTTTGGATCAAGGCATCTGTCTACAATTTCTCTTCTTGTTTTTTCCAGGCTATCTCGAAATGCATCAGCAATGATAAGTTCTTCTTCTTTTATTTTACGGAATTGGAAATCAATCTGATCCAATGCCATATTGAGTACCTGTGACATATCCTCTGATGAATCAATGCTATTTTTTAAGTTAATAATGCTAATCCGATTATTGACCTCATTCAGACACTTGATTGCATTCTCGACATTGAAATGTTCATATAAGTCCTCATACCCATACAAACGGATCAGATTATACATTGCCTTATAATTTTCTAATGCCTGTCGCAAATCAAGTAACTGCTTCTTATCATCAATCTCGCTGATTTGATTAATGAAATTGACTATATTGCTTGTATCATATAGAAAAAGCTGGTTCTTCACATCATTCAGATCTTTTTCAATATCTTCTTTACTCTTGAAAATATTGCTATAGTTCTGTACCTCATCTCCCAATTCTGATTGAAGTTCATCGAAATAAGCTTTATTGGTTTTATCAAACTCATCTTTGATGTTTGCAAAATCAACAACATATCCATAATGATAACCTTTGTATGGACGATTTACTCTCGTTAATGTCTGAAGCAGATTATGTGCTTTAATCATTCGTGCCAAATACTGCTTTTTTAATCGAGGTGCATCAAAGCCGGTCAAAAGCATGTTATAGACTACCAAAATATCTATATTGCCTTTCTTAAACTCTTCCTGATCGTTTTTTCTATCCTGCTTTGTGCCTTCGTCATGAAGTACCAGTGCATGTGTATATGCTGAGAAACGATTTAACTGCCTGTCCACTTCTCTTGCCTGCTCCGAAGAATCACAAACAATCATTGCTCCAATAGAAGAATCTAATGCTGTTCTGCCTTCCCCGAAATCATGGATGATATAATCAACCATCTTCTCTACAAATTTAGGATGAGCATATAAATCTTTCTTTGCTATGCTTCCCTGTCTTACAATTTGATCAAGTGTATCATTCATCTGATTCTTATAGGTAGTCTCTATCTCCTCGCGAATCAGCTTTAATGTATAACCATCCGCAATTGACTGATTATAATAATATTTGTGAATATAATTGCCAAATACATCTTTTGTATTGTATCCATCTCCAATAAGCGGTGTACCTGTAAGTGCTATCTGCACTGCATCTCTATCCGACGCCATGAGGTTTGCCAGAAATGATCCTGTTGGATTATAACTTCTGTGTGCCTCATCCAAGAAGTAAACTCTCTGTACATCCACATTATAATCAGATGGCTTAGTCACAGAATCCTTGGAAAACTTCTGAATATTGATTACTGTCATTGTCACTTTTCCACTGGTATTTGACTCTCCGGGATTTGTAATGTCTGTAATAAACTCTTCTTTGTCTTTTATCAGTTTTACTTTTAGACCTCTGGCTTCAAATTCGTTCTTCGCCTGCTCCGCTAAATCTAAACGATCCACTATAAAATAAAACTTGGCAATCTTACCCTCTTCTTTACTAAAATAGTCGGTCAGGAATCTTACGTTGGAGTATGCAAGTGCTGTCTTCCCACTTCCCTGTGTGTGCCAAATTACACCTTTCCTAACTCCTTCTCGCAATTTATCTCGAATCGCCAATGTTGCAAACAACTGAGGATAACGCATAATATGCTTCTCTATCTCTGTAATCCCATCTTTGTTGGTTGTGGTTTTATAACATATTCCATACTTTAATAAAAACAATAATCTTTCTTTTGTATATAAAGATGTAATAATACGATTTGTAGGTGAGTCTTCCGATAAGGAAGATGCATACTCCGGAGTTCCTTTAATGGAAATCAGATTTGTATCACTTAAAATAAAAGCTTCGTTCTCCGAATCAATTGCTTTCACTTTTGCCTTTAATTCGTCTTCTCTCTGCTCACGAAACTTGCTAAAAAACATTCTCTTGTAACTGCTGGAAGCATAAAAAGCTCCTTGGATTGGTTCAATATCAGAGTCATCATATTCATTGTTATTAGAAAACACTGTAAACTGAGTGATTCCAACAAACCGACGATAAATCTTATTTCCAAACCTTCTCTCCATACGACTTCGTTCTGTCAGAATACCCTCACGGTTATTATGACGCTTGACCTCTATAAATGATAAAGGCATTCCATTAATCAGCACAACAATGTCCGGACGAAAATTGTCATCACTATTTTCATATGGCAATTCAGTTACAACTGTATAATCATTCTGTGTTCCGCTTATATCATTAAAATCAATCAGCTTTATTCCATCAATATCTGATTGCAATATCTGAAAAAATGATTTTCCAAGATCATCATTATCTAATTTAATCTTTAGTTCTCCTATAATCTTCTTTGCATCAGCAAGTGTTAATTCTGTTTGATTAATTCGATTAATTGCAGACAAAAACTGACTATAAAAAATGTTAGTATCACCATCATAGTCTATGTTACGTTCTTTATCTTTAATTGACATATAGGTATATCCAAGCCTTGTAAAATGTACAAGTGCCGGAATCTTTACTCTGGAATCTTCTGGTCTTCCCATAAGCACCTTTCACCTCCAATACGTCATCTAATTCTTCTTACGAGGGTCAGTCGGCTTTACCGCATCCTTTGGTAACAGCCAAGTTTTCCCTTTTTTCTCTGCACCAGGTACTCTGCCCTGACTACACAAAAGAGATATTCTTCTTGATGAAATCCCCCATATTTTTGACATCTCTACCGTTGTTATGTAATCCATGATTTTCCTCCAAACGATTCAATAAGCCCAATATAAGTATATTCCTTTATCGGAATAGTTGCAACAATAAAAATGAAAAAAATATCCTTCCCATTCAATCCCATCATTTATCAACTAACCAAATTTTTCGCACAAAAAAGGCGCAGAATTTCTCCCACGCCTTCTATACTATCTTGCTTTGTCATTCTTTTGTACTGCTACTTCCTTCATATTCGGCTTTATTTCTCGATTGCTTTTCTCCATATACGCCTCAAACGCCTCAGCACCATACGCATAATCTTTCTCTGATACTAATGCGATTGCCTGTGGCTGTACTGTCTCTTTACCTTCCTGATGTGTCTGCTCATACAGTTCATCCCATTTCTTCTCCATCTTCTGAATCTCCACATCCTTAGCCAGATTATCCACCTTATCTATGGCTGCATCCAGATGAAGTTCCAGATTCTGATATACCTTCTTCTGCCACTCCCAAGGCTTGCGGATGACTGCTACATTTGACTGTGCATATTCCTTCTTTGAATAATCCACCTGCTCCTTTCCGGCAAGAACACGAAAACTGTTTGCCAGCTGTTCATTCGCCATTCGCATCCCCTCACCAAAACCGTCAATGCGGGCAAGTGTCTGATCTGTCTCAACAATCCCCTCTCGGACATTCTCTCTGATAGATTCAAGCTTTTTCTTTACCCCAAAGAACTCGGATACCTTATTAAGTGCCTCTTTTCCCTTCTGCTTTACTGCCTTTACGATTTCAGAAGCCTTATTGTGCATCTCTTCCTTGACTTCAAAGAGTTTCTCCTTCATCTGCTGGCACCTTGCCTGTGCCCTGTCTACCATTTCCGATAAGGTCTCTTTCAGGGATTTTGATGCCTGCTGTTCCTTCATCTCCTGCAATTCCTTACGCATCTGCATCAGCTCGTTTGTCATCTGGTCAAGCTTGCTCTCAAGCATATCCACATAAGCTGCACTCTCAAACACATCTGCCGCCTGCTTTGGTCTTCCATTTGCCTTTAGCAGTTCCATAAGCTCCATGATCATTTCATCTTTTGTCATTGATTTTTTCTTTTCTTCCATAATGTCCTCCAATCCGGGCAGCCTTATGGC
>JAEYQN010000170.1 GCA_023409995.1 Cyanobacteria bacterium OH_CBB_238 | reverse complement strand
GTCAGGAGGAATGCGTCAACGGGTAATGATAGCCTCAGCGATGATATGCAATCCTAAGATTTTAATTGCGGATGAAGCAACGACCGCTTTGGATGTGACAATACAAGCGCAGATCATTAAGCTACTTAAAAAAATGAATACACAAAGAAATACTTCTATTTTATTCATTTCACATGACTTGAGCCTCGTACGCAACTTATGCACTAAGGTTATAGTGATGCAAAATGGACACATTATTGAAGAAGGGGATACAGAATCCATATATCAGACTCCTACTGAAAATTATACAAAACTATTAATTTCAGCAATCCCCAAATGTGTAAAACTAGTATGAGGTAAGTATGGGAAAAATATTAGAAATAAGTGATGTTTGCGTTTATTATTCTGAAAAGGCACCATTTGGAATAGGATCGAATCATAGACAGCAAATTTGTAAGAACATTTCATTCCAAATGGAAGAAGGGGAGATACTTGGCTTATTAGGCGAAAGTGGCTGTGGAAAATCGTCATTGGTAAAGGCAATTCTTGGTTTGAATAAAGAGTATACAGGAGTCATCAGGCATTTTTCAGAACATCCACAAATGGTGTTTCAAGATCCTTATTCTTCGCTGAACCCTGCAAAAAAAATAGGCTGGATCATGGAAGAGCCACTCAGAGTGAAAGGCGGATTTACAAAAGCAGAAAGACAGCATAAAGTAGTAAAAATGTTAGAGAAGGTGGGACTTGATGAAAAATTTGCCATACGCTATCCCAATCAATTATCTGGAGGGCAAAGACAACGCGTTTGCATCGCAACAGCATTGATGCTGGAACCTAAGTTGCTAATTGCAGATGAACCGGTATCGGCGCTGGATGTGACGATTCAGGCGCAAATTATCCGTTTGCTCTTAAAAGTACAGAAAGATATGGGAATTGCAATTCTTTTTATTTCACATGATTTAAAAATTGTTTATCAGATGTGTGATAACGTTATGGTCATGAAAGAGGGTAAAATACTGGAAAGAGGAACAATAGATGAAGTCTATCGAAATCCGAAGCATTCTTACACAAAGCTTTTAATAGAAGCAGCTAATATATAACCTATGGTATTTTTTTGTAAATATCCATTTACTGTTGTGGATAGAGGTATGATTGGTTATAATATAAGAACTCATAGTAGTATCAGATAAAATGCAAGGAGGTGCGTTGATGGAGGTTCAAGGACCTGAGGAATATGGTGGATTTTATAACAGCTATCGTGTTAAAAATATTCCAATTGTTGACACGGAATATACGAAAAAGCAGAACGATAGGATGCCTGAGAACGAACCAGAGATACCAGACCATCAATGCGCTAATACCTCCTCCAAAATAGAGGAAAAAAAAAGAATAGCAAATTTGGAAGACCTGTCATTGACATTTAATTCGGAAGAATCCTTTGATTATATAGGAGCTGATAGTGAAATCAGTATTCTAGATGTACAAAAGGCAGTTTCGGATATGAAGAAGGATCAAATTTTAGAACAATATCAATACTTTTATAGAAGCAACAGTAATGATACAATTCTGGAATCGGAAGATGGACTTGTCATGCAGAAAATAAATCATCCCATTAATGGGAATCCTACTATTAGAATTGATGAATGAATGTAACAAAACACCTTGCAAACAAGCAAGGTGTTTTGTTATACTGACTTTTAGTAATTACAGGAATCTGTATTAGGGTCTTTAACATTAATAACAGGGAGGACTAGATATGTTTTATAGATTTTATCCGGATAAATATATGGATTCGGCTTATCTGATAGATTTTGCTGCTTATTATAAAGCAGGATACAGAGGAATTATTTTCGATGTTGATAATACATTAGTACCACATGGATCACCAGCAGATGAAAAGGCAATCGCATTATTTCAATACCTTAAGGAATTGGGGATGGAGGCGATTCTTTTATCTAATAATAAGGAGCCTAGGGTGAAGCAGTTTCATGAATCCGTTCAGGTGCCTTATATTTTTAAAGCGAACAAGCCGTCTGTAAGGAATTATCGGAAAGCTATGGAGCACATGGGAACCACCAGCCAAAATACGATATTTGTTGGAGATCAACTATTTACAGATATATGGGGAGCTAATAAAGCTAATATTTATACCATATTGGTGAAACCGATTCATCCGAAAGAGGAGTTTCAGATTGTTCTTAAAAGATATTTAGAGAAAGTAGTATTATTTTTTTATAAAAGACATCGAAATCCTTAGTGTTAACGGAAGGCAGAGAGGGAATTTATATGGAAGTAAATGGAAAAACAAGATTATGCGGGCTTATAGGGAATCCGATAGATCATACGTTATCGCCTATGATTCACAATGCCCTTGCAGAAAAATTAAATCATAACTTGATTTATGTTCCGTTTAAAGTGGAAGAAAGTCAGGTGAAAGAAGCAGTGCAAGGTGCTTATGCATTAAATGTTCTTGGGTTAAATGTTACCGTTCCGCACAAGAGTACAGTGATTAACTGTCTAAAAG
>JAEYQN010000119.1 GCA_023409995.1 Cyanobacteria bacterium OH_CBB_238 | reverse complement strand
GTTTTAGCACTTCTAAAATACTGTCCGGTGCTGGTTTTTTTCTTATGTCTTTTGATTCTCCAACAACTATGTCGATTTTGTCATTAAAATATTTCTTACACAGCTCTTTTGCTGCTTTGTCAAACTTATTTGAAACTACTGCAATTCTTACATTGTGCGTGTTTAAAGCAGTAAGCATTTCTATTATTCCTTCATATGGCTTTGTTTTATTGTACATATTTTCAGAATAGTGTTTTTTAAATTTAGTTACGCACTTAGTAAAATTTTGATTGTTTATACCATTTGGTAAGGCTCGTTCTATAAGCTTTTCTATTCCATTACCTACAAAGTTTCTAATTTCTTCTAATGATTTCTTCGGGTAATTACAGTAATCTAATATAAAATTTGTGCTGTCGTGTAAGTCTTCAAGCGTATTTAAAAGTGTGCCATCCAAATCGAAAATTATTGTATTTATCATGCTTTATATTTTAGCACAATGCAAAAGGTCTGAGAGTCTGCTGTATACGGATCACTTTTTGACTGTGTCAATATATTTTTTGCCCCAATCATTCATTGATTCTAGGATGGGAATAATGGTTTTTCCAAGGTCAGTTAAGGAATACTCAACTTTTGGCGGTACAACAGGATAAACGGTTCTTGTAATTAAGCTGTCTGCTTCAAGTTGTTTAAGTTGCTGAATAAGCATTTTGGGTGTGATTTTTGAAATCATTTTTTGTAATTCACTAAATCTCATTATTTTATTGCTATATAAATACCATAGAATAATGGTTTTATATTTTCCGCCAATCAGGCCTAGAGTGATATTAAGAGGGCACTTGTTGTTTTCAGCATTTTTGGTCATTCTTTTTCCTATAACTATCTTTTTATATAGTATTATACTATAAAGTAAATACTTGAAAAATATATACTAAAATTTATAATAAATTAAATAAGAGGAGAATTTGTTATGGTGGTAATTGCAATTAATGGAAGCCCTAGGAAAAAGGGTAATACAGCGGAATTGTTAAATAAAGCAATTGAAGGAGCTAAATCTGTAGGAGCACAAACAGAAATAGTCAATCTTTATGATCTTAACTATAAAGGTTGTGTTAGTTGTTTTGCGTGCAAATTAAAAAATGGTAAAAGCTATGGCCGATGTGCATATCGAGATGAAATTACTCCTATCTTAAATAAAATCAGTGATGCAGATGCAGTTATACTTGCCTCTCCAATATACTTTGGAGACCTAAGTGGAGAAATGCGTTCTTTTATTGAACGTATGGTCTATCCATATCTTGTCTATGATAAAAATTATTCTTCTCTTTTTGGTAGAAAAATGCCGATTGGCTTGATTTATACTATGAATGTTGATGAAAATCGTTTGAATCAGATGGGATTTAGGTATAACTTTGATCTTATCGAAATGTTTATGAAAAGAACATTTGGAGAGGTAGAAACATTACTCTCAACAGATACTTATCAATTTGACGACTACTCAAAATATGAGTGTACGGCTTTTGATGAAGAAGCTAAGAAACAAAGAAAAATAGAGCAGTTTCCAAAAGATTGTGAAAATGCTTTTAATCTTGGTGTTAAATTTGGAAAGATGGTACATCTTAAAAATTAATTTACTTTGTTTTTTGATTAATTGATTTTTAGTTGCAAGCAATATTAAGAGTTGTTTGAAGAAATTTCTACTAACAGATTTTGTTATCCAGTTGGGTATTTGGCTTTATTCAAATTTGAATTATAAATATAAAGTATGGTTTAAAATTTAAAAAATGCCAAAAAAATTTTTTTTTATAATTTTTGTTCTATTTATTAATTCATTTGATGTTGCTAAATCAGAAGAGTTTGTGAGTTATTGTCCTGCAGTTTCTAAAGAGGAGTTTATAAAAGGTTCGGAGGGTTATGATTGCTCTTCTGATATAATGTCATCTGAAGAAACTAAGTCTGTTGAATTGGTAAGACCTCTTAATATTGAGTTTGATAAAATAGAAAAAATAAATATACCTGTTCAAAATATTTCGGATGAAAGTTTTGATCTTAACAGGATCCAACTTGCTGCCGCTTCAACAACAGCTACATTAGGCATTTTTTCTCCATTGCTTACAAAAGTCGAAAAAGGAGGGATTTGGTTTCGACCATATTCAACTTTTGAGAATATTCCTTTAAATAATGGCCCTACAGTAAAAAGTATTTCGTATGGGGCTCTAGTAGGTATTGATTCTGATTTGAAAAATTTAAAAAAGAAATGGCAGCGTGTTAATAGTGGTTATTTGGGTTATACGGGTTCAAGGCAATCATATAATTCTGTTAAGCAGACACAACTTAGTGGTTTCAGTGGCTTTTATTCAACATTTTACAGAAATAACTTTTTTTCTGCCGTTGTTTTAACTGCGGGGGGAAATGTGGTTAAATCAAATGATAGTCAGGACATTGTTGCTGTTCATGCTGGACTGATTACTAGAACAGGATATAATCTTAAATTTCCTCACCATCTTGTTTTTCAACCAAACTATATAATGTCTTATACGTTTGATAATACTTTTGATTATAGAAATAATAGAGGAGAACTGGTTGAAGAGTCGCCATTAAATATTATTCATATAGTTCCTAGCGTTCGCTTTTTTGCAGAACTTAAAGATGGCTGGCAGCCGTTTTTTATTGTTAATATGGCTTTTAACATCTTGTGCTCCGGTGATGTTACCGTTAATTATGCAGCATTACCTATGACGTCAGTAAAACCTTATGTTGAATATGGTGGTGGTGTACAAAAACTTTCGAAGGGAAAATTTTCAACTTTTATACAAGTTTTGGCCAAAAGCGGTGGTAGAAACGGTGTATCTATCTTGGCAGGCTTTAGGTGGGCTTTTAACAAATAACAATATTTTCTACTTTTAAGAAATATATTTAGGAAATTTATATAGTGTATGGCTTTAGAGCTTATTTTAAGTTATCTGAAACTATTTTACTGTTAATTTGAATTTGTTCTAGCAAGCTTATAAGTGGATATATTTTTTTATCTTCTCTATTATGTTCACAGTAATCTTTCATTACCATAAATATATCTGTGATTTTCTCAAAAGCTTGTTCAACCATATAAAGCTCTTTCTCTGAAAGGCTGTACTTTTCTATAGTTTCTTTTGTTATTTCTGGCATTATTGTTCTCCCTTCTTGTATAATACTGGAATATATCCAGTAAGATTATGTTATTATATCCAGTAAAATAGTCAAATGAATTTTGATGAAGACTATAGAAAACTAGGTTTAAGAATAAAATATTTAAGAGAACAATCTAACTTGACACAAGAACAGTTAGCCGAAAAGGCAGGAGTTAGTCTTGATTATCTTGGAAAAATTGAAGTTAGTATAAATAAACCTGGATTGCGGACGATATTTAAGCTTGCAAATACATTGAATAAACCGGTAAAAGAGTTATTTGATTTTGAAAATTAAATATTCTCCACATAAGACTTTATTCTAGTTTTATCGTTTAAAATTAATCCTGATCCTGATCTAAAAAAATTTCTTGTACATGGTTGTTGGTTAAGAGATCTGTTGTTATGCCATTACAGTTTATCGTGAGTAAATTAATGAGCTCTTCCGTGTTGTCTACAGTCCATGCTTCGAAGTTAAAACCAGCCTCTGATAATAAGCTTTTCATTTCTTTGTTAACTGCTTTTGCTTTAATATCTAAAAAGACCTCGTTTGATTCTGTTTTTAGGTTTTGCAATATTTGCATTGTTTTTGCTTGAGAAAACTCTTTGCTTAAATATCCCAATCTGCCATTTGGCATTTCATCACTGATTAATTTCAAATATTCAGCATTAAAACTTATCCAAGTAATAGAATCTTCTATACCAGCTTCTTTGACACTATCTACGAGAATTTTGGCTTTTTTGGCATCAAAGTCGGAAGTTTGTTTTATTTCTATATATGGTTGTAGGTTGTAGTTTTTGCAAGTTTCAAGGAAATTTGACAATGTCGGAATTTTTGTTCCTTCATATTCCTTACCTTTCCAGATTCCAAAGTCATACTTTAGCAAATCATTATATGTTAAATCCGAACATTTTTTTGAGAAAAATGGTTTATTTCCATTCTTATATCTGGCAGTTCTGTTAATAGTTTCGTCGTGTAATAAGACAGGTATGGAGTCCTTTGTCCATGCTATATCAGTTTCAACCTTGCTATAACCCATTTTTGCGGCTTCAATGTATGCAGGAATAGTGTTCTCTGGAGCTGTTGCCGTGTAGCCTCTATGGGCGATTATATTGAATTCTTTTTTATCAAAAAAATTTTTTTGTGGGTTGAATAAAATTTCGTATGTGTTTAAAGTATTATCATTGATATTTAAGTCTGCTTCAGCCTTGGTATAATACTCCATTCTTAAGAATGAATTCTGCTCAGCATTATTTGTTGGCAAAATATTTTGCGCAGCTAGAAGAGAGAGTGTCAATAGTAAAGCTTGTGTTGTATGATGTTTGATCTTGTGTGTATCTTTGGAATCTTTATCACAAACGGGATCGCTACTTATTGACTTCTTCCCAAAACTTGTTGGATAACTATTTTTGATTAAATATTTAGACCTATCAATGGCTTGCAGATATTGTGTCATTAAAAAACCTTGTTATTTATAAAATTGAGACCAGACAATATATTTAAGTCCAAACAAAAAAATAATAGACAGTTCTATTCTTCCACCTTAACTAATATTTACAAACAGTATCTATCCTTTTGCAGGTAATTTTATAAAATGTAATTAATCATTTGAATTTTGGAAAATTGAACATTTTAATGGAAATAAATTGCCATTAAAAAAAGTAATATCTTATAAAGGAAAACTAAAAATACTTGACAAAAGTATTAGGCTACCATACACTATAAGCATGAGTTATTTGTTATTAATGCAAAAATTTAAGAATATTGCAAAGATGTGGACTGATTTTGAAAAACGGCCACACAATTTTGACGGACAAAGACTTTACAACTCCGAAATTTATATGCTAATGATTATTTCAAAAAACCCAAAAATCAGTATTACGAATATCGCAAAAATAGCAAAAATGACAAAAGGAACAATTTCCGAACTTATTAAAAAGTTGGAAAAAAAAGGTTTAGTTAAAAAAACTCAATCCCCAGATAATGCATCTAAATTATCTTTAGACCTAACAAAAAATGGACAAAAAATAATTAAGATCCACGATAGAATCCATGAAGAAATGGATAGGGGTTTTAAAAAAGACTTAGAAAATCTGAGTACAGAAAACATAAAAATAGTAGAAGAATTATTTACAAAGGCTGAAAATTTCTTGATAAAAATGGAAAAAGAAGAAACCTAGGGAAATTTTTTTGTACTAAGTGTATGGCAACCGAACGCATAAGGAAAAAATGGAAGAAAATACAATTTCAGAAGAATGGAAACCCAAAGTTAACCCTTGGTTGATGGCAGTACCATTATTAACGTCGGCATTTATGGCAGTATTAGATGGAACAGCTGCAAATGTTGCATTACCTCATATGGCTGGAAGTTTTTCGGTAAGTAAAGAAGAATCCATGTGGATTTTGACAAGTTATTTAATTGCAAGCGGAATAATAATCCCTTCAGTTGATTTTTTCTGTAAATTATTTGGACGCAAAAACTTTTTCATGATATGCGTCATAACTTTTACTTTGGCTTCTTTTTTCTGTGGTTTAGCAAAATCAATAGAAGTAATGTTGTTGGCAAGAATTATACAAGGATTAGGCGGTGGTGCTCTTACTCCGATCGCACAAACAATAATGATTGAAGGCTTTACCCCTGAAAAACGGGGGAAATCGATAGCTTTATTTGGTATTGTGTTATCCGCGGCACCTGTAATCGGTCCTATTGTTGGTGGATGGATTACCGATAATTGGGCTTGGCCGTACATATTCTTTATCAATATTCCTATTGGAATTTTGTCGCTTATATTGACAAAAATGTATGTCGAAGATCCGCCTTATCTAAAAAAACAATCAAACATAAAAATTGATAAATGGGGGTTTTTCTACTTGATAGGTTGGCTTGTATCGTTTCAAATTGTTATGGATAAAGGAAATAATGCAGATTGGTTTGGCTCAACATGGATTTGTTGGACATTTTTGGCATCAATAGTATTTTTTATTTTATTTATTTCCTCTCAATTAATACAAAAAAATTCATTATGCGATTTAAGCATTTTTAAAGACAGAAATTTTTTCTTCGGCTCATTCTTACAAATGGGAATGCAAGGTTTATTAATGGGGTCAATGGCAATATTACCGACATTTTTGCAAGGGCTGTTGGGCTACACTGCCTTTTTAAGCGGAGTAGCATATATGACAAGGGGGCTTGGGTGTATAATTTCTCTATTCTTATACGGTATTATATCTAGAAAAATCAATGATAAAGTTGCGATAATTATTGGATTAATACTAATAAGTATTTCATGTTGGCAGTTAGGCTCTTTAAATCTTCAAATTGCAGCGGTTAGTATTTCTATACCGAATTTAATATTTGGGATTGGCCTTGGCTTTGCAATAGTTCCAATTATTCCAATGACATGTTCTACGCTTAAAAATTCACAAATGACAAATGCAAGCGGACTTCAAAATTTAATGAAGAATGTAGGTGGTGCGATCGGAACTTCAGCAGTTACGACAGCTGTATCAAGACTTTCGCAATCCCATCAACATTCCCTCGTTGGTAATTTGAATCCATTAAATCCAAATTATGCGGAAAGATTACACGCATATTCGTCAATGTTGGCAGGACATACAGATGCAACTTCTGCTTTGATTATGGCAAAAAAAATAATGTACAATCAATTACTTCAGCAATCTACTTTGTTTGCATATATGGATACATTTAAAATTTTCACTATTGTGTCTTTGCTAATAATTCCAATGCTGTTTTTTATGAAAAGTAAAAAGATTAGTACTTGAAAAATTATAAGAATAAAAAATTTGTTTCAAAACTATGTGCTAATTATTCCAAAGCCATCTGCTTATTTATAATCAGCCCAATAATAAACATAATATTCAAACATACACATCCCTTTTATGGTGGTGGATGTAGTTTTGACAGCAATAGTCTCATATTTCATATTTAAAATACAGGGAATTTACAGGGAAATTTTTAATTTTAAGTAAAAATTCAGATAAATAGAAATCTATTAATGCTTATATACAAGTATAAACGTCCAACTTTTGGGCTAATTTCCCTAAAAAAATAACAGGGAATCAAAATTGATATTTTTAATAAAAAGTGGATTTACACGGATTTTCTTTTAAACTATGGACTAATTATATGGGGGCATGACATTAGCTAAAAAATATAAGTATAATTTCCCACTGCCACTAGTTGATAGAAATCGAACTTTTTACGAAGAAAATATAGAAGAATTTAAGTTGCTTCTTCCAATGTTAAAAGAGGTAATCTCTTAATACTAATTCAAAGACAATTTTGGTTGATGATTATGAAGCATTTGGTTGTTTTATCTAGTATTTTGTATTTGTTGATTGCATTCAGTCTTTTGCAAAATGTGTCAAAATATAATTTTAATATCCAATTTGTAAATATTTATGTGTTTGCTTGCTTTTTTGTGACAAAAAATCTATTTTTATCCTTTTGTACCAATTAGAGTAACCGCGAAAGGACAAGTTATGGTAATGATAAATGCAATTAGTTCAGTAAATTTAAAGTCAAATAAAAATACAATTATACAAAAAGAAAAAGCAAGTCAAACAAGCTTTGCACCACTCTCCACAACAAGTTTTAAAGGAGAAAACGCCGATAAAATATCATCACAAACTTTATCAGCAAACTTCCAGGCAGCACAAAATATAAACAGATCGAATAATATATCATTTAAAGGTTGCAAAATAGATGATATTCCTTCTAATTGGGAATTAAACTCAGGCGGAACCGATAGGGTGGATGCAGATTCTTGTTGGAATGGCGAACATTCGAATGGTTCGCTAAAATCATATATGAAAGAACATCTAGGATCTCTTCTAGAATTCTTTCAATACACGGGGATTGGACAATATGGTCCAGATGGACATTTCGATGGTTGTATAGTAATTGGAAATGATGGCCAAGTAAATCATCGAAGCAGATTAACAAAAGAAGATCTGGAAAATATTAAATTAAATTATAAGGACATTACAAGTTATATGAGACATGAGTTGAAGGCATCTCCTAAAGATCTTCTTGATGTTTTTGATAAGCATGGTCAACTTGAAAACCAAATCGATGAACTATTTGCTAAATATTATGAATCTCAAAAGCCTGGGTATATAGGTCATTACGAGTATGATAATTATCATTATAAAGATATTATTGATGTGCTGACCGGAAGACTAATAGAAGAAGGCAGAATTGATAAAGTTATTGAAAATCCTAAAAGTTATATTCCAAAAGCTGCAACAATCGAATTAATTAAAACGGGAAGATTAGATGAAGCTATAAAACTTGGCACTAAAGCTGATGTGGCTGAATGCCTTATAGACATAGGCAGAATTGGCGATACAATTAATCTGAGGACTGAATGTTATGATGAATTTGGACAAAAAAATTTAGTATGCGATAAACTACTAAAAATGGGAGACATAGATAAAGCAATAGAGATGTTTGGTTATAATAAACAAATATGCTCAGAACTACTTAAGCTTGGTAGGCATCAGGAATTTATCCAAAACGATGGACCATCTAAAGTTAAAGAGAATATGCCATATTATTTAGTAGAATATACAGATCATTTCCATACTTGTGTCGGCCCTTATTGCAAAAATATGGACAACGTTATTGAAGCTTTTAATTTTATTGATAATAATTTGGATCTAGAAAAACTAGCTCAAGAAAAAAGAGAAAAAGCTATCAACACTGCCCAAGATTTTTGGCAAGAAAAAAACCCAATAAAAAGAGGGGCAAAAGCAATATTTACCCTTGGGATTTCTGAAATACTAAGTGCTAAAAGGAAAAATGATAACAAAAACGAAAACTTAAAAACCGCTAACTTAGACATTTCCGAAAAACGTAATATGATTGCAGATATTGTTAACCATGAATTAACATACAGAGAAGACGTACTCGTACAAAAGTACGAAAGAGCTGAAAAAATAGCAAGTCTTGAAACAAAAAAAGAAGCTGTAAAGTCAGAAATACAAAAGGAATTTATAGACCTTATAGACTTAGATCAAAAGAAAAAGTTCGTTGAAGAATTCCCAAATTGTTTAATGCTTACTGGAGAAAATACTCCATTAATGCAAGATCTAATCGATTGGACAGGAGAAAACACCGATTGCAATTATGTAAAAGTACCATACATTATCAATAACGATGACCACCAAGAGGCAATAGGTGAAGCTTTAGAAAAAGCAGAAGATAGTTACCAAAAAACAGGCAAAAGATCTCTTATATACGTCAATGGCTTAGAAAAATTGATTAATCCTAAATTAAATGATTTTGAAAATATTGAATGTATGAAAAACCTAATGAATAAAGCAGACACAAATTTTCATTCAACATTAATCTTTACAGCAAAAGATCCATCAAAATTAGATAACATTGCAATACAACCTAATAGAGTCACTAATATTGATGTACCTATTACTTTTTATGAAACAAGAATATAAGGATTAATAATATGCAAATATCTCCTTTAATAAATATAAATAATAATTATAATAAAACTTTCAACTATTCTCCGAAAGCTACAGTTTCATTCTCTTCTATTAAAGTAAAAAATGAAGCTGATACAAAAAAGGATGAATCAATGCCAACTTCTCAGAGAAGAACAATCATCGACAATTTAAAGTTCAAATTTGGAATATATAAAGAACAAGATGAACTTTTAAAAAATAAAAACATAAAAGAAGAAATAAAAAAAATTGACAGAAATAAAGCCCCTATTACTACTGCTAACAATGGAAAAAAAGAGTTTGAGGAGCAAATGGGACTTTTAAAAGAGTATGAGGCCTCATTAGTCAAAAGAGAAGTGATAGCTGAAAAAATGGTCTCGGACGCAGAAAAAATGCCCGAAGAAATTTCAAAATTAGACAAAAAAGAAGATCTAAAAAGGCTAAATATGAAAACAGAACTACAAAATAAATATATAGACAGGTCTAGAAAAATAGGAATGTCTAAAGTTGCAGGTTATGAAGATGAACAGGCAACTTTATTTGAGGTGTTTATAGATAAAGTAAAAGCTGAAAAAAAAGGTGAAGATGTAAAAGTTCCTGGCAGTATAATGTTTTTTGGGCCATCTTGTAATGGAAAAACTTATATAACTAAAGCTGTAGCACAAGAAGCTGATTGTGGTGATGTTGTCGAAATTATTACAAATTCTAAATCTCAAGCTGCACAGGAAAAAGCTATGACAAAGATTTTAGACAAAGCTCAAAAAGCAGAAGAAAAATTTAAAAAAGACAAAACTAGAACAATTATATTTATCGACGAAATAACAAATTTGGCAAGTAAAAATTCTAAAATATTACCTGAACTGGGAGATTTTTTGAGTAACTGCTCTGAGAAATATCATTGTACTGTCTTCGCGGCAACAAACTATCCTCTAATGACAGGTTTTGATATAGGAAGTAATGAAATATTTCCTATTGTATTTGCCATTGACCCACCTGATAGATATAATGCATCTAAAATGTTTGAATATTATTTGAACGGCATCACAGAAGGTGAAGTCAACAATGAGCAACTGGCAGAAGAACTAATAAATAAAGGAAAAGAAAATAATGGACGGTATAATAACAAGCAAATAAAGCAAATATGTGACAATACACATGAAATAAAAGGGAATAATTTGTCACAAGAGGATATATCAGAATATATAAAATCATTAACTATACTTCCTGGGATTAATTCTGAAGCAATGAAAAAATTCCAAGAAGAATACGATGCTTACATAAAATAACAGGAAATTTAAAATGCAAATTTCTAACAACATCTATAAAACAAATTTAAATACATCAAACAGTAACTTTGTCAAATTACAACCAAGGCAAGTTGCTTTTGGAAATTCTGACTCATTCATAAAACAAGATTCTCCAGAAATGACTAAGGTTATTGAAGAAGTTAAAAATAAATATAACACCTCCATTAATGAACTAAGTAATCAAATTGATGGCATCAAAAATCAAGCTAAAAAAGAAGCAGAAGAATTAAAAACACAAGTATCTCCTGCTCTTGACAAAGTTCGTGGGCGTATGAAATATATATTAGAGTCTGATAAAAAGCCTAGTGCCCAAAAAATAATGCAAGCCGTTGATCACTTTGATGAAAAAATGCTATTTGGGTACGATTTTGTTCCATCAGAAAATCTCGAAAAATGCTTTATGATAGTAGGCAAGAATCCCGAAGTTAATAAAAAGTATGTAGATTTTGTAGATTTCTTTTTAAAGATGCAATACTATGGTCAAGATAGAGGCTTCAACTACGATTTTGAAAAGCTAGCTGATGATATTCCTAGTAATGATGATTTTCAAGAAAAAATAGGTGAATATCTAGAGAAATCTGAAGAAAACTTTAAAAGAACAGGAAGACAAACTCTGATTTATGTTGAGAATATGGATAGACTGATAAATCCAACTCTAAATGATGCTGAGAACATTGACTGTATGAAGAATCTTATGAATAAATGTGATACACATTTTCATGCAGAACTGATATTCACTACGCAAGACCCATCAAAACTGGATAATATTGCGACTGGACCTAACAGGGTAGGATTTGAACAAATATTAGATGAATCAATAAAGCCAGAAGACTTCGATGAATTCAAAAAAGTTAGAGAAATCGCCGAGCCATATGTAGAAGAAAGAAAAAATATAATACAAACTTGCAAAGATAAAATGCGACCTCTTCAAGATAGGATAGAAGAACTCACAGAAAATTGTAAAAAAGATATTGAGGAAATAACTAAGTCTGTAAAAGAAGGTAGTGGCATTCCAAAAAGATTTATGAACAGAACCGAACCTCCATCTGAACCAACTGTCACTCCCAACAATATAGTTAAAAGAATCTTAAAATCAAAAGTATTCTTAGCTACATCAGTAGTGGCTTTTGCTGGAATTTGTGCTTATGCATACAAAAAATCAAAACAAAAAAAGCCAATCCAATCACAACCCAATAAATCATCTAATCCTCAGATTTCTACTAATAATACTAATGTGTCAACACAAGTTGCTACGAACAAAACACTCCAACCAACTCAACCAACTCAACCAAACAACGCGACTAAGCCCGAATCATTAATGGCTAATGTTAATGTTTCACCCCAAGTTGTAATTAACAACACGATTAAACCCAAGGTATTTGAAAGTTTTAATAAGGTATAGCCTAACTAAACAAATACAATATATGCTTAAAGTATTTATTTAAAATTATTTCAGATTTTATCAAACAACCGTTTGGTTAAGCCTTTTCTAAATTAAAAATATATCAATTAGTTTTTGTAAAAACATTGGAGTAAAAATCGAAAACAGAAAAAATATTAATCTAAAGGATAAAGTTAAGAACCGATTTGCGGTTATATTTTCACAGAATAATTTTTTTAAAGCTACTTTGGTTTTTTTGTTTTATGTTGTTATTCTTCTTCTTGAATCTGCATTCGTTCAGCCTTTCACGCGAATTATAAATAGAAAGTCAAACGAACCCGAATGGGTAGCGACCTTTATTGAAATAATTTTACCAGTAATTTTTGTTTTTCTAATTATTTTTATATTTTTTCACTTTAAATACTAGGAGGAATTAGTGGGTTTTGAATATTGCTGTAGAGGAAACAGCTAAAATGTATAAAATAGGCTCTGAAAAAACTATTGTATTAAGTTCGGAAGTTAAAGAAAAATTTGAACAATATAGAATAAAATTGCCTCGGAAAGAATCAGGCGGAATTTTGTTGGGACAACTATGTATAAATGATTGTATTATCGTTAATGAGATAACAGAACCTTCTCAAATGGATAATGCAGGGTATTTTTTCTTTGAGCGCGACAAGACAACTGCTCAAAAAATTATTAAAGAAAGATGGAAAAGAAGTGACGGAAAGCAAATTTATTTGGGAGAATGGCACACTCATAATGAACCTAATCCAAAACCATCAAGACAAGATAAAAAAATGATTTTCTATTTGTTGCAAGCATCAAAAATGGAAATAGATTTTTTAATAACCATAATTGTTGGAATAAATTCTTATTATGTAGGTTTACAGACGAATAAAGAACTTCAATCTTTAAAAATATCAAATAATCCTTTTGTGTATAATATACGGAAATAAGGAAAAGACGTAATGAATGAAATAATTACCAATTTAGAAATGTTTTTAAAAGAATATCTTGATACTTGTAAAATATCACCTGATGGAATTGTTTACGAAATACGACAAAGAGTAGAGCTGCTACAGGGAAAATTGAAAATAGATATTTACCCTAATGAACACGCTCCTGCACATTTTCATGTTAAATATAATAATCTTGATGCCTCATTTAGAATTGATAATTGTGAAAAGATTGCAGGTGTAATATCTGAAAAAGATTATAAAATTATCAAATATTGGCACAGACATCCTGCTGTAAAAGCAAACTTAATTAAGATTTGGAATGAAACACGTCCTGGCAATTGTACTGTTGGGAACTGTCAATAAGACTGACTTTCTATATGAATGTACATGGAGTAGCAAATCATTAATTGTCTTTTGTTGTTTATCTGTTTGTAATCTAAACTGGGGGCTAGGAAAAATGAGAAAAGAGAATTTATTTTAGTAAATAGCAAAAAATCTTGATTTTTATTCGAATAAAAATTCTCTTTAAAAAATCGATGCCCGAAACGCCCCGCCAATCGGGGCTTTTTCGCATAAAAAGGGGGGTTATTCTCTAGTCCCTTTTTTCTAAACTGGAGTCTGGTGTACGACTTTAGAACTTATTTTTTGATTAACAAGTCAGTCGATAAGCAATAAAAGAGCGATAATGCTTAATTTGATTACCGCTCAATATTTTTTTATTTAATCTTTTAATAAGACATGATTTCCATTTATAGTAACCCAGCGTCCATCACTCGAAGAAGAACCAGAATACGATTTTGAACTTCCGTTGGAAGACTTGCTCTTTGATTCGACTTATGCTTTTGTTGGAATTCCTTTTTCACGTAGTTGTTTCAGTATTGCACTTTCGTTTGCTTGGAATTCTTTTGTGGACATTTTACCGATTTCTTCTCGCGTAAAGAGTCTTTGTCCATTTTTGTCTACATTAACTTCTACACCAGCATTTAATGTTTTAGGATTGTTATTTGAATTGTCAGAAGCTTTAAAAAGGTCATTGTTTTGTAAGTAATTTTTTAAGTTGCTAACTCTATTTTTCCATCCAGCATAAAATTGATTTTGTGTAGGATCCTTTGCAACAATTTTGTCATAACTTTGATTTCTGAGATCTAAGAATTTATTTATATCTCCGCCACTTTTTTGATAATAACTTTTTGCAGTCCCTGGACCATGTAAAACAGCCGTATCAAAAACTGCTACAGCCATTTTTGGGTCTGAAATTTTGTCAGCACCAGATGCTCTCCAATATTCATCATAATAAACCTTCGTAGCTTCATCTCTTGTTATATTTTTAATGTTTTTTGTTGGTAAATTATTTTTTATGCAATAGTAGTTGTAAGTCCTTTGAGTCACTCCCATATTTGTCGGGCCTCCTTTATCATTCTTATTGTTAGAATAACCACCCTCCGATGGGTATAAAAAATTTAACGCTTTTTTGAAATTTTCTTGTGGCATATGTTTTCCTTTCTGTTTGACTAATTTTTAATGAATTTTATGGTATATTTATACCTATGAAAAAATTTTGTATTTTTTTGTTTATATGTTCTATTTGTTTGAGTTTTTCTGTGGCTTTGGGCGTCACAAAATCTAATGACTTAAAATTAAGATCAGAAAATCCTGCATATCCAACGCAAGCAGATATGCTAAATTATTCTCATAGTCGTTTGGCAAAACTGGATAAACAATATAATGGTATTTGTAATAAAATAATTCAGAATTTTAAATCTGATAAAGGTTTTGTTGATGCATTTAGGAAAGATCAATCTGAGTTTTTGAAATACAGATTAATTCAAAGGAATGTTATTTTGCCTGCTTATGATAACGATTCTACAGCTTATGGCAGCAACTATGGGCTTCATTCTGAAAGTTATATTCTAGATTTAACTAGTGCAAAAATCAAATCTTTGAAACAGGTTGTTAATGATTATTGCTTATATAATGATTTTGCACAGCCTGAAAATGCCTGCTCTCTGGAAAGAATAGAAACATTATTCAAGTAGTCAGCTGTTCATTGGTTTTGGCTAAAAAGCCTGGTAAGAGATGAGTACAAATTGGCATGACAAATTTCGTTATCTTGTAAACAATTTTGCTATCTAGAGCGTGAATCTACACAAGGAATATAGCTATTATACAATTTATATTTGAAAACCGTCAATTCAAAAGGTTATTTTGGTGATGGTTGTTCTGATAGCAAAAGCCTCTGAAAGATGTTAATTTATAGTTAAATTTTCTCTAAGCCTAGATCTTCTTTTAAAAGTTGAAATAATTCAGATAAGCTTTTAATCTGTTTTTCAATTTTCGGTCTTTCAATTGCCAATAGGTTATTTGGATTTATGATAGAATCCTCTGATTGTCTTATTTCTAATACTTTACTTTCAATTTTTTTATTACAAGAAAAAAATATTAAAAGTTCTGTTCCAGGCATATCTAAATAACTTTTGATTTGTATAAACTTTTCCCAAGTAATCAATAATTTTGATTTTGCTTTTTCGAATTCATCTTCATCCATAGGTGTTTCATCGTTGAACTGTTTTATCGCAATAAGATAATCTTGTGCAATTTTACAATACTCATCAAAATATTCAAAAAATTTTGCGTAAGCATTATACTTTTTTTCAAATAGCAATTGTTGTTTATGTTTTTTTAGTTCAAGGCTTCGTGAAAAATGCTGAATTGCCATGTTTACGAATCCAGTAAGGAGTATCGATAATAATGCTATTAATCCAGTATTGGTTCTTAATTCATCAGCCAAATAATAAACATAATATTCAAACATACATATCCCTTTTATGGTGGAGCGTAGGGGATTCGAACCCCTGACCCCAACACTGCCAGTGTTGTGCGCTACCAACTGCGCTAACGCCCCATTTATTCTTTGATAGTTAGAATGAGCCAATCTAAATAGGCTACTATTACTACCATTAGTCTATATTATTCTAAGTTTCAGTAATAATCAAGTCTACGAAAATGCCCCATTTTATGCTTTAATAGTTCTATATAAATGAGGAGCTTTTATGAAGGTTACCAATGTTGGAATAATAGGTTTAGGCACCGTTGGTGTAGGTGTTTATAAAACATTGCAGTCATTCAATCAAATATGTATTAAAAAAATTGCTGTTAGAGATCTGTCAAAAAAAAGAAATATTGATAATTTTGATGAATCAATATTAACTGATGATGCATTATCTATTGTAAATGATCCTGAAATTGATATTATTGTTGAAGTGGTTGGAGGGGTAAACCCTGTTTTTGATTTAATCAAAGTAGCTATGAAAAATGGCAAACACATAGTAACTGCAAATAAAGAACTTTTGGCAAAACATGGTGAAGAATTGTTTAATTTGGCAAAAGATGCCAATGTGGTTGTTCTTTATGAAGCGGCTATTGCTGGTGGAATCCCCATAATAATGCCAATTAAGACCATTCTGGGAGCGAATAGAATCACTAAAATAGCTGCTATCTTAAATGGCACAACCAACTATATTCTCACCAAAATGACTGAGTCAGAGGTATCTTACTCTCAAGTTTTAAAGGAAGCGCAAGAATTAGGTTATGCAGAAACTGATCCTACTGGTGATGTGGAAGGTTTTGATGCCGCATATAAGCTTGCAACTCTTGCTACTATTACTTTTAAACAGAGAGTTGATATTAATAAAATTTATAGAGAAGGTATCACAAAAATAAGCGCTCAAGATATAAAACACGCTAAAGAGTTTGGGTATAGAATAAAATTAATAGCATTGGCTCAGTTAACTGAGGATAACAAGGCGGACGTTAGAGTTCATCCGATGTTTGTTGCCAAGAAAAGCGTATTAGCAAAAATTAATGGCGTTACAAATGCTGTGATGTTAAAAGGTGAGCCTGTTGGTGAAGTTATGTTTACCGGGCCTGGTGCTGGAGAAATGCCAACAGCTAGCTCTGTTGTTGGTGATATTTTAGCTTTGGCTACAGAAATTAATGAATCTAATCATCCTCTTCCAATGATGAGATGCCATCACGAAATAAAAGCCGAACAAGTGAATATTAATGAAACTCATAATCAATATTATATCTCAATTAGTGCTGCAAATAATCCAGGAGCCATAGGGTTGATTGGTACAATTTGCGGAAAGCACAATATTAACTTAGCAAGCATTTTACAAAAAGGCATTAATGATGATAATACTGCAGAAGTTGTTGTTATCACTGCCTTGAGTAAAGAGTCTAACGTAAGAAATGCAATTGATGAATTATTGTTGTCATCTTGTATAAATAAAATTAATAGTTTAATAAGAGTTATGAATTAAGGAGCAAAAATCATGTCACAGAATCATTATCAAGGATTAATTAACAAATATAGACAATTTTTGCCGGTTACGGAAAAAACTCCTGTAATTACTTTAAATGAAGGTAATACGCCATTAATCAAAGCTGATAATTTAGCAAAGAAGATAGGGGTAAATGCGGAAATATATTTGAAATTCGAAGGCGCAAATCCAACTGGAAGTTTCAAAGACAGAGGAATGACAATGGCTGTTTCCAAGGCGGCTGAAGATGGCGCGAAGGCTATTATTTGTGCTTCAACCGGTAATACAAGTGCAGCAGCAGCAGCGTATGGTGCTAAAGCAGGGATGAAGACTTTTGTTCTTATTCCAGATGGATATATAGCGCTTGGTAAGCTTTCTCAGGCCATGATGTATGGTGCTCAAATAATTGCAATCAAAGGTAATTTTGATGAAGCGTTGGAAAAAGTTAGGGAAATATCCGAAAAATACCCTATCACTTTAGTTAATTCAGTAAATCCATACAGAATTGAGGGACAAAAGACTGGTGCGTTTGAGATTGTTGAGGCACTTGAAGATGCTCCCGATTATCATTTTATACCTGTTGGAAATGCTGGTAATATAACAGCTTACTTTAAAGGATATGAAGAGTTCCTACTGGCTGGAAAATCTACACATTTGCCTAAAATGATGGGGTTTGAAGCGGCAGGATCTGCAGCAATCGTTAAAGGGGAGAGAATTTGTAATCCTGAAACTATTGCAACGGCGATAAGAATTGGAAATCCTGCAAGTTGGAAACAGGCAGAAAGAGCTCGAGATCTTTCTAAGGGAATTATTGATTGTGTAACGGACGAAGAGATAATTGAGTCATATAAGCTTATCGCTTCAACAGAAGGAATTTTGGCTGAACCTGCTTCTGCTGCTTCCGTAGCTGGTTTAATAAAAGCTAATAAATTAGGTTTGGTTGAGGAAGGTAAAAAAATAGTTTGTATTCTCACCGGAAATGGCTTAAAAGATCCCGATAGTGCTATCAAGTATTCAGGGGTTGATGTTTTAAAAACTACTTCTAAGTTAGAGGATATTTTAAAAGTAATTAAACTATAATACAGACAAAAGAGATGGAAATTTATCCATCTCTTTTATTTTTCGAATTATTTAATCGTAAAGATATCTGTTCTTGTTTGTTACATGGAGTTCTAACAGAGCTTTGCTGTAGTTTTCATGGGCTTTTATTATTTCTTTTTCTGATGGGTTTTTTGCTTTAACTCCAGCGCATCTTGCCTCTACAAGAATGGCATATTTATTTGCTATTTTGAATACCTGATCTTGTAGTTCTTTTTGGCTTTTAGAATCACTCCATGCTTGAAGGTCCTCATTTTTGATGTTTTTGGGGTTTTTACCTAGATTTTTTGTAATAATTGTTACTCCAATCAATGCTTCTAGATATTGCACGTTTTCAAAGTTTGAAAAGCTATTATAGTGTGAGCTGTAATTTGGAAGTCGTTGGATTTTTTCTTTGTCAATTATGTCTTCTATATCTTCTCCTAAAACTTCTATAAGGGTATTTATTTTTATATCTTTAATTGTATTATTGATTTTTTGTTCAGCCTCTTTGTATTGAGAGATTGTTTTTTCTGATTTTTGTTTTTTATTTTCAGGTATATTATTTTTTATTTCTTGAGCTTTAACTTCAGCAATAGAAATATTTTCATATGCTTGATTTATTTCTTCTTTTGAGTTGCCGTAATCTTTTGCTTTATTATACTGAAATTTGGCCTGCTTAATTTTATTGTCGGCTCGTTGAAGCTCCAATTCTGTATGGAGTGCTTCGGCATATTCTTCTTGATCTGGTAATTCAATTTTTATTCCAAGAGTGTTTGCCAAGAGTTGCAATTCTCGCCTGTTCTTTTCTCCTTCTCTTATCTGAGAAGGAAATGGTTGATATTTTTGAGGATCTATATTTAAAAGAGAATATTCTCGCTGATTTGTTTGTTTGTTTTTCCCAGTAAAAGTTACGGTATCGACAGCTAGCTGTCCATGGTTAAATTTAGTATTATTTAAGGCAAACTTAGGTGCAATAAATTTAACTTTCGATGTTGTTATGTTTTGTTGAATTGAAATATTTACCATGACCTTATATCCTCTATTATTTGTGTAATAGTTACAAAACCCATAAAAAAATAATTTGTTAGATGGATGTTATTACAGTAAAATGCCGAGAATTATTTCTCGGCTTTATTGTTTGTGTGAGTGTGATTTATTTTGTTTTAAAAATTAAGTCGTCACCGTGGACTCCAACTATGACGGTTGAGTCTTCATTTATTTCCTGTTGTAATAATTTTTTAGCAAGTGGATTTTCCACCATTTGTCTTATTGTCCTTTTAAGCGGCCTAGCTCCATATAAAGGGTTAAATCCTCTAGTTGCTAGAAGCTCTTTTGCTTCGGGAGTAATTTCTATTTTTATATTTCTTTCTTCAAGTAGCTTGTGCAACTGTTCTACTTGAATATCAACGATGTTAGAAAGTTCAGCCATAGTGAGCGCTTTAAAGAATACGATTTCATCAATTCTGTTTAAAAACTCAGGCCTGAATTTTTGTTTCATAAGGTCAAGAACTTCTTCTTTAGTGCTTTCATAGTCTGCTTGAGAGACCATTGATTTAAGTGTGTTTTCAAGGATTATATCACTACCAATGTTGCTTGTAAGAATTATTAATGTATTTTTAAAGTCAACCGTTCTTCCTTTTGAATCAGTTAGTCTTCCATCATCAAAAATTTGCAGCATTATATTGAACACATCTGGGTGTGCTTTTTCTATTTCATCAAACAGTATGACCGAATAAGGTTTTCTTCTGACTTTTTCTGTTAACTGCCCGCCTTCTTCATATCCAACGTAGCCTGGAGGTGCTCCAATCAGTCTTGCAACCGTGTGTTTTTCCATGTATTCTGACATGTCTATTCTTACAAGAGAGTCTTCATCGTTAAACATGAATTCAGCCAAAGCTTTTGCCAGTTCTGTTTTCCCTACGCCGGTTGGTCCAAGAAAGATAAATGTTCCAATTGGACGCTTAGGGTCCTTTAGTCCTGAACGTGCTCTACGGATAGCGTCCGATACAACTGTTACCGCTTCATCTTGTCCTATAACCCTTTCATGAAGGAAGTCTTCCATTCTTAGCAGTTTATCCATTTCGCTTTCGACAAGTTTTGTTATTGCTATACCTGTCCACTTACTTACTATTTCTGTTATATCTTCTTCATCAATTTCTTCTTTGAGTAGTTGATTTTGTTGATTTGAGTCTTTTTCATTAACCTGATTTAATTGTTTTTCAAGCTCTATTAGTTTCCCGTATTTTAGTTCAGCAGCTTTTTGTAAATCTGCCTCTCTTTCAGCTTCTTCAATTTCTATTTTTACTTTTTCTATTTCTTCTTTTATTGCGACTTCACCTTGAATAGATTTTTTTTCTAGCTCCCATTGTGTCTTAAGTGTATCTATTTTTGCGTTTAGATCATTTAATATATGGTTTATGTTTTCGATTTTAGACACGTTTTCAGGGCTGGTTTCTTTTTTCAGTGCTTCTTTTTCTATTTCAAGCTGCATTTTTTGTCTTACAAGAGAATCCAATTCTTCCGGCATAGAATCAATTTCAATTCTTAAAGAAGATGAAGCTTCGTCTATTAAGTCTATGGCTTTATCGGGTAAGAATCTATCGGTTATATACCTGTCAGAAAGTTTTGCTGCAGCTATTAATGCAGAGTCCTTTATTCTCACTCCGTGGTGAACTTCGTATCTTTCTTTCAAACCTCTTAATATGCTTATGGTATCTTCAACAGTTGGTTCATCAACCATTACCGGTTGAAAACGTCTTTCTAAAGCAGGATCTTTTTCAATATATTTACGATATTCATTTATGGTTGTGGCGCCAATGCATCTTAAAAGACCTCTTGCTAACATTGGTTTTAATAAGTTTCCTGCATCCATTGATCCTTCGGTTGCCCCAGCACCAACTACGGTATGAAGTTCATCAATGAACATGATAATTTCGCCATTTGAATTTTCAACTTCTTTTAGAACAGCTTTCAGCCGTTCCTCAAATTCTCCTCTGAATTTAGCCCCAGCGACTAAAGCTCCAAGGTCAAGAGATACTAGTTTTGTACCTTTTAAGTTTTCGGGAACGTCACCTCTTATTATTCTTTGGGCAAGACCTTCCACTATAGCTGTTTTACCAACCCCAGGCTCCCCTATAAGCACTGGGTTATTTTTGGTTTTTCTATTTAAAACTTGTATTATTCTTCTTACTTCTTCGTCTCTACCAATTACAGGATCAAGTTTGCCTTTTCGTGCCATGGCAGTCAAATCCGTAGAGTATTTTTCTAATGCCTGATATGAATCTTCGGCATTTTTGGAATCAACTTTTGTATTCCCCCTGATTTTTTTCATTGCTTTAAGTATTGTCTCTTTAGTTACTCTCTGCTCCAGAAGTAGAGATTTTACAGTGGATCCTTCGAGTTCAGTCATTGATACAATTAAGTGTTCAATACTTATAAACGAATCTTTGAGACTTTCAGCTGACTCTTTAGCTAAGTCGAAAAGTCTTATAGTTTCAGACGTCAAGTATAATTGTTGTGATGGGTTTATGTTTTCGATTTTTGGAAACTTCTGTATTTCTTCAAGCAAGTGATTTTTAAAATTTTGGTTGTCGATTTTTAATTCTTTGGCATATTCTTTTGCAATTCCTTCCTTTTCTTCTAAAATTGCAAGCAGAAGATGTAATGGTTCCATTTGAGTGTTATGGTTCTGGTACATTAGCTGTTGGGCAAAGAAAACTATTTGTTGAGTGTAGTCAGTTAATCTATTAAAATCAATCATGAGTCACCTCTTAATAAGACTATACCTATTAGAACACATGAGCAATAATATCTTTATTACTCACCCTGTCATATTTATATTTTAATAGTCTTTTTTTAAAAATCATTAAAAATTTATAATAAATTAAGATTTTCTTTTATAGTATAAAAATTAATCACATACTAAAACACAAGCAGTTTTTTGTATAGGTAGCGTGAAAGTGAATTCGCTGCCTTTGCCCTCTTTGCTTTTTACAAATATACGACCGCCATGTCCTTCTACTATTTTTTTGCAAATATATAGACCAAGCCCAAAGCCTACTTTGCGAAACTTCTTAGATGTAGAAATAAATTCATCAAATACACTTTCAACATCTTCTTCAGGGATACCCCAGCCATTATCTATTATTGATATTTGAATAAAGTCATCAGCGTCTTCTATTTTTACTGTTATTTCTCCATATTCAGGAGTATATTCTGACGCATTAATAATTAGATTATTTAATACTCTCTCTATTTCATAAGGGTCAAATTCTAACTCATGAATTGTAGAATTATATTGAATATTTAGTTGCTGGTTTTTCTGTGCAATTAAATATTTTAGTTTTTCGCTGTTATTCTTGATTATTTCATATAGAGATCTTTTTTCTTTAACTATGTTGAGTTGACCACATTCACTTTTATATTTCGTAAGAAGATTATCTGTCATATGTTGCATAAATTTACACGAGTTTAATACTTCAGATAGAATGCTTTCTAATGTTGGATCTACTTCTCCAAATTTTTTACCCAAAACGAGTTCTAGTGCTCTTATTTGTGCTCTTATAGGTGTTTTTAAGTCATGTGTTAATGTTGCAATAAAAGTTTCTTTTTGAGCCTGATTTTTTACTTCTTGAGAAATGTCATTTACTATTACAAGGTACCCTTCTAATGTATTGTTCTCTGAAAATATCTTAGAAATGCAAGTACTTGTCGGTATATCTGATCCTAAAATTTCGTTTTTATACTGTAATTTTAACGTTATATTTTGTTGTGGAATTGTTTCAAAATCTAATATAAAATCTATTATTTTTCCTTCATTTATTGGTCTTATCAAATCTACAAAATTGTAAGTGTTTTCTACTGAAGCAACAGTATATCTGTTGTTGTGTGAAATTACATTAAAATTTCTGTCTGTAAGCATAATCTCACTATTAGAGAACTTGAATATATTATCAAGTTTTTCTTTTTCATTATAAAGAGAGTCTTGTAGCTTTTTGATTTTTAGAATGTTGTATATTTGTACTCGTGTGGTTTTTATATCTATAGGTTTTTCTATATAAGCATATGAGCCTAAATTGTAACTTGTCAGTTTGTTCTCTTGACCTTCAAGTGCACTAATAAAAATTATAGGTGTGGTCCTATTAAGTTCTGAAGATTTTACTTTGTGAGCAAACTCAAAACCTGTAATATTAGGCATCATAATATCAAGCAGTATTAAGTCGAATTTTTCTTCATCAATAGCTCGTATTGCTTCGGTTGGGTCTGTATAAGCTAAAGGTGTGATCTCAAATGGTTTTAACACTTCCCGTAATAATTCAATATTTATATCGAGATCATCAACTATTAGTAGTTTAGAATTTTTAAAATCTGAAAAGTTGATTTTGACAACGGAATAATCATCATCAATGCCGCTTTCTGATGGCTTGATATTGTTTATCAAAATCTCTTTTTCTAGTGGTAATTTTACGAAATTTTTGCATCCTATTTCGTAAGCTTTGATGATATCATTTCTGGAGCATGTTTCGTTTGTTCCCCAAAACATAAGCTTAGCGTTGGACTCTATTAGCTTTTTAATTTTGTTCAAATATTCATTATCACTTGTGTCTATCTCTACGACACAAAGATCATAATCTTTAAGTGGATGACAAATTTCTTTCCAGAAAACTTTGTCTATGAAGAGGTTGTCTTTTTCAAGCTCTTCAAAGCTTTTCCAATATTGGTTTTTTTCGATAAATAATATTTTATACATAAATCCTAATCTCATGTATTAGATTATTATCTTAATGCTTTAAATTAAATTGTATATTATCCAGTAAGGTAAATTATTTAGACTAAAAGCATAACAGTTGATCTATTTGTAGTATTTAAATGATTAGTAAGTAGGGTACTTTATGTTTAGTTAAGTTTATCTCTATCAACATTTTTTGTAAAGATTAGTTTGTTTTTTTATTTATTCTTTTGTTTTGTTGCATTGATTGTTTTGGCGAAATCGTTACAATGTTTTTTTCACAAAATGCTGTTATTGACTATTCTTGTAAAATAAACTGTATTGAAAAAGTTTGTAAAGGATTGTAACTAAAAAAACTCATGTTGAATTTGAAAAGAATAAAATGTTTTTATATAGGTGTGAGATACAAAATAGATAAAAGATATATAAAGGAGTCAATACTATGGGTATTTTTTCAATTGTTGGAGCAGCACAAAAACCTGGTTATGAAACAGCTGGTTCTTTAGCTATGAATAAAGGCGAAACAGCAGGATCAGTGGCTCTATTTGGTGGCGAAACAGCAGGATCAGTGGCTTCTTCTTCAGGATCAGCAGGTGGTTCTTTTAATGCAATGGCATAATTTTATTTGGTAGAGTGTTTTAAATTTAAATTCGGAGTTTAGTATGAGTGATTCTCAAGTTACAAAAGGCCTGTTAATTGGGGTTGTTATCCTGATGTTGATAACGTATATTTTTACATTGAGTTTAAATTTTGAAAGTTCTATGGAGCCTAATTTACAAATAATAGGTGCATTTAACGCATAAATAAAGTATTAAAAAAGTATCGAGAAATCGATACTTTTTCTTTTTTATTCAGATTTTAAAATGATTAATTTTTTTGATAGCAATCTTTACAATAAACCTCTTTTCCTTCAATAGGCTTGAAAGGAACCTTTGTTTCACAACCACATTTTGTGCAAATTACGTCGTAAAGTTTTTTCTTATGTTTTTGACGACGATTCTTTCTACATTCATTGCATCGTTTTGGTTTGTTTACAAGCCCCTTTTCTGCATAAAATTCTTGTTCGCCAACAGTGAATGCAAACTCGCAACCACAGTCTTCGCAGATGAGCTTTTCTTCTTGGTACATTTCGGTTTCTCCTTGGTTAGTTAAACTTCTGAACGCTTACAAAATTAGGAATTAAAGAAGGTTTAATACACTAATGTATATGTAATGATCTATATTGATATTTTAAGACTTATTTTCAAATTTAGCAATACAGGTGAAAAAATTGTCATATCATATTGTCTACATTAGTAGTTGCATTCTTTTACTCTAATTAATTATAATGGTTGAGTAAATGCATCAATTTTATATGGTTTTGATTTTATAATCGCTAGGGGATTTTGTTTTTATGGCTATTAAAACGGAAAAATTTAATGTCACAACTCGGGGGTTTACTGACATTCTTGATATCACAAATAAAGTTCAAGATATTGCCTTATCTTTTAATGTTAAAGAGGCAAATGTATTTGTATATGTCACAGGAAGTACAGCATCAATAACAATGCTTGAGTATGAACCTGGATTAATTAGGGACTTACCGGAAATACTTGAAAAAATTGCACCGGTAGATAAAGAATATTTTCATAATAAAAAATGGAATGATGGTAATGGATATGCCCATATTCGCGCTGCAATTGTGGGTAATTCTGTTTCTGTTCCTTTGATTGATTCTCGTCTTGTTCTTGGGACGTGGCAACAGATAGTTCTTTTGGATTTTGATAACAAAGCAAGAACAAGAACTATTACTGTTCAGATTGTATATTAAGTTATGTAAAAAAAACTCGTAATGAGCTCTGGCATGTAGCAATAACATGTTTTTGGGGAGTTTAGATAAATATAGCAAGCTTTGTGTTTATGAGGAAAAAATGATTAGATCGATAGGTATCCTAAGTACTAGAAATGCCAATATGGCGCCAAATTTCGGGCAAAGTGAAGAAGAAAAAAAAGAAATGCCGGATAATCAACTTCTCTTACGAGAAAGAGAAAAACATCCAATTTCTACAAGTCTGAAAATAACTACGGACAAATTTCAAAATGCCCTTACCGTTTATCCGATAAAAGGCTTAAAGGGTAGTAGGAATGCTAATTTCTATGAGTTTTTAACAATGGGCATGGTTCCATATGTTGTTGGAAGCGGTATGATGATAGCTGCATTTAATGGCGTTAACAAAGCTTTTAAGCTAACGGATCAGGCAAATGCTTCTGTTCTTGGAAGAAAAATGGCACTTGGAGTTGTTGCTTATGGAGTTGTTAAAAATCTTTCTAAGAAATTAATTGAAGCGCCTTTGAAAGCAGCTACAGGTATTGATGTGAGCCTTCCTTATAGAAGAAAAGTTAATGAATTACCGGATTCGGTTAATGATACTGATTTAATTAGTCATGAATATCATAAAGTTTTTGAAAGTGCAGATTTTCCTAATTGGCCTCTATTATATGATTCTAAGTATTATGGAGAAGATAGAAATAGTTATTTTGATCATATAGCTAAAAAAATGGGTTATGGGGAAAACCTAAAAGACTCTGACCAAATAATGAAGCCTAAAATAAAAGAAAAGGTAATACAGGCAAGAACATTTGCCACATTCTCATCATATTTATGGGCTGCAGCTGCTGTTGGTATGGCAATGCAGACGCCATGGGATAAGCTTGCAAAGGTTCATATAAAAGATTCCCTATTGAATTACAAGGCAAAGCTTGCAAATGTTTCTGATATTCCGAAGACAGTTGTTTTGGATGTTGTTTCTGGCGCTCGCCGCGTGACTGTTAATTTAGCTAAAGACTTGAAGCAAAGTGCTAAAGAATTTGTACAAGGTGGAGTTGGCCGAAAAAGATCTGCTGGAATCGCAGCTAAAGCATTACTTTTATCTGCTGCCGTTGTAACTGTACTTGGAAATATTGTAACACTGACCGATTTTGGTAAGCTTAAATCTAAAAGAGCTGCTGCTGCACCTATTATAGATGATAGCAAAGAAAAGGTGGTATGCTAATGGCTGATTTATTAAACGTTGCATTAACAAAACCAAATAATTCTCAGTATATTCCACAAGCAGTACCAGCTATAAAATTGGATTTAAATGCTAATACAAAAATACATCCTGAGAATCCCACCGGATATCTTGTTAAAAGTCGTATATTTGGTTCTCCTATTGAATATGTTAAAGACTTAGGAAAAGATGTAGCTAGCATAAAAAAAGGTGTAACAGGGAAAGCCAATGATTATGAATTGGGCAGAATGAATGATCTTGCGATGAAGACAGGTTCTCTTGGTTTAGCTGCCTACTTGTTCACTAAGGGCAATTTAAACATGAAAAAAGCAATGGAGTTTGTCGGTTTTGGGACATTCTTTGGAGCTATGGCTTTGTGGCCAAAGTTATTTATTCAAGCTCCTATCAAAGCTATGACAGGTGTTGATATTCATCAAAAATATGTTGACAGTTTTGGCCGTAAAAAAATGTTATTGCAAGACCCTCAGTATGTTCCTATGAATTTGTTCTCTAAAGACCAAATGAATGAAATGGGTGATAAATTAGGTATTGCTAAAGATGTTCCAAATAGAGATGAAGTTACCGAACAGAAAATGAGAAAAATAGGTATTCAGGGTAACACTTTATGGATGATGACAGCAGGTTTTGCTACTCCGTTGATGGGAGCATTGGCTTCTAATTTGTCTGAGCCATTGATTTTAAAATTCCAACAACAGTTATCTTTGGGTAGCACAGAGAAAGCGATAGCTAAGCTCGAACAATATCAATCAGGTACTTTGGAAAAGCCGGAAGCGTTCATTGCTAAATATAAAAATACAAAAGGCGAGGCTGCTCTTAAGGATTTCTTCAAAAATAATGCAGATTTAGAATTAAATAACGACTCATTGAAGCAAGTTGTTAGCCAAATTGTAGATGGTAACGACTTGAACCTTGAAATGGCTTTACATAAAGACTTAATGGCTTATGTAAAACCTTCTCCAAGACCAGTAACAACTGCAGTTAAAACAGAATTAAGCAATGCTCTAAGTAATGTATTTGCAAAATATGATGGGCTTGATTCTAAAATCATAAGCAATTACTTTGACGCTAAAGGTGCTGATTTTGTTGTGGATAGCACAAATTTAAAATCTGTCATAAAAGAACTTTCTGTAGCTATTGGTAACGAAATTGTTTCTTTGAATAAAGAAACTAGTGGTTTTAAATTTAATCTTACAGACAAAACAAGACTGCAGAAAACACTGGATGGCGCATTAACCTCTATTGTTTCAAAACATAATGCTCCTACAATTTCAAGTATAGAAGAAGTTGCAACTCAGGTCTTTAAATCACTTGATGATGTGACTGCTCAAAGAAGAGTTGTTGATAAGTTCATTGATGTAAGAGTTGGTGATAAAGCAGAAACTTTTATTGCTAATACTTGGGGCAAAATCACAAAGAAAACGGTTAATATTATTAGAAATGCAGATGAAAAAAGTAAGCTAAAGACTACACTTAAGAATATTGGTTTTGATAATAAAGAATTAGATGCGTTAAGAAATCCATCAGAAAAGTCATTAGCACTGTTGGATAAGAAATTGACTGCGTTAGCAAAAAATGAAGATGCTTACAAAAAGGCAATTTCTGAAATATCTAAACTTATTTCAGAATATGATTCTAAAACGACAGAGTTAAATGATGTTGCTTCTAAGCAGTTAAAAAAGGTTATTGGCAGTGGTGCTGAATCATTGGCAAAAACAGGATTGAATCTTGAAAATTCTGTGAATTTATTAAAAGATTCTTCTAGCAGATATGCTACTCAGCACGTTGAGGACAGAATTAACGGAGCTAAATACTCTTTGTATAGACTTGTACAAACTATGGACTTGTATAAAAGATTAGATAATATTGAGTTGCCTCAAGAATTGTCTGGGTTGAAAAATATTAATTTGTCGGATGTTTCCGGAAAAGAATTATTAAAAATCTTGTCTAATAATGTTGATGGAATAGATGAAGAGGTTGCAAAAAGAGTAAGTTCTGACATATTTAAAGAGCTTGGTATTTCTTTTGATGCTTCTGCTTATAGTGTCAAAAAAGCCGAATATGACAGCTTAATTGATTCCCTGAATGCTATTGATTCTGGAAAAGCTAATTGGTTAAAAAATCAATTTAATTCAAGATCTGCAGATGGAATGAAAGATTTATTGAAAGCAGAACTTAGTGGTTTTGAAAAAGATAAAGATCTTGCAACAAAAATTCTTTCAAAAGGAGAGGAATTCTTCAGTTTAAAAGCTGTTAGAGATCCACAATTTGAAAAAATAGCTGTTGTTAAACGACAACTTGCAAGTCTTATTGATGCTAATAGCATTAATATGGATAAGAAGTTGGTTGCAGAAAACGTTGATGAATTACTTAATGCTTCTAAAAAAACTTTACAAAGTTGGGGCGAACTTCTTAAGAAAACAATAATAGAAGCTGGCATTGTTGATCACACAGAAAAGTTAAATAATGTAGGGGCTGATACTTACAAAAAGACAATGAGTTACTTGTTTGATTCTGATTTGAGTTCAGTAACCAAAGAAGCATTGGGTGACTTATCTAATAATATTTCAAAGTATAAAAAAGAATTCATGGATAAAATTGCAAATTGGCAATATTGGGCGAAGCCTTATCATATAGTTAATAAGGCTACTACATCAATGAATGGTACAGAAAGACACGTATTAGTTGCTTCTCCTGTTCAAGATTTGATTTCTAAAACTTCATCAAATATGTTTAATTCAAATAAATGGTTTAAAACGTTTGCATTGGCTTTTGTTGGACTTACTGGTGTTACGCTTGCTACAGAAACATTTTTTGGAAAGATGAATAAAGAAGATGTCTATAAGACAGGAGGCAAAAATTAATGACTAATATTTTATCTCAGTATTCAAGTGTCAATAAAGTTTTTGTTCCTACGCAATCTGCTCCAGAAGTTCAATCTCAGAATAGTGCTCAGCCTAGAGAAATTGAGCCTAAAAATACAAATATTTTAGAACAATTTTTAAATCAAAAAGCTATTAATGCAAGCGTTAAAGTTGCTCCAGTCAGTGCTAAATCTACTGAACAAGTACCTTGGAAAAACAATTTAAGGACATTGTTTCAAAATAACGAAGCAGTTATTATGGGTATTATTCCAAGAACTTTTAATGCTAAAAATCTTAGTGGTGACCAACTAATAAGAGGAAATGATATTAAAGGCAATTTTAATAATGCTGCTGAAAGACTAGATGAGTTGAAAGAACTTGGTGTTAATACTCTTCACGTGTTGCCTCTTAATCCTCCAGGCGTGAAAAACGCAATGGGAACCGCGGGTTCTTTATATGCACCTTCTGACTTCTTAAAAATAGACCCTGCATTGGATGATAAAAATGATCCTAGAACAGTTGAAGAAGAATTAAAAGGATTTATTAATGAGGCTCATAAACGTGGTATACACGTAATGCTAGATTTGCCAAGCTGTGCTTCATTTGATTTATTTGAAGCAAAGCCTGAGTTGATGGCATTTGAAAGAAATGGATTAGCTAAAACCCCACAAGGATGGAATGATATAAGAATGTTTGACCCTTGGAAGGATAAGTCTAAAAAAGAATTAAATCCTGAGCTAATTGATATGCACAAGAAATTTGTTGATATGTGTGTTGATTTAGGATTTGATGGTGTTCGTTCTGATGTTGCAAGAACAAAACCAACTCAATTCTGGGATATTATCATCCCTTATTCTAGGTCTAAAGATCCTGAGTTTGCATGGCTTGCAGAAAGTTACACATATGAAGATGCTTCACCTCAGCTTAACATGGATTTTGATAGACCAAAAGATTCATTAAAAGCTGGCTTTGATAGCTATTATGGACAGTATCATATATTCCATGAATGGACAAAGGCTAGTGAACTTGTAGATTATGTAAAAGAAAACATAGAGATGTCTAAAGATCTGGATAAAGGTAAGTCCTTGATTGGTTCATTTGGTACACATGATGATAAATCTTTAATGTTCCATGGTGGAGTTAACTTCATGAATCTTGTTTCTGGGTTACAGGCCACTCTTCCTATGACTAATCCGTACTTCATGGATGGTTATCAGTCAGGTGATGACTATATGTATGATTTTGAGGGCAAAATTGATACAGAAACAAATACTGATAATCATGAATGTACTGTTCATGAAGGTCAGCCAGATATATTTAACTTCTCAAGACCTCTTATTGGGAAACATCCTGAAGTTGGTACGTTCTTAGCTCAATCAATGAAAATGAGAAATGAGCATAAAGAAGTTTTAACAAAGGGTTCTTTTATTCCTTTAAAAGTTGACAATAATCCCGGTGATCAAATAATTGCATTTGCAAGACATCAAAATGGTAAAACATTGTTGGTTGTTGCTAATAGAAATATTGAATCAAGACAAAAGGGTGTAATACAGATTCCTGGATTGAGTTCTGCTCAAAAATTAGATAATTTACTACCTTCTTATGGAGAAGATAGCACACTTCAATCGGATGATGGAAAATTAAATGTTGATCTTGGTGCATCAAGAATTCAAGTATTTGAAATAAATACACCTGAAATAGAAAAATCAGGATTGGAAGTTTTTAGACAAAATTTATAGTAAATCAAAATGTTCTCTTTATTTTCTAAAGAGAACATTTTTTTTTAGTTTGTATATAATTTTTATTCTGCCTTGTTTATTTCTACACCACAGCTAGTTCCCAATCTTACCGCGCCTGCCTCTATGAGTTGAAGAGCTTGATCTTTGCTTTTAATTCCTCCAGATGCTTTGATTTTTACGTCAGTATCTTTTACTATACTGCTCATCAACGACACATCTTCTGCTTTTGCTCCAATACCGTTTTTTACAAATCCGGTTGATGTTTTAACAAAATCCGCCTTGGCTTCAACGGCAATTTCGCAAGCTTTTACTATTTCATCATCAGAAAGCAAATCGGTTTCAATAATTACTTTAAGAATTTTATTTTGACTCGCCTCTCTGACTTTCTGTATGTCTTGTTTTACAGAAGCCCAATCAGCATTTTTAATTCCTTGTATTGAAATAACCATATCTATCTCATCAGCACCATCTTCAATGGCTTTTTGGGTTTCAAATGCTTTCACCTCTGGCAAGTTTGCTCCTAATGGAAATCCAACGACAGTTATGATTTTTACACCCGAATCTTTTAGGTGATTTTTTGCCATTTTAACGTTTATTGGATTTATGCATATTCCCTTAAATTTATGGTGTTTTGCTTCATCAAAAAGTCTTTTTAATTCTTCTGTGGTGGCATCTGGTTTTAGCAGGGTATGTTCTATATGATCTGCAAGATTCATTTAAGTCTCCTTTTACTTTATTGTTTCTAGTATTTCAGTTGTTTTAAATTTTTTGGGAGAATAAAAAGAAATGTAGTTTTTTAGTAATTTAAAACAAAATTCGCAAATTCTTTCAGTTGCAAGTTCATCGTATTTTGTTTTTATCTCAAAATCAAGATTCAGAAGGGTTTTTAAAAAGTTATTTATTTTATAATGTATTTTTATTGCTCCAATAGCTGTTGTTTTGCAATTTTCGCAAATTATGCCACCCTGTTCCAGAGAGAAAAATAAACTTTCTTTTTCGGTGCTGCATCCACATTTTACGCATTTATCCATTTCTATGGAATATCCGCAAATGTGCATTATTTTTAGTTGAAACCTAATGATTGACAATAAAAGTTCTTCTTTTGTGCTTGCTTTAGACATTGTTTTTAGAAGTGAGTAAAAAAGAGTGTATATTTCCTCGCTATTTGGGTCATCTTCTATGCCAAAGTTGCTTACTATTTCTGCACAATACATTGAATAAAATAGTTTATCCATATCCCTTCTTAGATTCATGAATGTGTCTAGTGCTTCAGCTTGGCATATTGTATCTAGGTTCTTGCCTTTGAATAACATTATTTTATTCGCAACAAGCATATCCATCCTGCCGCCTAATTTGCTAGATGTTTTTTTACTACCTTTTGCAACGCCTTTGATAAGTCCTTTTTCTTTTGAATACATAACTATTATTTTGTCGGACTCACTTAGGTTATATGATTTTAAATTTATTGCATTGGTTGTGAAATTTTGCATTTTACATATTTATTCTGGTGAAGCTATTCGTTCCTTGGAAAGCGCCTCTTAGATATTGCTGTAATTCAGGTTTGTTATCACTGTAGAAAATAGCTTCTTCTCTTGTTATTATATTTTGTTGAACAAGATCAAATAATGACATATTTAATGTGATCATTTCGTTGTAAGATCCTTTTTTAACGAGGTCATATATTTGTTCAAGATCATCTTTTATTATGAAGTCTTTTATTGTAGGCGTGACTATCATAACTTCAGCGGCAGGAAATCTCCCTGTTCCGTCACTCTTGGGGATTAACTTCTGAGCCACTGTTCCTCTTAATGTTTCCGCCAGTTGTTTTCTGGCATATTCTCTATCTTTAGGGTCAAAGAAGTTTATAACACTGTTTATTGTTTGAATAGCATCATTTGTGTGAAGGGTTGCAAATACCAAGTGCCCGGTTTCTGCTGCTTTTAGCGCAGATTGCATTGTTTGTAAGTCTCTTATTTCACCGATAAGTATGACGTCAGGATCTTGCCTTAATGCATATTTGATACCATCAGGGAATGAAGCTGTATCTATCTCAACTTGTCGTTGAGTAATTATTGATTTTTTATCCGTGTAAATAAATTCAACCGGATCTTCTATTGTTATAATGTGTTTTTGATATTTTTTGTTTATAAAATCTATTAAAGAAGCTATTGTGGTCGATTTACCACTACCGGTAGGTCCTGTTATCAATATAATCCCATTGTTCAAAGAAGCAAAGTGTTCAAGTGATGCGGGTAGGTTTAATTCTTTTATGCTTAAAATATCATAAGAGATGACCCTTATTACAATAGAAATTCTGCCTAGTTCTCTTGATAAGTTTACCCTGAATCTTGAGACATTTTTAATTTCATATGCAAAGTCAAGGTCAAAAACCTCGTACGCTTTATGTTTAATGCTACTTGGCACAATAGTGTCTATAACTTCAAATAAGTCGATTTCTGACAATGGTTCAAGTTTTGTTTTGAAAATTTTTCCGTCTTTTCTTAGTGCTGGCGGTTCATTTGTTCTCAAATGAATATCGGATGCTTTTTTCTTTACAGCTTCTTTTAAAAATTGAACTATGTTAAATTTATCCATAAATCCCATTATTAACTATTTACACGTACTAGTTATTGTACACTTTTTTCTTTTGTTAAGAAAGTATTTTATATTTGTTAACGAACAGTTAATGTTTTTGACTATTCAGTCTATTTGTTGTCTAATATAGTATATATAAGTCTAGACTTGGGTAATACGTATAAAAGATGTATATTAAAGAGTTGGAAGTTGATAACTTCAAATCTTTCGCTAATAATGTTAATATACCTTTCTTAAAAGGTTTTACTACTATTTCAGGGCCAAATGGCTCAGGGAAGAGTAATATTATTGACAGTATTCTTTTTGCGCTTGGGTTGTCTACTTCAAGGACATTAAGGGCCGAAAAATTATTTCATCTTATATCAACCCACACAAACCGCAATGAAGCTTTTGTAAAAGTTACTTTTGCTCCAGATACGCCGGAAGAAGAAGGTATTGTTGTTGCAAGAAGAATTAAGAAGTCCTCTCAGGGGTTTAATAGTGTTTATTATCTTAATGAAAAAGTTGCAACCTTAACTGAAATTCATACAAAACTTGAAAAGTATAACATTACCCCAAACAGTTATAACGTTATGATGCAAGGGGATGTTACGAGTATTACCAATTGCTCTCCCACTGAGAGAAGAAAAATTATAGATGAAATAGCTGGAGTTGCTGATTTTGATAGAAGGATAGAACAGGCCTCAAATGAGCTTGAGACAGTTGAACAAAGAGTTGAAAAATCGAATATTATCCTTGCCGAAATCGATACAAGGCTTGAACAATTGGCATCAGAGAGAGAAGTTGCTCTAAAGTATCAAAAATTAAGGGAAGAAAAGCTGGGCCTTGAAAGTCAAATTACAACGGTTAAATATTTTGATATAAAAAAATCTATCGAGAGAGTTCATGAGAGTATCCTTGAATTTAATAAAAAGAAAAAAGAAGAAGAATTTAAATTAAAAGATCTTAATGGAAAGATTACCCAGGTCAAATCAAAATATGAAGAAATATCAGAACTTGTTAAAATAAATGGTGAAGCCGAGCAAATAGAAATAAAAAAACAGGTAGAAGAGTTAAAGGGACAGGTTGAGAGAAAAAATTCAGCTTCAAACTTTGCTGATAAAAATATTCACGATAATTTAAAAACTGTTGAAAATGCAAAAAACGGTATTGAATCGTTAAAAGAGAAGATAGATTCTACAAACAAAAAAATTATTAGTAAAAAAGAAGAAATTAAATCAGTTGAAACTAATATTGAAATTCAAAAACAAGAATTAAATAATATTTTGCAAGAAGTTGCAGGTTTAAGCCAAACAGCTGATGAACATATTGAAAAACGGAATAATCTTAGAAAGCAGCTTGAACAATTCAAAGATGAAGAACTTAATCTTCAGAAACAAGTTATACCTATGGAGTCTGATCTGTCTAATTATAGAAAAGAGATTGAAGACTCGAAGAGAATTATAGAAGAACTTAAAGATTTTAAGGCTGGATTCTCTGGGAACAAAGATAAGCTTGAATTAGAGATTCAAGAACTTTCAAAAGAGCTTGAGGATTATAAGCTTGTTCAACAAAATGCAATGTATGAGCTTGATAAAGTTAAAAATGAAGCATTTGACTTGAATCACAATATTCAGATGGCATATAGAAAAATTTCCAATTTGGAAGCTCAGAAAAATGCATATGAAGAAATTAATTTTGGGAAAGCAATAGATACAGTACTTAATGCAAATATTGAAGGTGTCCATGCTCCCTTAATGCAGCTAGGAAAAGTTGATAAAGAATACTCTACAGCCCTTGAAGTAGCAATGGGCGCTAGAATGAAAAATATTGTTGTTGATGATGATGATGTGGCACGAATTGCTATTGATATTCTTAAATCATCAAATGCGGGTGTTGCGACATTTTTACCTTTAAATAAAATAAAAAAAGCTCCTGGTAGCTTGCGTCTTCCAAAAGAAAAGGGAGTTGTTGATTTTGCAATAAATTTGATTGATTTTGATGATGAATATTTAGATGCTTTTTTCCATGCCTTAGGGGAAACTCTTGTTGTTGAGGATTTCTCAAGTGCAAAACGATTCATTGGGAAATATAGAATGGTTACTTTGGCGGGAGATATTTTTGAAAAATCAGGCTCAATTACTGGTGGCTCGAGAAAACAAACAGGCTTGAAGTTTAGTCAAAATCAAGATGATGAGTTAAATACTTTTAAAGAACGCTTAAGAAATTTTGAAAAAGAGCTTGCTTTGTTGGAAAAGAAAAAAGTTGAACTAGAGCAAAAGCAAGAAAAAGTCAGGACAGATTATTCTAACACAATGACTGCATTTAACAGTGCAAAATTAGAGTTAAATAATTTGGTGAAAAATTCTGAAGAAAATGAAAAAAATATAACTCATAGAACAGTTCTTATTAATGAACTTGAGCCTAAAGTAGTTCTTATAGAAAAGCAGCTTGATAACTTTGAAGCAAAGAATGTTGAGTTGAATCAAAAAATATTAGAGTTGGATGCTCAAATTAAAGAAATCGAAAGTAAGATGAGCGAAGAAGAGCTTGGTAAGCTTAAGGGCATGACCGAAGCTGTAGAAGGTCTTATAAAAAAATATCAGACTCAAGTTCTTAATCTTCAAAATGATATTAATGATTTAAATAGAGATATTGATTTTAATAATGAAGTTATAAAAACAAAAGAAGAACAAATTCAAAAGTTATTAAAAGATAATGAAATACTTGCTGAAGATAAAATAAAATACCAAGAAGAAATCGAAATCATAGACGTCCAAATTAAAGAACTTGAAGCTAAAATCAAGGAATTGGGTGAAAAACTTGTGCAACTGCAAAGTCAAAGAGACCTGATTCAACAAGAACTATTGGCTATTGAAAAACAGAAAAACATATTCGAAAATGATCTTGCTAGAATGAGTGAACAAATTGAATCTTTCAAAGCTAGAAGAAGAGAATTAGATCCTCAGTTAGATGAAGTTAGAGAAGAACTTAAAAACTCTAATATTGATGTTGCTTCATTGACCCCAGTTAATATTTCTATTGAAGAAATAACTTCTAAAATACAAAGACTACAAAAGCGTATGGAAGAAATGGAACCCGTTAATATGAGAGCAATAACAGCATATGATGAAGTTATTGCAAGGCAGGAAGAGTTAAGAACAAAAATAGAAACGCTTTCTAATGAAAGAAGACAGATTCTGGAAAGAATGAATGGATATGAACAGTTAAAAAAAGAGACTTTCTTAAAAACATATAACAGCATTAACTCAAATTTTGTTGATATATTTGCAAAATTATCGGATGGTGAAGGAACCTTGATTCTTGAAAATCCCGAGAATCCTTTTCAAGGTGGGCTTACTATAGAAGCGCAGCCAAGAGATAAGAAAAAACAAAGGCTAGAATCAATGTCTGGTGGCGAAAAATCATTAACAGCATTGGCTTTCGTGTTCTCAATACAGAAATATATGCCTGCGCCATTCTATGCTTTTGATGAAGTTGATATGCACCTTGATGGTATAAATGTTGAAAAACTGGCAGAAATGATTAAATATCAAGCAGATAGTACGCAATTTATAGTTGTTAGTTTGAGGAAACCCATGATAGAATCAGCTAATAGGACTATTGGGGTAACTCAAAAAGAAAAAGGTAAAACTAGAGTTACGGGAGTGAAGTTAAGGGATTAGTATGATCGAATCAAATTCAGCTGATAACTTTTATATGAATTCTGCAGCACCTTCAGATGCTAATAATGCTGGTATGGATTTTTTATCTAATACTGATTCTTCAAACGCTCAGCAGGACGGTATTGAAATACTTGTTTCAATGGCCAGACATGGAAAAATTGATCCTTGGAATATAGATATCGTTGATATTACCGACAAATATTTGGTTCATCTTGCAGAGAGTAAATCTAATAATCTAAGACTTACGGGCAGGACGTTGTTGTTTGCTGCTGTTTTATTAAAGCTTAAATCAAATATTCTTGAAGGCATCGATGCTATGGAATTTGAGCCACATTCTGATAATGAATATGATGAAATAAATGATGATTGGTTAGAGGATGATTATCAAGAAGAAGAAATAAATAGGAACAATGTTATTTCTTTGGATGAAGTTCTTCAGAGAAGAACCAGTATAAGACTTAATAGAAATAGGGTTGTTACTCTTAAAGACCTTATCAAACAACTTGAATTCTATGAAGAGATGGACCGAAAACAATCACTAAAAAATACATTAGAAAGAGCTAAAAGAAGAGTAAAATCATATGCAAAGTTCACCTCTGACGATATTATTAACCTTGCACATGATGAATATATTGAAAATAGCGTAAAAATTTTACATGAGAATTTAGTGAAAATATTTGAGTCTGAAGAGAGAGTTGAATTAAACACGCTTACCTTACTTGGTATGGATAGAATATCTGCTTATATTGCTTTGCTATTTTTATCAGCGTCTAGTGATTTTGATTTAGTGCAAGATCAATTTTATTCAGACCTTTATGTTGTTAAAGAACCAGTTTTGCAAGAGGAATCAGCATAGATGGAATTTGATGCTAATTTGAAAGCACGAATAGAGGCTGTTTTATTTGTTACCGCTAATGCAATACAAATAAAAGAAATCGCTGAAATTCTTGAAACAAACGAAGAAGATGTTGAGAATGCAATGTTAGACCTAATAATGGACTATTCAACAAGGGAAGGTGCTCTTGAAATAGATGATGAAAATGGTTATATTCTTCAGGTAAAAAATGATTACATAGATATCGTTGAAAAGCTCTGTCCTGTTGAGCTTTCGCCCCCGGTGTTGAAAACACTTACTGTTATTGCCTTAAAAGAGCCAATTAGACAATCATTATTAAAAGAAATGCGTGGATCTACGGCTTATGAACACGTTTTAGAATTGGTTAAAAAGGGTCTTATTGCAAGGACTAGAGATAAAAATGGACGCTCTTTTAACATCAAAACAACTCCGAAATTTGCCGAATATTTCAAATTAAAAGGTGATACAAAAACACTTGCAAAAATTCTCGAAATTGACAGTAATATAAAATCTGACTAAAATTGTTTATATTGTGTCAAATAATATATTAACAATCAGTGTGGAGAGCAAATAGTTTTATGGGGTTAGCTGGAAAAAAACGCCTTTCCTATAAAAAAAAGAGAAAGAAACCTGGGAAAAAAAGATTAATTTTTCTTTCTATAGTATTGCTTTGTTCATTTATTGTTTTAATTATAAAAATCTTTCTGCCTCAAATATTCTTTGAGGTAGGTCGAATAAGCCTCGAACAAAAAAAATATAAAACAGCTGTATTGTTTTTGAAGGGGGCTAGTGCATTGAATCCTTCATGTAAAAAATATTCATATAAGTTATCTATAGCACTATCTAATGTTCCGTTCACATACAATGTACAAAAGCAGTTATATGATATTTCTATAAAAGATGATGATTCTAGTGGTGAATTAATTGCAACAGGGGTTCTTAAAGACTTTAAGTCAAATGTTTTAGGCAGAGTTGGTGATAACTATATTCAATATGCATCTAATGGGGGGCAAGTTGTTCGGTGGAACTTAAACTCTTTCCCTTTGAGATATTATGTGGAATCTGAGGTTGCTATAATGAATTATTTTATAGATGCTGTAGATTCTTCATTTAGAGAGTGGACAAATGCGTCAGGTGGACTTTTTACTTTTAAAAAAGTTATGAATCCCTCTGATGCAGATATAATCGTCACTTTTAATGATCGAGATGATTCTGAAGCTTGTGAAACGACTAGTTGTGAATATAGTGTTGGTACAACTGTTCCAGATATAAGAAATGGTCAATTGAAAAAAATGGATATAACAATAAATACGAAAAACAATCTAAAGAAATTTTTTTCAAGAGCTGAAGTGGAAACAGTTATAACTCATGAAGTTGGTCATGCATTAGGAATCTGGGGGCATAGTGATTACCCGGGAGATATAATGTATTATTCTACAGCAGATAATTTTGGTTTTAAATCTTCTAAGCAAATTTCTAATAGAGATATCAATACAATGCGCTTTTTATATGCTTTAGTTCCTGACACTATAAATGCGCAACTTGCCGTTGGTGAAAAAGAGTCGTTAGGCTGTGCTTCAGTGTTCGTTAATAACATTGGAGAAAGTAATTCGGAAAATATAAGAAGGATAAAATCATATATTTTAAATACACCAAATGATGTCAGTTTATGGATTGATTTGGCAGAAGAATACGGTGAGTCGGGACAATACCTACTTAGTATCGATGTTTTAAAAAGAGCTACCAATATTGCAAAAGATACTCCATCTCTTTCAGTAATCTATTATAATATTGCAAGTAATTACTACTATATTGGAAGATATAAAGAGGCCTTAGATAATGCCCAAACGGCTTTAACATACCAGGATGACTTTGATACAAGAAGTTTAATAGCAGTTATAAAGGGAAGCTTGCATCAATACAAAGAGGCTGAAAAAGAATTTGAGAAGTTATTATCGAAAAGGCCTGGAGATATTAATTTATCATTGAATCTGACTGATATGTACTTATCAAAGAGAGCTTATTTCAAAGCAAGAAATGTCCTGAAAAATCTCATTAAAAATAACCCTTCAGCTAAAGATGATACAAGGTTAAATCAATATAAATTTTTGATTCTTATATAATGTAAAGTTATTCTTTTACTCCACCACCAAGTATATCGTTAATGAAATATTTTTTTCCACATAAGAATACAATAATCACAGGTAAACAGCATATAACAGAGTATGCCATTAATTCTCCCCATTGAGTTATTTCTCTAAAACTACCTTTAAAGTTGGCTAACCCTATAGGTAAAGTTCTCATTGAATCAGAATTTGTTATAATGAGTGGCCACATAAAGCTGTTCCAGCTTGTTATAAATGTGAAAATCCCCAGAGTTGCTATAGCTGGTAGTGCCAAGGGTAATGCTATCTTGAAAAAAGTTTTAAAAACTCCGCATCCATCAATTTTTGCTGCTTCTTCCAGATCTTTAGGTAGTGACTTAAACCACTGTCTCATAAGAAAAACCCCGAAACCACCAAATAATCCTGGAATAATTAATGCTTGATATGTGTCTATCCATTGCAATTCTCTCATTATAAAAAATAAAGGTATTATATTAACTTGGGGTGGAACCATCATTGTAACTAAAACCATTATAAACAATGGCTCCTTAAATTTAAAATTAAGTCTTGCAAATGAATATCCGGCCATAGAAGAAATTATTACTTGTCCAATTGTTGTAATAGTTGCAACTATTAAGCTGTTAAAAAAGTATTTTTTTATATTTACACTGCTAAAAACATCAGCATAATTCACCATGGTTGGTTTTTGTAGTATAGAATTTGTAGTTAAATTGAAAATTTTTTCATCAGGAGTAAAAGATATTAATACCATCCATATAAAAGGCAAGAGCATTGATACAGCTCCTAGTATTAAAACAATATAGCCTAATGTCACAGTTAATTTTTTCATTTATTTATAATATCACTAAATTTAACTGATAGTATTTTGTTATGTTTAATTTGGGTTTAGTATATCTTCAATAAGTTTATATTGCTTGGTTTTTAAAATTAGTATTTAATGCTTTTTTTAAGCTATTTTGGAGAAAAGAAATAGAGCAATTTAGAACAATTCTTACATAAGCTCCTTTACTTGTTTAACACCTGAAAAAAATAATTTGTTATTTTGGCTTAATTTATATTTATAAATACATACTAAAATGTGTTAATTCATTGAATATGCTCATTGTATAACCATTTAAATTGTGTCATAATAGCTGTTAAAAGTGAGGCACTTAATATGCAAAAACGTCTACTGGTTGTTGATGATGATGATGAAATCCGTGAGTTATTGGAGTTTGATCTATCGCAAAGCGGCTACTTTGTTGATACAGCTGCGGATGGAATTGATGGACTTGATAAGGCTTTAACCTCTTCATATGATCTTGTTCTTTTAGATGTTATGATGCCTAAAATGAATGGTTATGATGTGTGTAAAAACATAAGGAAAACCAAGCCTGAATTACCCATATTATTGCTTACCGCTAAGGGCGCTATTTCAGATAAAACAACAGGATTTGATTCTGGGGCAGATGATTATATAGTTAAACCTTTTGATGTTCAGGAAGTATTGCTTAGAGTTCGCGCATTGTTGAGAAGAACCCCTTCTTCTTCTCAAATGACTCTTTCAAAAGAAATCTTGAAAATTGGTGATATTGAATTGTTTCCTGATTCACTTGAGACAAGTGTAAAGGGGAACAGGATTAAATTGACCCCAACCGAGTTTGAAATCTTATACTGTTTAATTCAACATTTCAACAATCCTGTTACCTTAGCTGTTTTGTTAAGTGAAGTTTGGGGTTATGACGGAGATGAGGACGTAAGAATGCTTAGGGTACATGTAGGTGGATTAAGACAGAAAATTGAAGAAGATTCTAAACACCCTAGATACTTGCACACTGTTACAAATGTTGGCTATAAACTAACTCCTTTTAATGAAGATTCCGATGAAGAAAAATAAGCATCTAAAAATTGTAGAACAAATAATTATAGTTATACTCTTTTCGGTTTTAACGCCGATGATAATTGCGGGACTTGTTGTAAATAACATTAACCAACATGCAATAAGAAAAGAGCTTAGTTATTCTGCGATGATGATTGCTCAAACTATAGATAATAATATTCGCTCTATATTAGAGTCAGATGAGGGCAAGATTAATGAAATTGTGCTTGCCATGAAGTATCTGCCAAGTGAATATTTAGAAAGAGTTTATCTTAAAGATGTAATGATAAATTCTGACATATTTGCGGATATTGAAATTGTACACCCTTCAGAACAAAAAATTTCTCTCAACCCTGATGATACATTGATCTATGATAGTGAAAACAAGTCACTATCAATAACTGAGAAAATCCATGACGATAAATTTCTTATCGCAACTATAAACATGAATGCATTTAAAGAAAAAATATTTAATTCATTCCAAAAAGATAAAAGACAGATTTATGTAATAGATAACAATCATAACTTAGTTTTTGCGCATAATTTTCAACAAGACGACTTTAATGAAATACTTGAGTTACTACCTTCAAATTTGATCCCGGATCGGGTAGAAATTTTTGGTAGGATTAAAAATCAGCCATTGGCATGTTTGAAAATGGAAGGCAGTGACCTAACGGTTGTTGTTAACACTACGCATGAGATTACAAATAGAACAATTAATGAGGCAAGATGGAAAATTATTGTTGCAATACTTGTGGCAACAGCTTTTATTATTTCTATTGTTGGTTTATATACTTATTATTTATATATCAATATGAGACAGCTATTTAAGGGAATAATGGCTCTTTCTAAAGGTAATTATAAACGCCAGGTAAGACTATTAGAACATTTAATGACACCTTATGAAGTTATCTTCTTGGCATCTGAATTCAATAAAATGGTTAATGAAATAAATGTTTCTTATAAACAATTGAAACAGAAAAATAAGGAACTAAAATTACTAGATGGTTTTAGGGCTAATTTAGTTGATACTGTTAGTCATGAGTTTAGGACTCCGCTCACTAGTATTAAAGGTTATACTTCAAGGCTATTAAGACAGGATATTGTTATAGATAAAGAAACAACTCATAAATCTTTGGTAATTATAAAACAGCAGACGGAACGTTTGGCAAGAATGGTTGAGGATCTTTTGGTTATTCCTGATATAGAAGGTGCAAAGTTAAATATACAATTGAGTCCTGTTAATTTATTCGAGTCAATGGAATCTTCTCTTATTTCTATAAAAAAAATTGAACAAAGAGTGGTTGAAAATACTATATCGGCAGATTTTCCTTTAGTATATGCTGACAGAGATCGCTTAGAGCAAGTTTTTATTAATCTAATAGAGAATGCTAATAAATATGCGTATGAAGATAGTCCAATAGTAGTGAGTGCAGATATTGATAACAGGAAAGCTATAATAACTATAGAAAATAAAGCAGATTATATAGAAAAGCAAGTGTTAGAAAAATTATTTGATAAATTTACAAGGGTTGATGATAAAACGACCAGAACAACTAGAGGAACAGGTTTAGGGCTTTATATTGTAAAAGGATTAGTAAATGCAATGAATGGCTCAATATATTTAAAATCTAGTATTGATAATACTTTTGTAGCGAAAATAATAGTTCCTCTTGCTCAGGATTCTGAATGAATAAAGAATTTATGAAAGAGGCTTTAAGATATGCCAGGGATTCAGGTAAAGATGTTCCTGTTGGTGCGGTGATTGTGAGAGATGGTGTAATTATTGCACAAGCACATAACCAAAAGGAACAATTAAATGACGCAACAATGCATGCTGAAATAGTTGCAATTCGTCTTGCATCTAAACATCTTGGAACATGGAGACTTGCAGGATGTGAGTTGTACGTCACTCTTGAGCCATGTCCTATGTGTGCTTCAGCTATTATTCAGTCAAGGATAAGTAATGTATATTTTGGTTCATATGATTCTTTATATGGTGCATTTGGTTCGAAAATAAATATGAAAGACACTCTACCCTCAAATTTAGAAATAAAGGGCGGAATATTACAAGAAGAGTGCGATAATATTATTAGGTCATATTTTGAGGAGTTGAGATGAAGTCACTTAAAACTAAAATGGATGAATATGTTTTAAAATATGAGACTAAAGATTTTATAAAAGATGATCCTATACAATTTCCTCATGGATTTAATGGAAAACATGATAAGGAAATATCAGCATTTCTTTCGTCTATGTTTGCTTTTGGCAGACGAGATGTTTTTATAAAAAAACTTAAAGATTTATTTTTAATAATGAAAAATCAACCATATGAATATATAAAATCATTTGATAAAAATGACAGTAGAATGAAAAGTTTTGGTTATCGTTTTGCAAAAGATACGGATTTAATCCAAATTTTTTCTATTTTAAGTGTTCTTTATAATGAAAATGAATCATTAGAAAGTTTGTTTAAGTATTCTTACGAAAATGAAAAAGATGTAAAGAGTACGCTTCAGGGGGTTGTTGATTATTTTTATGCTCGAGCGGATAAAAATATTTCACCAGGATTCTTTTATTTATTGCCAGATCCTAAAAAAAATAGTGCAACTAAGAGATTAAATATGTTTTTACGTTGGATGGTTAGGGATGGAGAAGTTGATCTTGGGGTTTGGAAATTTATGAGTAAGTCTGAATTGTTGATCCCATTAGATACCCATGTGGCAAGGCTTTCTCGAGAGTTTGGATTGTTGAAAAGAAATAATAATGATTATAAAAGTGTTGTCGAAATCACTAATGAGCTTAAAAAATTTGACTCCAATGATCCTATAAAATATGATTTTGCTTTATTTGGATTTGGAGTCAATAATTAATTTATTTAAATTTGATTATTTCGTTTTGTCTGTCAAAACAAATAGGCTAATCAAATCATTAAGTTGTGAAACTTGTTTCTGGTAATCTTGGGCATGTCTTTCAAGATGCATTATATTTGTCTTATATTCTTGAACCTTGCTCATGCAATCTTTAATTGAATCATTAAGATTGTCTTGAACTTGTTGAGCTTCTTGAAGAACATTATTCATTGATATTCCGAGAGCTTCAATAGTTTGTCTTATAATCTGAGCACCTGTTTGTTTGGTTACTCCTGATGGTAGTTGGGTGATTAATCTTTTTAAAACAGCTACGTTTGCAGGAATATCAAATGACTTCCCTTTTTCAAAATTAGGTTGCATTCTTGGCTCCTCTGGTAGTGTATAGTGAACTTGAGGTGTTATCGCAATTGGTTCGCTTTTTTGCGCTGTTTCTTCATAATCAAAGCTGAAATGGGCTAAATCTTGTGTTGGTTCTTCCAATACAAAGCTATCCTTAATTTCTAATTCAGGGGTAAATGCATTTACCTCATCAGATATTACATCTTCAAATAGTTCCAAATTATCTTCAGCTTGAGTTGAGTTAGTGTCAATAATAGTCTCATCATCTGCGATAGGGTTTATTTCTATTTCTGATTGTCTTTTTAATGCTTCAACAATTTTTTTCCCAACGCCTTCCGGCAATTGATTTCTTGACATAGTAAAACCTTTCCTTCTTGTAGCCACGATTATATATAAAAGTCAAATTTATTTCAAGTAACCATGTATTTGCAAGGCTTTGAGCCTGTTTTTACAATCAAAAATACAGATGCTTTATCTTCTATTTTGACTAAAATGCATTTATATATATTACTTTTATACTAATGTTTAACATTAGAAAATTAAATTCTTAATTTTTTATTAATTTTTAAATTAAAATCGAAAATTGAATATATAAAATATAATAGTAGAGTTTATATTAAATATTATTTTAATAGGAGGAAAGAACATGGCAATAAGACCATTAGCAGACAAATTAGTTATTAAAATTATCGAGGATGCTGAACAAACTCAAGGTGGCATTTTTATTCCAGATAGTGCAAAAGAAAAGCCACAAAAAGGTGAAGTAGTTGCTGTAGGTTCAGGAAAAACCTTGGAAGATGGAAAAAAAGAAGAAATGGAAGTAAAAGTTGGTGATATTGTTCTTTACGCTAAATATGCAGGAACAGATGTAAAAATGGATGATACAACTTACAAAATTCTTTCAGTAAAAGATGTTTTAGGTGTTATTGAATAGTTAAAACAAAAAATAAAGAAAACGCAGACATATATAAGGAGATATAAGATGGCTAAGAAAATAGTTTTCAATGAAGAAGCTCGTAAAAGTCTACTAAAAGGTATCGATGCGGTAGCTGACGCAGTTAAAGTTACTCTTGGACCAAAAGGTAGAAATGTTATATTAGAAAAAAAATTCGGTTCACCTCAAATTGTTAATGATGGTGTTACTATCGCAAAAGAAATTGAACTTGAAGATGGTTTAGAAAATGCTGGTGCTCAACTTCTTAAAGAAGTTTCATCAAAAACAAATGATGTTGCCGGTGATGGAACAACAACAGCCTCTGTTCTTGCTCAGGCTATTGTTAGAGAAGGTTTAAGAAATCTTACAGCTGGCGCGAATCCTATGTGCATGAAAAGAGGTATTGATAAAGCTGTAAACTTATCAGTAGAGAAAATTAAATCTTTATCTAAAAAAATTGATACAAAAGAAGAAATTTCTCAAGTTGCAACGATATCAGCTGGAAACAATAAAGAAATTGGCGATTACATTGCTGATGCTATGGAAAAAGTTGGACATGACGGTGTAATTACAGTTGAAGAATCTAAATCAACAGGAACAAACTTAAAAGTCGTTGAAGGTATGCAATTTGATAAAGGTTACATATCTCCATATTTTGTTACTGATGCTGAAAGAATGGAAGCTGTTTTAGAAGATGCATATGTTTTGTGTGTTAACAAGAAAATTAATTTGATTGCTGATCTAGTTCCTGTTCTTGAGCAAGTTGCAAGAGATGGACGTTCTTTATTAATTATTGCAGAAGACGTTGAAGGTGAAGCATTAGCTACTTTAGTTGTTAATACTATGAGAAAAGTTCTTCGTGCAGTTGCCGTTAAAGCTCCTGGATTTGGTGATAGAAGAAAAGCGATGTTGGAAGATATTGCTATCCTAACAGGCGGTCAAATGTTTACTGAAGAGCTTGGTATTAAACTTGAGAATGTGACAGTTCAAATGCTTGGCCAAGCTAAAAGAGTTACCGTAACTAAAGATGATACAACTGTAGTTGTTGGCGAAGAAAATAAAAAAGCTGTTGAAGAAAGAGTTAAACTTATTAAACGTCAAATAGAAACTTCTGATAGTGAATATGATAAAGAAAAACTTCAAGAAAGATTGGCTAAGCTTTCTGGCGGTGTTGCTGTAATTGAAGTTGGTGCAGCTTCAGAAGTGGAATTGAAAGAAAGAAAACTTAGAATAGAAGATGCTTTAAATGCTACAAGAGCTGCTAAAGAAGAAGGTATTGTTCCTGGCGGCGGTGTTGCATTGGTGAGAGTTCAACAAGAGCTTGAATCTAAAGTTTCTTCAGTTGACTTCCAAACTGATGACGAGAAAATTGGTTTTAAAATTTTACTTTCTTCACTTGACGTTCCATTAAAAGCTATTGCTAGTAATGCAGGCGCTAAAAGTGACGTTGTAATTGACAAAGTTAAGTCAGAGCCAGAGTCTTTTGGTTATGATGCTTTAAGAGATGAATTTACCGATATGATTAAGTCAGGTATTGTTGACCCTGCTAAAGTAACAAGAAGCGCACTTCAAAATGCAGCTTCAGTTGCATCAATGTTGTTAACAACAGAAGCAGCAGTTGTTGATCTTCCTGATAAAAAACCAGCAATGCCCGCAATGCCTGATATGGGTATGGGTGGCATGGGTGGAATGATGTAATTTCACAAAATGCCTATTTTTTAAAACTTTTAAAGGGGGTTGTTCGTTAGGACACCTCCTTTTTGGTGGTTAGAATTTATATATTTGTGGAATATTTTTATTAGTATTTTGCGGTTAATAGTATCTTGTTTGAATAATCATTTACATGGATTACGTACATAATTGAAATGTACTGTATTCTGTAGTTATCGTTTTAGTGACTAGTTTTGTATGGAAAATTAATAATGAAGACAACAAAAGCCTTCTCTATAGCAGAAGCCCTGATAACTTTGATGATTGTCAGCTTAATATTAGCTGCAGTCATACCAGTAGTGTCAAAAAAAAGCAAAACGAGTGATGCCATATGGCATTACGTTGTTTCTGGATCAGGATCAAATTCTGACATATATTATGGCACAGGTAATTCTCAGACAATGGTTTTAGGAGATGTTGCTGCTCCAGTTTCTTCGACTGGAAGTAGAATTTTGTTAATGACCCCGGCTGAAGATGCTTCTTCAAGTAATTATGCGATTAGACGATCTCTTATTGACTTTTATCAAAAAACAGCCACGGGACAAGCTAATACTGGCAGAATTTCGTTTGATGCTAAAAATAATACCGCGGTGGGCGCATCTACATTGTTGAATAATTCTTCCGGGGTAGATAATGTTGCTCTTGGCTTTCATTCCCTTCTAGCAAATACTTCAGGTAGTCAGAATACAGCTGTTGGAGTGAATTCATCACAGGCTATAACTACTGGTATTCGTAATACTTCTAGTGGTTTTGAGACTCTTCTTGAGAATCAAGTGGGATCATCTAATGTTGCTGTTGGTTTTTTTGCGCTACGTAGATATGCTGGAAGTAATAATACTTCTGTTGGTGCTTTTTCTCTATCAAATATAATAGATCAACAAAACAATACTGCGGTTGGTTTTTCTGCTGCTAATGGTTCAACAGGATCTGCTAATACGGCTATTGGCTCATTTACCCTGGCTGCAACTTCTAGTGGTGTACAGAACACAGCAGTTGGTGATTTCGCATTAAACCAAAATACAGGAGATAGGAATACTGCAACCGGCGCAGCTGCATTACAGGCTACTACAAATGGATCTAATAATACAGCTATGGGGTTTGGGGCATTGACTCAAAACATTTCAGGGTGGTCAAATGTTGCTATGGGCTTTCAATCATTGGCTGCAAACCAAAGTAACAGTGATAGCACTGCAGTGGGCGCAGAGGCTTTGAGGGCTTCTACTGGTGGTGCGAATACAGCTGTTGGCTCTCATGCAGGCTTTAATCAGCGTGGCGGTAGCGCAAATTCAATGTTTGGTGTTAATGCCATGAGAGGGGATGATGCAGTAAACCAGTCTCTTTATACGGGAACATCTAATACAGCGCTTGGTACCCAAACGCTTATGGTTAATAGGAGTGGATCTAATAATGTTGCTGTTGGTTCAAACTCTATTATCGCAAACTTAACAGGGAATAATAATACAGCTGTTGGTGTTAATTCTCTTGTTGGTCTTACAAGCGGAGAAAGAAATGTTGCATTGGGGGTTAATGCTGGCTCGAACTTTGGTCCTGATAGTACTGGAAATATTGCTATTGGATCAAATGCTGGACCCACATTTTCTGGAACTTGGACAAATCAGCTATACATTGATAACACGACACGAAATGACCCTTTAATTGGTGGTAACTTTCTTGTCAGAACAGCAACTATTGGTGGAAATTTAACTGTTAGTGGGACGGTGTCATCTGCTTCTGATATAAGATTAAAAAATATACAAGGGGAATATAAAGATGGTTTGAATAAAATAATGAGCCTTCACACGGTCAGGTTTACATATAAGAAGGATAAGTCACACCATTTAAAAGCAGGTGTTATTGCTCAAGAATTACAGAAAATTATGCCAAATGCTGTGACGATTGCGCCTGATGGGTATTTTTATGTTGATACTAGCGAAATATTATTTGCTTTAGTGAACTCTGTTAAGGAACTGAATGCAAAAATACAGTTAACAGATAAAAAGAATAATTTCATAGACATAAGAGTCAAGGCTTTAGAAAAAGAAAATTCTGTATTAAAACAAAAACTTTCAGAAAATTCAAAACTGTATGAAAGTGAAATGAGTCGCCAACGAGATATTCTAAAAAGGCAAGAAAAAGAACTGATGGCTCAGAAAAAAGAATACGATCAATTGAATAAAAGGATGAAGTCCTTAGAATCTAGATAGTATTTTCTTTGATTCTTTATCAAAGTATTGTAAAATGGCTTTATGCAGTACGATTTTCTTAATGACATATATAAGGAAGCTTCAGAGTTTATTGGAGCAAATACTTTTTCGGAAAATAATACATCTGAGCTGAATAAATTTATTTTAAATACAAATAAAGAAGTTTTGGATGACTTTGTAGAATTCTTTAAAGAGGATAAAAAAGTATTTCTCCTTAAAGGTTTTATGGGGTCTGGAAAAACAGTAATATTAAATTCTCTTGCTGATTTTCTTTCTAAAGAAGTGTTATTTTTTAAGATTAACTTTTTTCCAGCTACTAATTTAGACGATATCCTATTATCTTTATTTAAAGATTTTGCTTCATTTCATAATGAAAAAAAACTTGTTTTGCCTAAGGTTGATTCGAATATTTTTTCCGAAAAAATTAACACATTTATTAAATCTATTGATAAGCCAATGGTCTTTGCCTTTGATTCTTTAGAGTTGAATAAAGTGGAAAAAAACATTCGTAAAGACATCTTATATTTTTTAGATTACCTTACAAGGTTTGAAAAAATTAAAGTTGTTATATCTTCAAGATCTTTTGATGAAGATGATTTGCCAAGTATTGGTATAGTTGCGATTGCTAAATTGCTTGATTTGCAAAAGTTTTCAGAACTTATCTCTATTGGTAAAATAGAGGAAAATGCATTTCATATTGAGCAAATGTTCAAACATACTAAGGGACATTTGTTATATTCTTCTATGGTTATTAATATAATAAAATTACTCCAGATATCTTTTCCTAGTTTAGAGGCAGAATATTCTAAGCGGAATACAACTTTTCCTGAGTTTCTAATTTTTAAAATCCTGGGACTTCTCCCTGATAAATTTCTTAAATTACTATGGTTTTTGGCCTCTATAAGGCAGGGGGTTAGTGAGTCTTTTATTATTAAGCAAAGTCTTGCATCAAAAGAAGATATTGAACACTTAAAGAGCCGAATGGTAATAGCTGCTGATTCAAATTTTATTTATTTAAAAGACTATATAAAAGAAGAACTTTTAAAAACAATGGAGCCTGAGTCTCAAGCAAAGGTTCATAATTATTTAAAAGAGCTTTATGAATCACAGCTTCCAAAGAAACCATCGTTGAGAGATTTGTTAATATCAAGAGCAACTATGAGAAAAGAAATTGATTATCATTCCAGTCAATTTCAACTTGCCAAAACAGGTAATTTATCTCAGGCCCAACATGGAGAGAAGGTTGGTTTTAATTATCTAAGTTATTCTCGCTCGGTTTCGTATGACTGGAATTTTCAATCATCTCCTATTGCTTTTACTAATCTTCCAGAGACTCCTTCTCTTTCTTCTAGGAAACAAGGTAGTTACAAGTCTAATTTTGAGCTTACAGAAGAAGAAATTAAGCTTGTAAATGAAACTATGGATAATGATAAAATGGATATGTCTGGTTCAAGTAATGTTGATTCAGGAGGGAAAATAGCCATTATAGAAGAAGCTACAAGTGAACAACAGAGTTACGGTTCAGGAATTGAAGGCAGGCTTAATTTGGCTCAAAGATATGAATCTGCTTATGATTTTTCTTCAGCTATTAACACATACAAGGCAGCACTGGAATTGAAGGAAGATTCTCTTTTTGAATTGAAAAAGCCAATAATAATGACAAAATTGGCTCTTTGCTATAAAAAAAATCAGAAATTAGATACTGCAATATTGCAATTTCAAAAAGTATATGAGCTGTATTTGTCCAACGAGCCGATTAAAGCGAATTATATATTATTAAACATTGCTCAAATATATGTAGAAACATACAAATTTACTCAAGCAAAAGACACATATAACAAAATACTAACATCATCTGTAAACAATCCATCTTCACTTTTGGGAAGAGTTTATTTGGATCTTGCCGAAATAGAAGATAACAACTCAAACCCGTTGGGAGCTTTGAATAATTGTCAGAAAGCGTTGACAGAAATAGAAACAATAGATGATTTGGGCTTGAAGAGTGAGGCCTTCTTTAAATACGCTTTATATTTAGATGACTTTGGTAAATTGGATGAAGCTTTTTCTTTTTATAATAAGTGTGCAGAAGTATCAGAAGACCCTACTGTCAATACTTATCTTTCGTCTGCTTATTCCAATATTGCAGGCATATATTCTGAGAGAAATGATTATAACAATGCCATAGAGTATTATGAATTAGCTATTAATGTTGATAAAAAACAAAATAATTTTGAAGGCTTATATTTTGGCTATTCAAAAATAGCTCATATATTGCAGGTGAGTTATCCTGACAGAGCTCTGGAAAATCTGGTTAAGGCTTTGGGTGCAGCTAGAAGATTAGAAGATCATTTCTATGCAGCTTCTGCATACTTGGAGCTTGGTGATTTCTACTATAATAGAAAGATGGATGCAAAAGCATTAAAATCATATTTTCAGGCAAGGCGACTAATTATGAAACAGCCAAATGAAGAAAATGTGCAAAAAGTTAATACTAGAATTAATGATTTGAAGGTTAGGCTTGGAAATGCTAAATTTATGCAGCTGATAGGTGAATTTAAGAAAAAATGAAAATAGAAACTATTAAAAATGAATTTGGAATAGATATAAATGATAGTGACAAAAATAGATTAGAAAAATTTATTGAGTTATTTCAGGCTTATAATGCGCATACTAATTTAATGAGCAAGAATGATTTAAATGTTATTTATGAGAAACATATTTTTGACTCTCTTGCTATAGGTAAATTTTTTAATCAAAAAAAAATTGAAAAAATAAAGCTTTTGGATATTGGTACAGGAGGCGGTTTCCCTTCAATACCAATAAGTATTGTTTATCCACATATCAAGGTATATGCTGTTGATTCAATAAAGAAAAAGATATCATTTATAGAATCTGCTAAAAGTGAACTTGACCTGAATAATTTGTGCCCTATCTGTGCTAGAGTTGAAGACTTAAACATAGTTATGAAAGAGTCATTTGATATTGTTACAAGTAGAGCAGTTGCTGATTTGAATGTAATTCTTGAATATGCTGTTCCTTATCTGAAAGTTGGTGGCTATTTTATTGCTTATAAGTCAAAAATTGCTGATATTGAATTGAGCAATGCCAAGAGAGCATTTGAAGTTTTAGGAGCAGAGTTTGATACAAAGATAGAATATAATCTGCCATTAACAGAACATCATCAGAGAGTCCTCATTATAATAAAAAAAATTAAGAAAACTCCTCTAATATATCCTAGAGAAAATGGGTTGGCAAAGAAAAATCCGCTATAATTTTATGCAAAAAAATAGCCCCTTAGGGCTCATTTAGGTTAGTATTTGGTAGTTAGTTATTAATGTCTTGTTTAGTTTTCATTTGATACTTATTTAATTTACCTCAAGTTTCAAAAGTGCTTGTATTGTGTTTTAAATTTACATTTTGTTACATTCTCGCTAAATACATGAGTTGACTTATTATGCTAAAATGGGTACATAAAAATTTTGCAATAAATAAAGGAGATATAGGATGATTAGACCTATTTCTATCGCTAATACAAAAAGTGGACCTGCATTTAAGGGTGTCACATTTATTAGGGATTCCGCTACACAAGATTTATCGATTGCCGTTTGGTATGACGAAGATTATAACGATCAGATTGAATGGAGAGACGTAAGAAATGCGGATCAGTCTTCTAGTTTTGATTTGGGATCTTCTAATATTGCAGAAAAGCTTGGCGAAATAGTTAGGGATAAAGGTGTTTCATCAAAAAATAAGTCATCTGTAATAGAGGTGAAAAGACTTCTTGATGAATTAGTTGATAAAGATATTAAATCATCTTTAGGTAATGTAGTCCGTATTTTTCTCGGTAAGGAATATACAACAAAAGAGATAATTGGAAAATCAATGCCTGATATAAATAAAGTTATTATAGAAGGTAAGGCAAAGTACAATAGCGAAAAAGATGGTGTTCAGTCTCATTTGCTTTTATCTATATAGCTGTAATTAATATTTTAAATGTCTAATAACCCGTATGGAACAAAATTTATACGGGTTTTGTGTTTTATTCCATAAAAAAAAGCCGTCCAATTGATGGCGGCTACTAGACTTGGGGAGGAGGTTTGGTATTGGGCTTTCGCCCTCACATTTCCTTTATCGGTCTATAGCCATGAACTCTTTAATACCTCGCTTTAATATCATATAAATAGTGTAGATAATATTTGAAATTAAAATTCAATACCTTTTCTTGCTTTTATTCCTTTGTCCCAATAATGCTTTATTGGCTTGATTTCTGAAACGAGATGGGCAACTTCGATTATTTCTTTGCGGGCATTTCTGCCTGTTAATACAATCTCAACATTGTCTGGTTTGTTTTTTAGTACATCAATAATTTCATTTAAGTCAATTAATTCTAAATCTATTGCAATATTGGCCTCATCTAAGACTATTAATTTGTATTCTCCTGAATATATAGCGCTTTTTGCAATATTCCAACCGTCAGTTATTGCTTTTTTGTCAGCTTCATTCATGTTGTTTGCATAAACAATGCGGTCGATTCCCGCTTGAACAATTTTTAGTTTATTTGTAAGCACACTGCTCAAGTTTGTAAAAGAGTATAATTCTCCGTAATCGTCTCCACCTTTTGTGAACATCACAATTAGTACGTTCCATCCTCTTCCAAGAGCTCTCATTGTTAATCCCAATGATGCAGTGGTCTTTCCTTTCCCATCTCCAGTGTAGACTTGAATATAGCCATGTTCTTTAAATTGTGGATTTATTAGATTATTTTTATGTTTCATTATGGAGTATTTCCCTCTTTTAAAAATCCTATAAGTCCTTTTAAAGCCGCCCTTTTGAAGTTTTTTGGTGAGTTTTCCATCAATGTAAAAGCCTCATGCATAAGCTTGTCATCTTTGTATTCAAACTCTGGCTTATCAGATTCATCGAAAAACCATCCTATTTTTTTTGAATATAATTTTGCAAGTTTCCATAGCTCTATAGCGTCAATTTTTCTGTTTCCTGATTCTATTGCTGAAATAGCAGAAACAGCTATATTGAGCTCGTTTGCTGAGATTTCTTGTTTTATGCCCGATTCGATTCGTGCCTGCTTTATTTTTATAGCTAAAGTATTTTTATTCATAGAATTACCTGGACTTAATAATAAATGTTTTGCTTTTTTAAGACAAATATAATCTTTATTCGCAGGCATGTTTATAAAGATTTGTAACATAATCTTTTAAAGTCGCAGAATAAGCTAAAGAACATGTTTATAAGTGTCGAAAAGCATGATGGAAAGGCTAGTTTAGGGTATATGCCTTAAAGATAAGGAGCATAGGATGGCAGATTTTTCGTTTGGTGATTTAACGGCGAAGAAAATAGCAGCATTAAAAGCAATAAAAGAAAGCGATGTTGGTTATTTGGGTAAAGGTGATACTTATTACTCAGAGGCAATTAATTCTATTATGGGTTCATATTCTGACTGGCAAAAGCAAGTTTCAAAATCAGGAAATCCGTCCAGTATTTTTGATGTCATGAATGCATATGGCTTAGAAAGCGTATTTAATTTACTTGATGCTGATGGAAACGGCAAAATAAATTCTAAAGAGGCAGAATCGTTAGCAGATCTTACCAATGATAAGGGTAGTGATTACAAAAAAGGCAAAAATTATACATACAACGATTTTAACGAAAAAGTGTCAACAGTAGATGTTTATGAGTTTGTCTTGGCTGCTTTAGATGAGGCAATAAAGCTTGAGGATAATGATAATGCTAATAAGTCTTCTAAGACAGATACCTCTGATAAAACTGACAAAACAGACAAAACTGACAAGGTCGATAAAGCTGATAAAACTGACAAAACTGACAAAACAAATAAAGCAGATGATAAAGCCACTGAGAAAACAACCAAAACAACAGAAACATTGAAACCCACAAATGATAGCGTGACTGTTACTAAGTGGGGTACGGCAAATAAAGATGGTGAAAGGAACGATTGCTTATTACACATTATTCAAAATAATTATGATAAAGACATTAAATATGGTACGGATGAATATTGGAAAATTGCTAATGCCATCATGGATTCCAATCCAAATATTTATGGGACAGAAGATAAGCTTGCCCGTAAGATAGTTGGTGGAACCGGTAGAGACAGTTCCGTTCTGTATACTGGTGAAAAAGTGAAATTACCAAGTTTAGAAACTGAATCCGAGAAAAAAGTCGAAAGCAAAGATTCAGATACTACTAAAAAGACAGATTCTGTGAAAGATTCGTCTTCTGATAGTCAAGATGCAAAAGCTAAAGAAGATACGGCTAAAGAAAGTAAGGTGACAACAAAGTATCTTGATGGTGGAAGAACTAAGCAGACGCTTGATGAAAATGGAAAGCTTGTAAAAGAAGAGTATATCGATAAATCATCTGGAAAAGTTACTTCTACTAAATCTTATACATATGAAAATGATGGATCATATGCAACTTCAACTGTTGATGCAAATGGTAATGTTAAGTATGAGTCTAAATATGATAAAGACGGAAAACTTATCAGTAGCAAAGACAATACACAAAAAAATACCCAGATCACTGACTATGATAAAGGTAAAGAGTCAGCAACGCAGATTTCCAATATAATAACGGATATGAAAGACTATGACGGTTCAGATAAAGCAAAATATTATCATAAGAATTTAGATGAAATACAAAAGCTTTTGAATGCATCTTCTACAGATGGAGTTCAAGGTATTATTTCTCAAATGAAAGAAGAAGATTTTGCTGAACTTACAAAGGTTTTAAATAAAGATGATTCAGGATGGTTTAGCGGTGATATCGGAAAGGACTATAGCGGATTAATTGATAAGTTGTATGCCCCTGACTTGGATTATCCTGAGAACATAGAAAAAATGCTTAAAGTTACTGATGGGTTAAGCTCTGATAAGTATGCTAAGAAAGAATATTTTAACAACTTTAGAGAAACTCTTGCAGACATAGGCTATGATTCTAACTTAACTGACGAGCAAAAGACCGTTATTACCGAGTTCTATTCTCAAGCTCAGGAATACTACAATCATTCAGGTGGAGTTACTCCTGATATAATGAACACTTTTGTTCCTCGAAATGATAATGGTGAAATAGTCGCAACGGCTGATAGTTTGTATGATTCTCTTGATAGTTTAGATAAGATGTCCACAGCTATGCCTGATAATTATAAATATTCATATGAAAGTACTGCAAATTTCTGGAAACTGAATATGGTGAATTCTTTATCCACAAAAGACTTTGCAAAGATCATAAAGCAAGAAGGCTCCGTTTCTAAGGCAGAGCAGTTCCTTGCAGATACGATGGGATGTCAAGTTGCCGATCTTAAAAATTATCTGACAAATTATTCTGAATTCTATGATGCAAAACGAAGCGCAAGCTAACAAGTCAAAATAATATAAAAGGCGGTCATAATATCAATATGACGGCCTTTTGTTTTTGTAGTACAATCGATTTATTATGAAACATCCAGAGTTATTATTGCCTGCTGGCAGTAAAGAGAAATTGGAATATGCAATTAAATACGGAGCTGATGCTGTATATCTGGGCATGGTTGATTTTAGCTTGCGCTCAATGAGAAAAGGTGAACTTATTACATTGGAAAATCTTAAAGAATGTATTGATTTTGCTCACTCATTGGGATCAAAAGCTTATTTAACCTTAAACATATTTGCTTTTAATAATGATATAGAAAACCTTATAAAGAATGTTGATGTAATAAAGGATGCTAAGCCTGATGCAATAATACTTTCTGATTTTGGTATATACAATGTTGTCAAAAGATACATCCCTGAAATCGATATTCATGTGAGTACTCAGACAAACATTTTAAATTATGAGACAGTTAAATTTTGGCAAGATCTAGGTGCTACAAGAGCTATTCTTGCTCGTGAGCTATCTATACCTGAAATTTCTGAAATAAAAAATAAAGTTCCGGATATGGAATTAGAAGTTTTTGTTCATGGCGCTCAATGTGTTTCTTTTTCGGGCAGGTGCATGATTTCTGATTATATGACTGAAGGTGAGCGGAAGGCAAATCATGGTGGCTGTGCTCAGCCTTGCAGGTGGAGTTATAAGCTTCTTGAGGAAACACGACCCGGGGAATATTTTGAAATTAATCAAAATGAACGAGGAACTCATATTTTAAGTCCTAAGGATCTGGCTCTAATAAACTATTTACCTCAATTAATTGATGCAGGTGTTGATTCTTTTAAAATTGAAGGTAGAACAAAAAGTTTATATTATGTTTCAGCCGTTGCTAAAGCTTACCGAAATGCAATAGATGAATACTTGCAAACTGGAAAAATTTCAGAAGATGAAAACTATAACGAGATCATAAAAATAGGAAATAGAGGTTATACTACCGGCTTTTTCTTGGACAAACCAGATGCTGACGGCTACAGTTATGATATCTCTAAGGGGCTTGCTGGGGCTGATTTCCTTTGTATCTTCTTGGATAAAGAAGAAAATAGGTATAAAATAATAACAAAGAACAAAATTAATCTTGGTGATGATGTGGAAATAATTACACCTGATGAAAAATACGTAACAAAAGTTTTAAAGATTTATGATATAAAAACTGGTGAAGAAAAACCGCTATCAAATACAAATGATATTTCCTGGATTGAATTGGAAAAAGATCCAAAAGATTACAAATATGCCTTGGCAAGAACAATAGGAGTAAAGAACCTGAGATGATTTTAAAACCTGATTATAATGTAGTTTCACTTTTTGATGTTGATTTTAATTTATTGAAGGCATCTGGAATAAATGTTGTTCTCTTTGATCTTGATAGTACGATAATGCCTTCTAAAAGCGGCAAATACCCTGACAATGTTGTTGCTTTATTAAAAGATTTGAAACAGAATTTTACTATTGCAGTAGTTAGCAATAACAAAAATCAAGACTATATAAAAAAAGTTCAAGATATCTCGGATTTTACCATTATTGGTAATGCAAATAAGCCTTCGCCTAAAATAATGAGGGAGTATTTAAATGCTATCGGTAAAACTTCGCAGGAAACTGTTGTTGTTGGAGATAGGCCGCTGACTGACATTTTGGCAGGCAAGCTGCTTGGCGCCAAAACGGTTCTTGTTGACTCTATAACAAAGCACAAAGAGGGTATGCCAACTAGATTTGTAAGAAAATTAGAGAGAGTAACTATCAGGCGTTAATGATATTTTTATATAGTCTCTGTAGTTTTCAATGATTCCTTCTGCTTGTAATAATAGGATTTCTTTTGGTGTGTTGTTTTTTAGGCCGTCTATGAGTCCTAAAAAATCTTTTTCAATCATTTTAATTTCTTCCATTTTATATCCTTGTTTACCTTGGGTAAATAATTATTTATTATAGTGATTAGTTTTTGCGTTGTCAATCAATTATTATGTAATAATGATTAATAAAGAAATTCCTAAAAGGCTAGGTGCAAAGATAAGATATATAAGACAGCTCCAAAAGTTGTCTCAGATTGAGCTTGCGGGAAAATCCGGATTAAATTTTAATTATATTGGGCAAATTGAAAGAGCCGAAACAAATCCTTCATTGCAAACATTAACTTCAATTGCTGAGGGTTTTGGAGTTGAAATAAAAGAACTGTTTGATTTTTCTTTTTAACCTCAATTTTTACTAATTCATTTTGGCGCACTTGATATAAAGATAAAAGAATTATTTACAAAAAGAGTAGAAAAATTAAAAGACATGCAAGATTTGTCTTGGGAAAAACTCGGATATTCAGCTGGTCTTTCAAAAGGAGCGATGACTGATTTAAAGAATGCTCGCACAGATACTAAACTTTCTACCATATGTAAAGTTGCATTGGCTTTGGGAATAAGCGTTTCAGAGTTGTTTGACTTTGATTTTAGTCTTGATGACTTGGAGTAGTTTTTAACCGTGATATTTTGCGCGATAAAATTTTTTAATTGTGTAAAATATTCTTTATTTGTAGTAAAATTATGCTGTTACCCAAGTTAAATGTTTATATCTCAGATTGTGTCAGTGGTTTATTATATTAACTATTCAATCTCTGCTTTACAGCTGATTTTGGGCGATATAAAATTGATAAGTTAGAAGTTATAACTGATGTTAGGAAGATACAAGGAGGACCATAAGTATGGCAGGAAAAACTATCACAGTTGATGGTAACTACGCTGCAGCGCATGTTGCGTATGCATTGAGCGAAGTATCAGCAATTTACCCAATTACTCCTTCATCTACAATGGGTGAGTGGATTGATGAATGGGCATCACAAGGTAAGAAAAACATATGGGGAAAAGAAGTAAGCGTTGCTGAAATGCAATCTGAAGCTGGTGCAGCGGGTGCTGTTCACGGTTCTCTTGCGGCTGGTTGTTTAACTTCAACATATACAGCTTCTCAAGGCTTATTGTTAATGATCCCTGTTATGCATAAAGCAGCTGGGGAATTGCTTCCTCACGTAATACACGTTTCTGCTCGTGCAATAGCAGCTCAATCGTTGTCAATTTTCGGAGATCACTCAGATGTTATGGGTTGTCGTAACACAGGTTATGCTATGTTAGCTGCAAACTCTGTTCAAGAAGAAATGGATATGGCATTAGTTGCTCACTTGGCAACATATAAGTCAAAAGTTCCTTTCTTACAATTCTTTGATGGATTTAGAACTTCTCACGAAGTACACAAAATCGAAGAAATTTCTTATGCTGATATTGCTAATTTAGTAGAACCAGAATATATAGAAGAATTTAAAAATAGAGCTCTAAAACCAGAAGCTCCTATTTGTAAAGTTGGCGCACAAAATGGTGACGTATATTTCCAAGGTCGTGAAACAGTTAACAAATTCTACGATGCTGTTCCTGATATTGTTCAAGAATATATGGATAAAGTTGCGAAGGTAACAGGAAGACAATATCACCCATTTGATTACGTTGGTGCTCCAGATGCTACTGATGTTATTGTTGCTATTGGTTCAGGTTGTGAAACAATAGAAGAAACAATTGAATATTTGAATGCTAATCGCGGAACAAAATACGGCTTATTAAAAGTCAGATTATATAGACCTTTTGATGTTAAGAGATTCAATGAAGCTCTTCCTTCATCAGTAAAACGTTTAACTGTTCTTGACAGAACGAAAGAACCTGGTTCAATCGGCGAACCTCTTTATATGGATGTTGTTGCCGCACTTGGATGTAAATGTAAAGATATAAGCGTAATTGGTGGTCGTTATGGATTATCTTCTAAAGAATTCACACCATCAATGGTTCTTGCAGTTTATAAACATGCAGAAAATAACGGATTCCACGGATTTACTGTTGGTATAGAGGATGATGTTACTAATCTTTCATTAAAAGTTGAAGAACAAATCGTTACTGAACCTGCAAGTACTACAAATTGTATGTTCTGGGGCTTAGGTTCAGATGGTACTGTTGGTGCTAATAAAAGTTCGATTAAAATTATTGGTCAATATACAAACAAAGATGCTCAAGCATATTTTGCTTATGACTCTAAAAAATCATTTGGTGTAACTGTTTCTCACTTGAGATTTGGGGATGAACCTATTAAATCTACCTACCTGATTACGGCTCCTGATTTTGTATCTTGTTCGACTTATGCGTATGTTGGCAGATATGACTTGTTAAAAGGTATCAAAGAAGGTGGTACTTTCTTATTAAACTCTCATTATTCAAAAGATGAGGTGTTCTGCCATTTAACAAAAGAAATGCAAGAAATTATTGTTAATAAAAAAATTAAATTCTATAACATAAATGCGGAAGAGATTATTAAACAACAACCTGGTTTGCGCGGTAAAGGTGCAAATACTGTTATGATGGTTGCATACTTCAAAGTTTCAGGAATTATTCCTTTTGAACAAGCTTATGAAGGTATGAAAGAAATGACAGTTAAAACCTTTAAGAAAAAAGGTGATGATATTGTAAATATGAACTTGGCTCTAATTGATGCAGCTATCAATGCTTGTGAAGAAGTTCCGGTTCCTTCATCTTTGGATATTAACTGTGTTACTGATGTTAAGTTACTTCCTGATGATGCAAATGATTTTGCTAAAACAATTATTGAACCTTCAATGAAACAAAAAGGTGATGATATTCCTGTTTCTGCAATGTCAGTTGATGGCGTTATTCCTACAGGTACTGCTTGTTTAGAAAAACGTCGTATTGCTCCAAGAGTTCCACAGTGGAAAGCTGAAAACTGCATACAATGTGGTATTTGTGCTTCTGCTTGTCCTCATGCAGTTATAAGAACTAAATTAATTGATCCTGAAAATTTGGAAAATGCTCCTTCAACATTTACAACTATTGATGCAAAACCAAATGATCATGGTGAAAAGTTCAAAGTACAAGTATATTGTGAAGATTGTACAGGTTGCGGAGTTTGTGTTGACCAGTGTCCTATTAACTCTTCAAAACCTGAAACTCCTGCGTTGGTTTGGTCAACTGTTGAAGCTGAAGATGCAGCTGGTGAAGTTGTTAATTCTAAATTCTTTGACGAACTACCTGATAACGTAATGGGTAAAAACACAACCAAAACAATTAAGGGTGCTATGTTGAGAAAGCCTTTATTTGAATTCTCAGGTGCTTGTGCAGGTTGTGGAGAGACTCCATATGTTAAATTGCTATCACAATTATTTGGTGAAAATATGATAGTAGCTAACGCAACAGGATGTTCTTCAATCTATTCAGGTACATTCCCTACTATTCCTTACACAACAAATAAAGAAGGAAAAGGACCTGCTTGGGCGAATTCATTATTTGAAGACAATGCCGAGTTTGGTTTTGGTATGAGATTAGCGGTAGAACAAAATAGAGAAACTTTAAAAGTTTTTGTTGATAAAGTTGTATCTAACGAAAAAACTCCTGCTGACTTAAAAGAAGCAATTGAATCTTCAATGGCTCTTTGGGATAACTCAAAAACTGATGAAGCATTTGCTGCTCAGCAAAAAGTTCAAGAAGTTATTGCCAAGTATGCTGATGTTGACTGTGCTGACTTAGCAAAAGTAAGAGAGCTTCAAGATTACTTTACTGATAAATCTGTATGGATTATTGGTGGTGATGGTTGGGCAAATGATATCGGATACGGCGGTATCGACCACGTATTGGCTCAAGGTAAAAATGTAAATATTTTAGTACTTGATACAGAAGTATATTCTAACACCGGCGGTCAGGCTTCTAAATCAACACCTACTGGTGCTGTTGCGAAGTTTGCTACAGGTGGTAAGCCAACTTATAAGAAAAATATGGGCTTAATGAGTATGTCTTATGGTTATGTTTACGTTGCATCAGTTTCATTGGGTGCTGATAGAGGTCAAACTCTAAAAGCGTTCCAAGAAGCAGAAGCTTACGATGGACCATCAATCATATTTGCTTATTCACCTTGTATTGCTCACGGTATCGATATGAGTAAGACTCAAACCGAACAAAAACGTGCGGTTGAAGCTGGATATTTCCCTCTATACAGATATAATCCGGCAAGCGAGACTCCATTCACATGGGATGCTAGAGAGCCAAAAGGCAACTACCAAGACTTCATTAGAAGCGAAGGTCGTTATAAGCAACTACTAAAAACAAATCCTGCTGAAGCAGAAGCTCTATATAAGCAAGCAGAAGAAGATGCTGCTAAAAGAATGGCTGTTTACAAAGCGGTTGGTGAATTGATGAAATAGTCAATCGACAAATACTTAAAAGACGGGTGCTGTTGTGCCCGTCTTTTTTATTATTAATTTTAAGTTTATTTCTTTAGTCTTTGAAATCAAAGAGTTTTGAAACATCAATATCTAAGGCGTTTGCGATTTTGTTTATTGTTCCCAATGTAATATTTCTTTTTCCACATTCAATATTG
>JAEYQN010000062.1 GCA_023409995.1 Cyanobacteria bacterium OH_CBB_238 | reverse complement strand
AAAGAAAATTGCAAATAAAATAACTATTCTTTTAATATTGAACATAAAAATATTATAGGTTAATTTTTATTATTTTTCTTTAAGTAATTGTAAAATTTTATAACAGTTTATATGATATATTAAAAGTCTAACCGTAAAATTACGTTTATATAAATATAGCGCTAATGATAAGGACATTTAGGTAGATATGATCGAACTCGATGTCGATTTGCTGTACTTGGCTCAAAATTACAATATCGGTACACAACGAATAAACCAATACGGCAAAACGAGCTTAGAAGACATAATGGAAAATGAAGCAAGCAACGGCAATGCCGCTGCTACTAACTTTGATTTGGCTGTTTTAAAAGATCCCAAAGAATTAGCAAAAGTTTTTAAACTTTATAGCGCACGAAACAGGTTTAAAATTCTAAAAAACATGACAACTGATGATCTAAAAGAATTAATGAAATACCTTGATCCTAAAGACTTACTAAATGGCTTAAGTTTTTTCACAAAAGATAAATTGTTGCAGTTAACATCAGAACTCCCAAAAGAAAAAATTGCTCTGATTGTCCTTAATAAGTTTGGACAAGAAAAATTCTTAAAAATGACTTCAGAAAAAGCCATGAACAAGTTTTTTGAATCTGATAAACTTGACAAGCAACAGGTAACAAATGCAATGCAAGTTTTACAACCAGCGGCTCTTCAGGCTATGATGGAAAACTTTACCGGTGAAGAATGCAAGGATGACAAAGCAACAATACTAAAAAATATGCAAGGACTTGAAACAAAAAAATTTAGAAAAATGTTGCAATGCATGAACAAGGATTCAAAAGAAAAAGTCATTGCTCAACTAACACAAAAAGATCCTGATCTATATAAAGAGTTCAGCACCGAGGCATTAGTAGCTCCGCTAAGCCAACTTGAAAAACCGGAAATCATTAAGGCAATGCAAGTTCTTGAACCTGAAGACCTGGTCGGAATGCTAGAAGAATTGCCGAAGGATTTGATGTCAGTTGTTGTTACACAAATAGACCCTGAAGTATTTGCTGATTTGCTCTGCAATAATTTCCAAGACATTCTTGCAGATATTGCCGTTGCCTAATCTAAATTCCACTTCTTTTTTAGCTGGCTAATTGTGCCATCATATTGCATGTTTTCCAGAATTCTATTTAAATTATTTTTTAGAGGAATAGTATCTTCTGATTTTTTAAAAGCAATACCATAAGGCTCTTTTGTCATCCTTTTTGGAAGTAATTTATAGTTTCTATTATCCATGATGAATCCTATTAATAGCGCATCATCAGTAGTTAATGCAGACGCAGAGCCGGCCTTAAGTGCACTAAAAGCTTCAGAGTAGTTAACATATCCTTGTAAAACTGCACTTGGAGCATAATATCTAATATTTTTTTCACCTGTTGTGCCAAGAATTACAATAACATTTTTATTGTTTAAATCACTAAAAGATTTTATTTTACTGCTTGCGGGAATCAAAATTGCTTGGCCTGCAATATAATATGGAGTTGAAAAATCTATAATTTGCTGCCGTTGAGGAGTAATAGACATGGTAGCAACGACAAAGTCCACTTGCCCAGATGTAACGGCTTGAATTCTTGTTGATGGAGTGACTTGAATAAACTCAACTTTGTTTGAGTCACCTAATATTCTTTTGGCAAGTTCATGGGCAATATCAACATCAAACCCTTCTAATTTGCCATCTTCATCAACAAATCCAAACGGTTTTGCGTCATATTTTACACCAACAATTAGTTTATCACGAGAGATTATCTTTTTATAAACGTCAGTACTCTTGTCCTGCTTTGAACAACCTACAATTATAAAAAATAAAGCGAATACAGTAAGAAGTAATTTTTTATACATATTTTGAATTCCTTTTGTACAATTAAATCATAATTTTTTCTATTAATAAATAGTAATTCAAGACTAATCCATTATATTCTCGATGACAAAGAAAGATAAATAAGTATAATCAAAGTATGGGAAAATATATATCAATACTTATTTTATTTTTTGTATGCTGCGGTGCAGGGTATAATGGCACATTGCCAAATATAAAAAAAGAGTTCGAATATAAAACAAATCAACCAGAAGTTGCCGTTCCAATTTTTGGTGTACAACAAAAAGACGAAAATTATGAACTTAAAAAAATTCCACGAGACAATCAAAAATATGTTGAAATAATTATAAAAAAAGATAAATCTTCTCAGTATTCTAATGATACCAATGCAGTTATCACTTTATTGGAGAAGCTCAGAACATGCTTAATAAAACAAGATAACATACAACAATTCAACGCAATAGTTAGTAACTTGATAGATCATATAACCCTCATTCAAGAAGAATACAAGAATAAACCAGAATCAAGCTATATTTCTTATAAAGCCCTCCAATCACTATCTCAACAAGCAAGGTCTGCTGCAGTATTAAGGACTGAATCACAAGTATATTCGCAATACCTTCCATATTCTTCCTCTGGTAAAGCCTATAAGCCCCAAAATATACAAAAGCAATTAGATTCTCTTGCTAATACAGTTGATCAAACTTTGTATATATTAAAGAATTTGGATTAATATACAACTTACCAATGAAAAAAATATAAAATTCCTATAATCTAAAGCTGAGGAATTTTATTATGAGAAAATTAGTAATCAGCATGATGACAATATGCTTATTGTCCACAAATGCCTTAGCTAAGACAAGACAAGTTACAACCGTAACTCCATTAGCACCTGCATTAGGTATGCCCTACGGAAATAATCAGTTATCATCATATCCGAGAATAACTCAAGTAGAAAACATTATATTTAATAATGCTTATGAAGGCGATGACGTATACAATAGATTGAACAGAATCGAGAACAGACTTTTCAATAGAACAAACCCAAACTTAAGCTTATCTGAACGCCTAAATAATATCACTCAAGCAGTAAATCCTACAGCATATAGTTCAAATATACCAGTAAATGGGCTATCAAATATTGAAAGTAAATTATTCAATAGAATTTATAGCAATGATGACCCTGAAACAAGACTAATCAGAATCGAGAAAGAAATGCTCGGGGCAATGCAGCAAGGTGAACTTGAAGACAGATATAATGTAGTTGCAAAAGCAGTAAAACATTACAATGCATTTCCATATCAAACAGCAATAAATCCAATGGGAACTGGCTCATACAGCCCAATACAAGCTATAGTACCAAATAATATTTACACTCAACCATACTATAATGACGCAAGCACCAAATCTGGAAAAATTAAAAATATTTTATCAGGTATTTTTGGTGGTGGTACAGTAACGGGTTATAGTCCACCTGTATACGGAACAAATCCATATTATAATACGTCGAGTAATGGTATGATGAATCCTTATAACCAAAATAATTATTGGGGGCAAAACGGATATCCGCAATCAGGTTATGGCTATAATAACTACCTAAAAACAAATACTGGTTATATAAATAGATCTAAAGATTATGGAAGTGGGGCAGGTGTCCATATAATGTACGATTAGTACATTTGTACTATATGACTTTTTTTAGCATTCGGTATATAATAGTACTTTATTGGATACCAATATTGGAGAAAAATGAGTAAACCAACAATAATAAGCAAGCAGAAACCAGGATATCTTGATATATTATTTTTCAAATATGCATGTGTTGGAGTAATGAATACAATTTTTGGTTATTCAACTTTTACCTTACTAATAATGTCGGGGTTGCACTATCAAATAGCAGTTATAGTTGGAACGATCTTGTCCATATTTTTTAATTTTAAAACTATAGGCAAAATAGTTTTCAAAAATAAAAATAACATGCTAGTTTTTAAATTTTTACTTGTGTACATAATAATTGCTACACTAAATATTACATTTTTAGATTTAGAAATAAAAATGAAAATTAATGTATATCTTGCTGGAGCATTACTACTTGTTCCACTTGGAACATTGTCTTTTGTTCTAAATAAGACCCTAGTGTTCAAAGGGCATGAATTAAATTAGTCTTATCTAAAAATATATTTGTACAAAAAATTAGAGAGAGCATTAGCTCTCTCTTTTATTAATAGTCTTCCAGAAATATTATTTAAGCTTCGAATACGTAACAAAGTAGTGAAGCTTCTCTTGCTTTCTTAACAGCTCTTGCTATCATTCTTTGGTGCTCTGCACAGTTACCAGTAATTCTTCTAGGAAGAATTTTACCTGCTTCTGTAAGGTACTTTTTAAGTTTTTGCGAATCTTTATAATCGATAACTTCTACTTTATCTGCACAAAAGCTGCAATTTTTACGTTTCTTTTTGTCTAGCTGTTCTCTTGCCATTTTTATTTCCTTTACTTATTACGTTTACTTTATATTTATTCTATTTTTTTTGCTAAAAAGGTATCTCATCTTCGCCAATTAAGTCATCAGAGAAATCTTCTTCTGCAAATTTTACAATTTCTTCATTAGATGATTTTTTTGAAGTTGAAGTTTGTGATGAAGCAATTAATTCAAAACTTGAAAGTTCAACCTCAACAATTTTTCTTTCAGTTCCATCATCAGCTTGGATTGTAGCATTTTGAAGTCTACCTTCAACTACGACTTTATCACTTTTTGAAACAGAAGATTCAACCGTATCAGCTAAATTGCCTTTAGCAACAACTCTAACAAGAGTTTCATCTTTTTCATCAATATTTAGAGTAAAAAATGCAACCGGAATATTATTTGAAGTAAATCTTTTTTCGGGAGCCCTATATACTGTACCAGATAAAACTGCTTTTGCTAATGTCATCTAATTATGCCTACGCTTTCACTTTTGAAATTTCTAAAAACATTGTTCTTAGAATATTATCATTTAATTTTAGTTGTCTTTTGAATTCAACAATTTTTTCTGCCGGAATTTGCAATTTTTGAGTTACAAAATAACCATCTCTGAAATTTTGAATATCATATGATAATTTTTTACGACCCATTTTATCTGTTTCATTTACAGATCCTTTGAATCCAACAACAATATCCTCGATTTTAGCAATAATTTTATCAGCTTCATCAGAATCGATGTTTGGTTTAATAATTGATAATAATTCGTACGTTTTCAATTTCTATCTCCTTGAACTTATGATTAATTTATAGTCTTTTCAGAAAAAAATGTTACCATGAACATATTTATAATACAAATAGTCATATAAAATTTACTTCACAATAGTCGGTAATTTTATATTTCTTTCAGAACAAAATCTATAGCACCCCTATTACTACTAAAAATTTCTTTGGCGCCAATAGATGATTCTGCATATTTTTCTCCATTAGTGAGCAACTGAATAGACTCAAAATATAAATCTTCTTCCGTGGTAACAACAAACGCGGCTTTCTTAGAAATCGCAAATTTATAGATATCTTTAAAATTGAATATAGCAGGTCCGGAGAGCACAGGTACTCCCCATATATTTGCTTCTAGAGGATTATGCCCCCCCGTATTTGAAAAGCTCCCACCAATGAATGCTACATGTGCAAATGAAAAAACTTTAGAAAGCTCCCCCATAGTATCAAGCATGATTACATCATATTCGCTGAATGTAGCCTTATTACTTCGCCTACCTAATTTATAGCCTAAAGAAGTTATTACTTTTTCAACTTGCCCATACCGCTGTGGATGCCTTGGGGCAACCAAAAGTTTTAAACTTGGTATGACTTTTGCAAGATTTGTATAGAGACTAAGAATTATTTCATCTTCCCCAGTGTGAGTGCTTGCCGCAATAAATAATTTTGACTCTGGATCCAATGAAAACTCTGACTTTAAATCAATTACCTTTTGCTTGCTAATTGGCTGTGTAATGTCATATTTCAAGTTTCCCATTACAAAAACTTTATCTTTAGGAGCACCGACATCAATTATTCTCTCTGCATCTCCTTTAGACTGCATAAGTATTTTTTCATACTTATTTAAAATATTTCTGAAAAATATTTCAAACCTCTTGTACCCTCTATGAGAGTTTGGGGATATTCTTCCATTTACAATATAAGTTTTTATCCCTTTTTTTGCAGCAATAGAAACAAAACATGGCCATATTTCGGTTTCAGCAATTATTACCTGCTGAGGATTAAATGTTCTAAAAAAACTACTTACGCTAAAACAAAAATCATATGGAAAATATGTTATCACACTTACATAATCACTCAATAATTTTTTAGCTACTTCTTGCCCTGTTTTTGTAGTTGTTGTAAGGACAATATAAGCTGATTTATTTTGTTCTCTATATTTTTTTATTAATGGAGAAACAGCATTAACTTCTCCAACTGATACCGCATGAAAAACAATTGTTTTATCACTTGTGCTTTTATCATAATTTGTTTTTGAATAGAGTCCAATTTTTTGCCAAAAACCTGCTCTGAGCTTAGGTTTAACAATAAAAGCTACTGCTATTAATGGAGATAAAATAATAGCAAACACTGGTAATATTAAATTGTAAATCAAGAACATAATTAATCCTGTTTGTTAATTCCACAACACTTTTTATATTTTTTCCCACTTCCGCATGGGCATGGGTCATTTCTTCCAATCTTATCCGATGTTATAGGTGTTGAATTTTGTATATCAGCATCTTCGCTATAAGAAAAATGCTCAGCAGCCTTTGACAACTCAGTTTCAATAACTTCATCGTCTGATTGATTAATAAACTGCACACCAAATTTTGTTCTAAATAAGTGTCTTACTGTTTCACTTTGAATTTCATGCATCATGTTATTGAATAAATCATAAGCTTCACGCTTATATTCGATTAATGGGTCTTTTTGTCCATATGCTCTAAGACCAATTCCTTCTCTTAGCATGTCTATATTATGAAGATGATCAATCCACTTATTATCTATAACCCTAAGCAATATGTCTCTTTCAATGTTTCTCATGACATTTGATGTATCAAAAGGGTTTTGGACAATATAGTTTTCTTCATACTTGGAAATAACGTCATTATAAAACTCTATTGTTTTGGTCTCATGATCTCTATATGCCTTTATCGCAAAATCTCTGAGTTTGTCATATATACTATCAAAACGCATACCTTGAATATCTCTGACTTCTATAAATGATAACTGAGGAATCATTGAATGGATCTCCCTTACAAGCCCATGCAAATCTTCATAAATATACTCATCAGGATTCATGTCTGGAGCAATATAGCTTTTTAGAATTCTGTCTACTTCTTGTTCAATCATGTAAATGATATCAGCAGTGAGGCTTTCCCCTTTTAGAACTCTTTTTCGTTGATAATAGAATTTATCACGTTGTATATTCATAACATCATCATATTCAAGCACATGCTTCCTCATATCAAAATGATAAGTTTCGACTTTTTTCTGCGAAGATTGAATTTGTCTTGTTATCAGAGGAGATTCTATAGCCATAGTTTCTTCAACATTTAGCCTGTCCATTAATTCAAAAACTTTTTGACCGCCAAATATTCTCATAAGATTATCTTCTAATGATAAGAAGAATCTTGTAGAGCCAGGGTCACCTTGCCGTCCTGCACGTCCTCTTAACTGATTATCTATCCTTCTTGACTCATGTCTCTCTGTACCTATTACATGTAGTCCTCCAGCATCGACAACTTTGCGGTGTTCTTCCTCAGTAATTCTTCTTGCTTGAAGCAGTGCATCCTCTTTTTTATCTTCGTAGTTTGGTGTCTTATCGGGCGAAAAACCTTTGTCTTCTAAAACTTCTTTAGCCAAGTACTCGGAGTTTCCACCTAACAATATGTCAGTACCCCGCCCAGCCATATTTGTAGCAATAGTAACCGCACCAAATCTGCCTGCTTGAGCAATGATATAAGCTTCTTTTTCGTGATGTTTAGCATTAAGGATGTTATGCTTTACTCCTCTTTTCTTTAAAAGCATGGATATATGTTCAGATTTGTCAATACTGATTGTACCAACCAAAACCGGCCTTCCGATTTTGTTCATTTCTATTATTTCATCAACTACAGATATATATTTCTGTTTTTCTGTCTTATAAATGACGTCAGGGTAGTCTTTCCGTACATCCTGTTTATTTGTTGGAATGCAGGTAACTTCAAGGCTATAAATTTTACCGAATTCAGCTTCTTCAGTCATAGCAGTACCTGTCATACCAGAAAGTTTAGGATACAACCTAAATAGGTTTTGGAAAGTTATGCTGGCAAGAGTTTGGGTCTCATCTTGAATTTGCAAATTTTCTTTAGCTTCAATTGCTTGATGTAACCCATCAGACCAACGTCTTCCTTCCATTAGTCTTCCAGTGAACTCATCAACAATCATTACTTCACCATTTTTAACTACATAATCAGTATCCCTGGTAAATAATTCTTTAGCTTTAAGAGCTTGCAAAAGATGATGAGCATACTGATTAGCTATATCAAATAAATCATCAATGCCAAGAATTTCTTGAGCTTTGTCGATACCTTCTTCTGTAAGAATTATATTTTTATTTTTTTCATCAACTTCATAATGTTTGTCTTTTTCAAGCTTTGGAGCAATTTTTGACATGGTCACATACAACTCTGCGGATTTTTCTAGCCTACCGCTTATTATTAATGGAGTTCTTGCTTCATCGATTAAAATACTATCTACTTCATCGATTATAGCGTAAGAGTAAGGACGTTGTACTTGTTGTTCTAAACTTCCCGCCATATTATCTCTTAAAAAGTCAAAACCAAATTCATTATTTGTACCATAAGTTATGTCGCAGGCATAAGCAGCCTTTTTCTTTTCAAACTCAAAGTCACTTCTGTCAGATAAAACAACTCCAACAGACAATCCTAAGAACCTAAAAATTCTTCCCATCCAGTCACTATCTCTTTTTGCCAAATAATCATTGACAGTGACAACATGGACACCTTTGCCAGTAAGAGCATTCAAATAAGCAGGTAATGTAGCAACTAATGTTTTACCTTCACCGGTTCTCATTTCAGCTATGTGACCTTCATGTAAGAAAATACCACCAATAAGCTGCACATCAAAGTGTCTCATATTCAAAACTCTTTTACCGGCTTCTCTAACTGTAGCAAATGCTTCAGGCAATATTTTATCTAATGCATCTTTTTCTAACTTTCTATCCTTTTCAGGGTCTTCCGATTTTTGTCTATTATTTAAAAAATCTTTAAATTCTTGAGTTTTTGAAATCAATTCCAAATCTGTAAGCGCTGCAAATTCTGGCTCTATAGCGTTTATATGCTCAATAATCGGCTGAACTTTTTTAACTTTTTTTTCGTTCGGATTACCCAAGATTTTTACAAGTAAATCTTTCATATTTAATATCCCCTGTCTGAATAGCTTCTCGATGGCAAATTAATTATTAGACATCGACACATTTGTCTGAATTCTATCACAAAAAAGATAATTTGTGCTAATCACATAGACTGCAACTATTGACTAATGGTTTAATTTTAGTAGATAATTTTTCTTTATTAAGAATAGAAAAGAGAAACAATGGATATTAATTTTTTTATGAAAATACTCAGTCACTTAAGTGACAATAAATTATTTAGTGTGTTGTTTGCGGTAATTATTTTTATAGCCGCAATGAAATGCCTACATATTTTTGAAAACAAATTTTCAAGAAATCTTATCAACACAACAAATGACCCTGAGAGAATAAAGGAAATTAAAACGATTTACCATGTCGCAAAGTCAACAATTGATATAGCACTTTGGTTAACATTTATAATGACAATTTTGACAAAATTGGGAGTTGATATAAGACCAATTTTGGCAGCAGCTGGTGTTTTAGGTGTAGCGGTTGGTTTTGGCGCTAAAAGATTTGTAGAAGATGTAATAACAGGCATAATTATTCTAATTGAAGGCCAGGTTAGAGTGGGAGACGTTGTTGAACTTGCAGGAAAATCTGGTACTGTCGAGAAAGTAGATTTAAAAATGGTTGTACTGAGAGATTTATCAGGCTGCGTACATTACATAAGAAATGGGATGATTGATGTAGTTTCTAACATGACTCGCGACTATTCATACTATTTACTAGATCTTGTCATCAACTATAATGAAGATGTAGATAGAGTTCAAAAAATACTTAAAGAAATATTTGACACTCAACTTATCAATAACGAAGAATTTTCGTCAAGTATACTCGACCCTATAGAAATACTTGGATTAAATAATTTTGGAGATACTGGACTTATTATTAAATTAAGAATAAAAACAAAACCAACTGATCAGTGGAAAATAGGCAGAGAATTCAACAAATTACTTTTAAATAAATTTAGGCAAGAAGGAATTGAAATTCCTTATAATCAAAATAAATATTTATTTGAAATACACAATCAAGCTTAATATAACTTAATTTGAATACATTACTTATAGAGCCTATTATCTAATAATAACAAGGTAATTAACTTTTATGATTGAAGTTTTTTAAAATAATTCTTCCTACTATTTACATGTTTGTAAATATTTATTAAAATATACAATTGTAATAGCAAAAAAAAAAATTAGGCTATTTAAACTATATGTGAAGTAATTAGAAACATGGAGTTGTTTTATGAACGTAGGTAAAATCAGTTGCGCACCACTAAAGCCTCAAGCTTATGCTAATTCACCATCTTTTGGAGACTTAAGCTATGATGAACCAAATTTTGACGAAGTACAAGTAGAACAAGCTCTTACTGATTTTTATTCAGGACACAGAGAAAACAAATCGAGTAAATTAGATAATGCATTAGTAGCTATTGCTCTTGGTGGTATTGGTGCTCTTACAGCAAAGAAAACAGCATCTACATTATTGGATCTATCTCCAGTAACTAAACTTATATCAAAGGCAACAGATGGTGTTTCTAGTTTAAATATTGGAAACAAAATTTCAAACATAACATCAACGGTTTCGGAAAAATTGAAATCAAAAATTAAACCGGAAGGCAAACTTAATAAAGTTGTAGATGTAGCCTCCGATTTGACAGAAAAAGCTTCAAAAAAAATAGCAGAAGGATTCTCTAAAATAACTAAAGCTGGCATTCCGTCAGATTCGGAAATTTCAAGTCCAACTATCGTTAAAAACACTATTAAAAATGCTGGTACAGTTGCAGGTGCTGCACTTGGAGTAAAAACAGCACTGAAAGATAGTGATGAAAATGGTGTTAGTGACGTTAAACAAACAATAACAGCTTTTAATACGGTTTCTAATTTAGTATCTGCAATGGGTATAAGCTAGAACTAAAAAAAACAAAATTCAAAAGGCGGATTATATCCGCCTTTTTTGTGTCAATTTTACTTATTAATAATAAATTGTTACTTTCTACCATCAAAGCTTTGCCTATCATATAATAAGTTTATGAATAACAAAATAATTCTAAAAAGTGCAAATATTTTAGACATAAAAAAAGAAATACAAATTGTTGGCTTTGACAGTTTGTATCTTGATGTTGCGCAAAACAAATATAAACACATGACATTTAAAATATTCAGCCTAAAGCCAGTAGAAGCAAATATACTAAAGCAACTCTGCTTGTCTCTTGGTTTTGATTGTGCGGTTTCCAGAGAGACCATTTCCTGCAATTGCGAGTACACAGACTGCATTATTTCTGCAACAGTAGCACAATATAATTTATTAATAAAAAAATTGCTCATTCAACCATTTAGACTCAAAGAATTGGCAAATATTCTAAAAAACACATTAGATTATACCCCTTCTAAAATTGATCTCAAAAACAAGCATCTTGAATGGGATAAGCCCTTGATGATGGGCATCGTTAATGTAACACCTGACTCTTTTTCTGATGGTGGAAATATCTCAAACAAAGAAGAATCAATTGAAAAAAGCTTACAATTAATTGCGGATGGCGCAGACATAATTGATATAGGAGGAGAATCCACTCGTCCGGGAGCAACAGATGTTTCTCCGATAAAAGAATCGGATAGAGTTATCCCTATAATAGAAGCTATTAGGAAGGTAAATAAAACAATACCAATAAGTATTGATACAAGAAATTATATAACCGCAATGAAGGCAATAAACGCTGGAGCTGATATTATAAATGACGTTTCCGCCTTGAGAAATGATTCTCGTCTATTGAGTTATGTTTGTGAGAATAATATTCCTACAATAATAATGCATGCAACAAAAGTTCCTGCAGAATTGGATCCAAAAGATTTTCAAGGAGACATTGTTGAAGATATATACAAATTCTTTGCAAAACGAATAGAAGAGCTAACTGAAAAAGGGTTAGAGCAAAGACATATAATAATTGATCCAGGAATTGGGTTTGGAAAATCTGTAAAGGATAGCTTTGAAATAATAAAAAGGGTTAATGAATTTAAGTCTTTAAATTGCCCAATACTTATGGGAATATCTCGAAAATCATTTATGAAAAAAGAGTTTAACATAACAAATACTGAAGCTCTAGATAGTCTATCAGCATTATATGGAATGCAGATGCTTAATAAAGGAACGCATATCCTTAGAGTTCATAACGTTAAAATGCACACAGAACAGTATAAATACATTTCAAAAGTTATTTAATTTTCTTCTGCTGTTTTGCCAAGACATCATCAAAAGATTCTATTGGAGAAAAGCTATAACCACAATCATCAGACAAGCATCCGCTCATACTAAAAATGTGCTCCGAAGGATACCTACGGCATATTCCTGGCCTATCATTATGAATTTTACATGACTTTTCTTCTTCATTTAGATTTGAACAAGAAAAAACTAGACCTAATTCATCTTTATCAATTACTTTTAAGTATGTGTAAAAAGGATGTATTTTTTGTAACTTAGAAAATTCTTCCTCAGTTTTAATAACTGATTTTTTATGTCTTACATATATTTTCTTGCAGCAAGCACCACACTGAAGGCATTTACCTTGCCTAAAGTATTTTCTTTTTAAAATATATAGATGAAAAAATTTCTTTATCTTTTGCGCAATACAGTTCATGGGCTTACATTCAAAAATCAAACGCTAAGCAAAAATATCACTAATAAATTCAGGGTTATTAAATAGTGAATTTATTATATCCTCATCGTCAAAACTAATATCGCCACTTTCAAGCTTAGAAGCAACTATTGAGTTATGAGATGTATCGCTAGGATCTGACAGTGTAAGATCTGTAAATTGCTTTAAGTCAAGCTCTTTTTGGTAAAGCTGCATTGCATTAGTTGAAATATCTGATCCATCAACTAGAAGCCCTGATTTGTTTGCACTATAAGGATTAGTCTTTTCAAAAAGACCTGTTTTATCAACTCCTAAAGCCTGATTAAGCTGCCCATTTTGTACTGAAGAATTTAAAATACCTTTTAACATACCTACTCCTCACATAATATATTATTACTTAATTTTTATATTAATCCATAAACCCTATGGTGTATTTGTATAGACCATGTGATTTATCTTTATATTATTGTTTTTATAATTTAAAAAAAATGTCAGTATTTTTATTGTATTATTTTAAAAGTACTAATGAGGGTGAAATATGGAAGCTTTAAAACCAATTATAACCGGGTTAATTCTGTGCATAGAAAAGACTATTTCTAGCATGGGTCCATGGGGAATAGCACTTCTTATGGCAATAGAATCTTGCAACATACCGCTGCCAAGCGAGGCAATTCTTCCATTTGCGGGTTATCTTGTCAGCAAAGGTGTCATGACAATACATGTAGCAGCCTTTGCTGGGGCAATTGGCTGTGTAATTGGTTCAATTCCATCATATTATATTGGTTACTTTGGAGGCAGACCATTTATTGAAAAGTATGGAAAATGGCTTCTTGTAAGTAAACATGACTTAGAGATTGCGGATAAATGGTCAAAAAAATGGGGTGAATTAGCCTTTTTCATATGCAGAATGTTACCCGTTGTTAGAACATTTATATCATTGCCTGCAGGTATATTAAAAGTTAATCTTCCAAAATTTTTAGGATTAACATTCCTCGGTTCATTAGTTTGGAGCTACTTCCTTGTTTACGTTGGAGTAAAACTGGGCGAAAACTTAGATAAATTCAGTGCTATATTACATAAATTTGACGTGGCAATTGTATTGTCATGTGTTATTTTATTTGCTTTATATCTAAAACATCACTTTAAGCATTTAAACGACTAGATATTGTAAAATTTTATAAAGAACTAGCAACTTAATTTTTTAGCGATATTATAACTGTGTGTTTATTTAAATGAGGATATAGTAATGAGAGTCGCATCCATTAGTCAGGCTTTGCCATGCAAAAATTTAGCTACAAAATTAGGAAATTATTCGTTTGTATCACTTACAACCCCGCAAGACAGCGTAACATTTAAGGGCAATTATAGTACAAAAGATATAAATGTAGACGTAGATACTGCAGAAATAGTAGCAAATAGCCTATCAACATCAACTTCAGGACATAGAGCTGTATATGGATCAAAGTTATTTACCCCTGATGTTGTGGAGTTGATGACTCTTGGAGTCGCAAAATATGCAAAAGACACAGCAAAGGAGCAAGGAAAAGAACCAGTTGTTTTAATTGGAGGAGATACTCGAGAAGCAACAACAAAATCTCTTAACCTCGTCAAAAATACGCTAATAAATCAGGGAATAAATGTGTTATATATTCAAAAACCGGTTCCAACACCATTACATGCATTAAAAACTCAGCAAGATAATATAGATGTTGCTATTTTAATGACTGCAAGCCACAATCCTTGGGAAGACGGTGGTTATAATCTAGTGACTAAAGAAGGTGCAATTGCCCCACCAAGTGTAACAAAACAAGTTGCCAGTAATATGGTTCAATATGCAAAAGAAGGCAAAATAACAACTAACAAGAATCAAATAGGGACAGTTAAAACAATTTTCCCATATGAATCCTATAAAGATACGATTGAATCCTATAATTTAATAGATTGGGATAAAATAAGAAATTCAAATATATCAATATACTATGATTCTTTAAAAGGAACAGGTGAAAATGTATTCCCAAAATTAATGGAAGATTATTTAATACCTTTTAAAGATGTTGATTCTGGGGAAAAAGAAGGACCAAATCCTACAAAAGAAAATTTAATAGAAGTAAAAAATGATATATTAAATGACCCAAATAGCTTGAAAATAGGATTAGCTAATGATGGGGATGCAGATAGGTTTGGCATAATTGATGAAAAAGGCAATTTTATAACTCCTAACGATGTGCTTTTGCTGACTGCATACCACCTGGCTAAAAATAAAAGCAAAACAGGTTCCATAATAAGAAGCCAGGCAACTTCGTCTCAGATAGATATATTTGCGAAAAATAATGGCTTGAACATAATTCAAACTCCTGTTGGATTCAAATATATTGGCGAAGACATAATTGAGGAAAGAAAAAAGGGCAATGATATTTTGGTCGCAGGTGAAGAATCTGGAGGCCTAACAATAAATTCTCATATTCCTGAAAAAGACGGAATAATAGCCTTGTTATTAATGCTTGACCTCGTAGCTACTGAAGAGAAACCGCTATCTGAAATACTAGATAATGTAAAAGAGGATTTAAATGTAGAATTTAGAGCAAATTGCATTAGTAAAAAATTCAATGATGACACAGATAAAAACACTGTCATGAGTAGAATCAATAACATTTATAATGATGCATTAGAAGGAAAAACCGAATTTGGAAATGGATACACTATTGATGTAGAAAAGACAAAAGAAGTGGCAGAAGAGATGCAACATTATAAAAAAGGCGGCGACGGAATCAAGTTATACTTGACAGACGGATCTTCTTTTCTTGTCAGAAAAAGTGGAACAGAACCTAAAGTAAAGGTATACATAGAAGTTGCAAGAGAAAATGCAGAAGAAGCAGACAAAACTCTAACTGATCTAAGTTCTGCCGCAGAAGATATTCTAACTGTATAAAATATCTTCCAAATATTGCAATAACATTATTTTTAGCTGATAATTAAGTTTGATTATCAGCTAAAAATTTGGAGGATTATATGGAAAATAGCTTAATAGTAGAAGTAGGACAAGTGAATACAGACAAATACTCTTCATTAGGAGTTAATGCTGTAAAAGACGTAGCATCTAGAGCAGGCAAAGAAGGACAATTTTTGAATTGGATTGGAACATTACCTGAAAACCAAATCAAAACATTAGATTCACTATTTGATTTAGCAGATAAAGCTAAAAATGGTCAATATACCGAACTCGCAATATTAGGAATTGGTGGCTCTAGACACACGACAGAAGCTTTGTTAAAAATGCTAGGAAAAGATTCAAAAGTGCATTTTTACTCATCTGTAGATCCTGAAAGTTTTAAAAGATTTGCATCAACACTAGATTTAAATAAGACTCAATTTTTAGTTGTATCAAAATCAGGTGGAACTCTTGAAACAACAGTTGCGTATGAAAATTCTAAAAAATTAATGCAAGAATTTTTAGGAAAAGAAGACGTGTCTGATAGGTTTATTGCGATGACTGATGCTTCTAGCGAAAAAAGTGCATTGAGAAGAATCGTAGATTCTAACGAAATCAAATTAGCTGGATTTGTACATGATGATGTTGGTGGAAGATTCTCCATTTTTGATGATGCAACAATATTCACACTAGCATACATTGGTGAATCAAAAGAAGACGTGAAAGCAATGCTTGAAGCTTCTATCAAAGCACAATTAGATTTCTCTCAAACAGAATTAGAAAATAATGATGCGCTAAAACAAGCAATTTTTAATGTAAACTCAAAAGAATCAGGAAAAAACAAACATTTTGTAGAATACTTTGGGGATGCATACTTAGGAACTACACTTTGGGAAAAACAGTTAAAAAATGAATCACTAAAAGCAACAATATCAACTGACACCAATGTTGGACCAGGATATTTGCACTATAATGCTGAAGCAGATTTAGACCCAAACAACACTGATTCATTCTTCACTTTTGTATATGTAAAACCAGAAGATAAAGTTACAACAGCAGTTATTGAAGGCGTTGTAGCAGCCTATTCAGCTCAGCACCCTGTATCTAAAATTGAGTTTTCAGATCTTGAGATTACGACTATTGCAAGATTTATAGAATTCAAACACTTTGAAACACTGTATACAGGGAATATACTAAGACAACTAAAAGGAGATGTAACTCCACAAACAGAAGCTATGCCTGAAGTTCTTCAGCCAAATGTTGAAATATACAAAAAAGAAGTAAAAAAGGCAATGCAAAAATAGCAAATATAGGATTTTTTAAATTTATTATTTAAGAAGCTTTAAAATACTTATCCCAATATTTTTCACTAAGGGATGAGTATTTTTTTCTTTCAAAATCAAAATAATCCACTGGACGATATGGACGCCTTAATAGTTTCATACCAGCTTCTCGTGGAGTCCTGTTTGCTTTTCTTTGATTACAATCCTTACAACATGCGACCATATTCTCCCATATTTCAGGTCCTAAGCGAGATTTAGGATACACATGATCTAATGTTAACTCTGTTGCTGTCAGTTTTACCCCACAATACTGACACGTATAGTTATCTCTTATTAAAATATTTTCTCTACAAAAAGGCAGTTCCGTATTAGGAACTGCCAAATTATATGTTAACTTTATAACCTTGGGAATTAATGTTTTATCAACAGTTATAAAATCCTCAATATTTTGAATGGCTTGAGCATACCTGGCTTTTCCCTTAATTAATAGCAGCAAGGCTCTTTTCCAAGTGCAGATATTAAGTGGTCGTCCATCAGAATTCAACAATAACACTTTTGTCATTTTCTGCTCACCTACTTCTACAATTGTAGTATTCCACGATGTCGTATTTTTTAAACCGATTTAGGTATGTTATTATTGTTATATGGGGAATAAAGAAAAAAATAATATAAGTTTACTTGAAGTATTTAAGGAATTTTTCATGATTGGCTGTCAGCTAATAGGCGGCGGATATGTAATAATCCCTCTCTTACAAAAATCTGTGGTTGAAAAAAGACAGTGGATTACAACTGAAGACCTAGTTAAATATATATCATTAGGTAAATGCCTTCCTGGAATTATTGCAATTAATGTGTCAATGTTTGTAGGTAACAAATTAAAAGGTATTAGCGGTGCTGCAACTGCAACTATTGCAATAATTTTACCTCCACTAATAGCCATATTTTTTATAATTAGAATTTTTAATCTCCTAATATCAAACAACATAGTACAAACTTGCTTTTGGGGAATGAAAGCAGGGGTTTTAGTTCTTATATATTTTGCAGTTGAAGAACTATATAAAAATTCAAAAAAAGATTTAAAATTTCACATAATTTTTTCAGTTATACTTTTATTGGTTCTATTTTCAAAGATTTCTCCAGCACTTATAATCCTTGCATCCTGCATATTTGGAGGCATTTATCCGTTGATAAACAAAGAGGATAATAAGTGTTAGTTTACTGGTTATTATTTTTTGAATTTTTAAAAATAGGTTTATTCTCTGTTGGTGGCGGATATGGTGCCTTGCCATTTTTGTATACAATATCTCAAAATCACAATTGGTATAGTGCAAAAGAATTAAATGAAATGCTTATTATTTCAAATATTACACCAGGTCCAGTGGGGATTAATATGGCTGTTTTCGCAGGATATAAAGCTGGTCATATGATAGGAAGCGTAACAGCAATTTTAGGAATAATACTCCCTGCCTTAATTGTAACGGCTATTCTAATAAAATTTCTTGATCACTTTGAAGAAAATAAATATGTAAAATCAGTATTAAACTCTTTGGCACCAACTGCATGCGCAATGATTTCTGCAATAGGCATAAAACTGTTTGCTTTGGAAATTTTTAACCTACCAAAATTAAATGAACTTAATTCATACAATTCCGCTCATTTTGACAGCTTATGCTTTATCATACTGATTGTTCTTTTTGTGCTGTCAAAGAAAAAAAAATTAAATCCAATATTGATTATGCTAATAAGTGGGATTGCTGGATGCATAATAGCTTCTATGTTTAATATTCAATTATAATTTTAAGAAATGTTAACAAACTTTAACTCAAAAGTAAATTATTAAAAACAAAATGTTTTTAATAAAACAGGTAGGTTAGAAATTTAAATTTATTTTGGAGGTTAGTTATGGTTAACGCAGTTAACGACTATTTCGGCTTGAGCACCGGCACAAGCACAGTTGCAAACAGTGGTCTGTATAGTTCTAATTATGGAATTTATTCCACAGGAACAAATGATAGTTCTGTTTGGTTACAACAACAATACAACAACACACAATTATCAAATTCATTCACAAACAAAACTAATGCTCAATCGAGCGTCATATATGACAAAATAGATGTCATTGCAAATTTAATTAGTGAAGGTGAAGAAGATCAGGTATTAGAACAATATAGCTCTCTTCTAGATTCTATGAGATCACAATCACAATATCAAGGCTTATCAGAAGAAGAACTTTCATCAATGGCGAAACAGGCATTTAAAGCTAGAACTGGCGTAGACATGAGTTCAGCAGTAAAAGAAAACTGTAGAAGCGATTTTGGTACAGGATTCCACAAAACATTTAATGGATTAATGGGCGCTGACTCCACAAGTGCAGAAGATATTATCTCTGAAATTGATGGAACTAAAAAGAAATCAGGTTCAGGAATAGCCAAATTTGTAGGTGGCGTATTAGGAACAGTTGCTTCAGTATGTACGCTAGGCTTATCACAATTATTCAGTGAATAATAAAAACTAATTCTAACTACTAAACCTCCAACTAACAAAAAAGATGGGTTCTACCCATCTTTTTTAATGTTTTTTATTAAATCATCCATCTTTTCAGACAATTCTTTTATTTCGTATTTGAGTCTATTTAGCTGGCAAGCCACTGGATCTGGAATTCTATTGTGAAGCAGCTGACCTTGGACCAGAACTCCTTGCTGAACAACCCTACCTGGAACCCCTACAACTGTGGAGTTTTCCGCAACATTATCAATAACAACTGAACCAGCTCCAATACGTGAGTTTGAACCAATTAATATGTTTCCAAGAATTTTTGCTCCAGCACCAACAACAATATTATTTCCCAAAGTAGGATGACGACGTCCTTGCTGTTTACCAGTACCCCCCAGCGTGACGCCCTGATACAATAGCACATCATCTCCAATTATTGATGTTGCTCCTATTACAACCCCCATACCATGATCAATGAAGAAACGTCTACCAATTGTGGCTGCTGGATGAATTTCAATTCCAGTTAATATTCTTGAAAAAAATGATATTAATCTCGGGAAAAATGGAATTTTCCAATAATTTAATTTGTGAGCAATACGGTGAGCAACTAAAGCATGTAACCCAGGATAACAAAAAACAACTTCAAAAATATTTTCTGCAGCAGGATCTTTATCGTATATTGTTTTAATATCTTCCGAAATTTGTTCTAGGACTTTTTTAAGCAGTCTCATCGCTTTCATCCTTAAAAAGTTTTGTAGACAAATATCTCTCCCCATAATCTGGCAATACTACCACAATAAGCTTATCTTTACAGATATCTCTTTGAGAAATTATTAAAGCAGAAGCCATGGCAGCACCTGAAGATATCCCACAAAGTATACCTTCTTTTCTAGCCAGTAATTTTGCTGTTTGGATTGCCAAATCAGTAGTTATTGGCATAATTTCATCAACGATATCCGGATTATAAATTTCGGGAACAAAATTTGCACCAATACCTTGTATACCATGGGTGCCGGCAAAACCTTCTGATAGCAATGGGCTTTCTTGAGGCTCCACACCAACTACTTGAATAGAAGGCTTGTAGGCTTTTAATTTTTTAGCAACACCTGAGATTGTTCCACCAGTGCCAATACCAGCAACCAAAACATCTATTTGCCCATCAGTATCGCGCCAAATTTCTTCGGCTGTAGTTGTTTCATGTATTTTGGGATTATATATATTAGTAAATTGAGAAGGAATAAATGATTTTTCATATTTTTCACTTAACTCTATTGCTTTATCTACAGCTCCTCTCATACCAAAAGCTGCAGGAGTCAAAACAAGTTCGGCGCCATAGCCCTTAAGCATTTTTCGTCTTTCTTCACTCATACTTTCAGGCATTGTAAGTATAATCCTTAAACCCTTTTGTGCACAAATCATTGCTAAACCAATCCCGGTATTACCGCTTGTTGGTTCAATTATTATTGTATCTTTATCAATTAATCCTTCTTTTTCAGCTTGTTCTATCATATATTTAGCTGGCCTGTCCTTAACAGAATTTGATGGATTAAAATACTCGAGTTTTGCAACTATTTTAGCATTACCACCATTAATTTTGTTAATAGAAACTAAAGGAGTATTGCCAACTAGTTCAGATATATTGTTATATATTTTCATTATTTAATCCTCAAAAACTTTCTTTTACCAACTTGTAACACAACAGGAAGAATCTCTTGCTTCAAAACATATGAAATATCAGCAATTTTTTCAGAATCTATTTTAACGGCTCCAGAAGCAAACAGCCTTTTTGCTTCTCCTTTGCTTGTAGCCAAGTCATTTGCAACTATTATATCTATTACTGGTGAATCATTTACTAGCTCAATCTCTGGAATGTCCTGAGGAATTCCTTTTTTTTGAACGACATTAACAAACTCTTCTTGTGCATTTTTTGCAGCATCAGATGAATGATACATTTCAACAATTGTGTATGCAAGGCTCATTTTTATATCTCTAGGGTTCGAATTTTTTAATTCTAATCTAATTTTATCCAATTCAACATTAGATATATCAGTTAACAGTGAATAGTACCTTTCTATTAACTCATCGGGTATTGACATCAATTTACCATACATGTCTTTTGGATCTTCACAAATACTAATACAATGGTCCGGGTACGACTTAGACATTTTTATTACACCATCAGTACCTTCTAGGAGTGGTAATAACATAACCATTTGAGGATCATCTTTACCATAGGCTGTTTGAATTTCTCTCCCAAGGAGAACATTAAATCTCTGATCAGTACCACCCAGCTCTATATCAGAATCTATCTCAACTGAGTCATACGCCTGCATGAGAGGATAGAAAAATTCATGTATTGAGATAGGCTTACCCTCTTGATATCTTTTTGCAAAGTCATCCCTAGCCATAATCTGAGCAACAGTAACTTTTGATGAAAGCTGAATAATATCTAATAAATTCATTTTGTGTAGCCAGTCTGCATTATTAACAACTTCAGCGGAAGAAATATCAACAACTTTAGACATTTGATCAAAATATGTTTTTGCATTCTCATCAACCTGCTCTTTAGACAAACTAGGTCTTGTGTCTGATTTACCTGAAGGGTCACCTATCATAGCCGTCGCTCCACCGACAAGAAGAACAACAGTATGTCCTAGTTCTTGGAATTGTTTAAGCTTTCTCATAACTACACTATGGCCTAAATGCAGATCAGGGCGAGATGGGTCCATTCCCAATTTAATTCTCAATGGCTTATTTGTTTCTTTAGACACTTGCAACTTTCTTGCAAGCTCATTCACACCACCCGGCAAAACTTCACATCCTCTCGATAGCATTGAAGCTTGTTCTATAAACTCTTGTTTTAATACAAATTTTTCCATATTTCACCCATTGTCAGTTTGTGTATACTTAACTCCGTTGAACTTACAACGAAAGATCAAATCAATAATATCATCTATAGCAAATTTAAGCATGTTCATTAATCTATCTTTAACAAAGGTTAATTTTATACAAAAAAGAGTCGACAACGCCGACTCTTTTAAAAATATTACCTTGTCCTATACTAATTTAACTTTAGTAGAAGTTCCTTTTTTAGCAATTTCAATTTTGCCTTCTCTTGCAAGCCAACCAAGTCCCAATTCTGCAAAATTTCCATTTAAGTCTAAATCTTTTTTAATTTTTGATAGAGTGCTTTCTCCATTAGCATCTAAGTATTGCCAGATTTGTCCAGCTGATTGTCCAATAGCTTCCATCATTGTTCTCTCCTTATAAATTGTATAAAGTTTATTTATAACTCATTTTCATATATAATACAAAGCAGCAGAATTGTAAAGGGGGAAACATGGCTATAACACTAAAGGGTAAGGCATGGGTATACAAGGATAACGTTGACACAGACGTGATTATACCGGCAAGACATTTAAACACTTCTGACGAAAAAGAACTAGCTAAATATTGTATGGAAGACATTGATAAAACCTTTGCTAGCGAAGTCACAAACGGTGATATTATAGTTGCCGGTGAAAATTTTGGATGTGGAAGTTCACGAGAACATGCACCAATAGCTATTAAAGCATCTGGAATTTCTGTAATAATTGCAAAAACATTTGCAAGAATATTCTTTAGAAATGCTATTAACATTGGACTACCAATACTTGAACATTCAACAATGCCTGATGAATGTGCTAAAGGAGATGAAATTGAAGTTGACTTAGAGAAGGGTATCATAACCAATCGCACAAAAGGAAAAACATATGAGTGCACTAAATTCCCACCAGAAATTCAGAATTTAATAAATAAAGGTGGTTTAATAAACTACACTAAAGACAAGATGGGGGTCTAATGAGAAACTTCAATATAGCACTACTTGGCGGGGATGGGATTGGCCCAGAAGTACTCGCAGAAGCAGTAAAAGTATTAAAAGCTGTAGAACAAAAATACAACTATGAGTTTATATATACGGAAGCATTAATTGGTGGCTGTGCATATGAAAAATTTGGAACACCACTTCCTGAAGAAACTGTGGAACTTGCAAAGAACTCCGATGCGGTATTTTTAGGTGCAGTTGGCGATTGGAAATATGATTCTTTGCCGCCAGAAGTAAGACCAGAAAGAGCACTTTTAGGAATAAGAAAAGCTTTAAATTTGTTTGCTAATTTAAGACCAGCAATAGTCTACCCTGAACTAGTAAATGCTTCACCGCTACGTCCAGAAATAGTTTCTGGAGTGGATATAATGATAATAAGAGAACTAACAGGAGATGTCTACTTTGGTCAACCCAAAGGAATAGAGCTAGTCAACGGAGAAAAAACAGGCTATAACAATATGATCTATAGCGAATCAGAAGTTAGGCGAATTGCTCATATAGCATTTAATACAGCAATGCAAAGAAATAAAAAATTATGCTCAGTTGATAAAGCTAATGTTTTAGATGTATCAAGATTATGGAGAGAAGTAATTATTGAAGTTTCTAAAGAATACCCTGAAGTAGAATTGTCGCACATGTATGTAGATAATGCTGCAATGCAAATAATCAGAGCACCAAAACAATTTGATACTATAGTTACCGGAAATATCTTTGGAGATATATTGTCTGATGAAGCATCTATGTTGTCAGGTTCACTCGGTCTACTACCAAGCGCATCATTATCATCAGATGGTCCAGGAATGTACGAACCGATTCATGGTTCGGCGCCTGATTTAAAAGGAAAAGATATAGTAAATCCAATTGCAACAATATTATCGGCAGCCATGATGATGAAATATAGCTTCAAAGATTCAGGAGTACATGACAGCATTGTTACTGCAGTAAAAAGCGTCTTACACAATGACTATAGAACGCAAGATATAATGTCTGAAGGAATGAAGCTCGTCGGAACAATGGAAATGGGCACATTAATTGCTGAAGCAATATAAACTCCTTATTTATGAACTTAATTACTACTTATTTTGGACAATAAGAACTATAAATAATAGCACTTTAGAGTAGTGCATAAAGCTAAAAAATCAACTAACATGAGAATGCAGGTTGGTTGCTGCCCTAACTAATATTCGGGGTTACGAATAAAGATTTATTTCTTAATGATTGGGCTAATTGCAACTGACCTGCATTTTAATGCAAAATTTTAAGCTAGAATTTTGCATTTTTTGAAATAATATCTTAAAAGATATAATATGTTTTTATGGCTAATATATGCGTGGCTTATTAATATTTTAAAGTTTGTATGCTAAGATGATATTGCATTAAAAGAGGTACCAGTATGAAATCTAAAACAAATATTAAAGTTATATTATCAAGCATAGCTATAACAGCAGTTACTGCATTTGTGATTGGTTATTCGCCAATAGTTGCACAAAATGCTCAAGAACTTAAAACAACAACTGTTCAACAAGCAACTTCCAAAGCAGTAGTAAAAACGACTCCTTTGGAGATTGTAGCCAATCCTTCATGTTTTTTAGGCAAGCATGTAAAATTTGATGCTTCATTTGATAAATTCTCTGCATTGGGACTAGATTATAAGCCTGCGTTGAAGTCTTCTCAAGACTACATTGGCATTTTGATAAAAAGAGATGATGTAACCGATCACACGGTTCCATTAGCTGAAATGAAGCTGTTTTTAAAAAGAAGCGAAGCAGAAAAATTTGTTGACATAGACTCTGGGGACAAAGTAAAAATTGAAGGGATTGTCTTTTCAAATGCACTAGGAGATCCTTGGATTAACATAGATAGTTTTGTTACAGAACAAAAAAATGATAAAAAAGCAAAGAAATAATACCGTATAAACGACATAATTGAAAAAGAATAGTAATCGGAGTTGAAAATGAGTGAGAAAAAAAAGTATTTGACTGTCCATGGGCACTTCTACCAGCCACCAAGAGAAAATCCTTGGCTAGAAGCAATTGAACAGCAAGATAGTGCTCTTCCTTTTCACAATTGGAACTCCAGAATAACTTGTGAGTGTTATACTCCGAATTCGGTATCAAAAATCGTTGATTACAAAAACCAGATATTAGATATTGTAAATAATTATTCCTTTATGAGCTTTAACTTTGGGCCAACATTAATGTCTTGGCTAGAAACTCATGAACCATACACCTACGAACGAATAATCAAAGCAGATGTGGAAAGTAGCTACAGAAACTCAGGGCATGGAAATGCAATGGCGCAGGTTTATAACCACATCATCATGCCATTAGCAAATAAAAAAGATAAAATCACTCAAACCATATGGGGAATAAGAGATTTTCAATACAGATTTGGTAGAATGCCAGAAGGCATATGGCTTGCTGAGACTGCTGCAGATGATGAAACAATGGAAGTGTTGGTTGACTGTGGCATTAAATTTACAGTGTTATCCCCATACCAAGCTCAAAAATGTAGAAAAATGGGTGAAAAAGATTGGACAGATGTAAGTTGGGGCAGTATAGATCCAGCAAAGCCTTATAGATACTACATAAAATCAAATCCTGAGAAATACATTGACTTATTCTTCTACGATGGCTCAATTTCAAAATCTGTAGCCTTTGATGAGCTATTAACTGACGGAAACAAATTTATAAGCAGACTAAAAGAGGGTATATGCGATTGTCGAGACTACAACCAACTCGTAAATATTGCAACCGATGGAGAAAGCTACGGGCATCATACTAAATTTGGGGATATGGCTCTTGCGTATATCTTACGAGTAAAAGCAAATGATGAAGGATTCACGGTAACCAACTATGCCAATTACCTAGATATAGAAGGTGTACACGATGAAGTAGAAATAAAACCCGTTTCTTCTTGGAGCTGTGCTCACGGAGTTGGCAGATGGTGCGAAGACTGCGGCTGTTCTACTGGCGGCGGCCAAGGCTGGAATCAAAGTTGGAGACGACCTTTAAGAGACGCATTAGACTACTTGAGAGATGAGATATCTATAATCTTTGAAAAAGAAGCAGAAAAATATTTCAAATCACATTGGGATGCCAGAAATGAATATATTGAAGTTATTTTAGATAGAAACGAATTCAATATACAAAACTTTTTAGAAAAAAATTGCAAGGAACCTTTACAAAAAGAAGATCGAGTAAAAGCTCTAAAATTGATGGAAATGCAGAGACAGGCAATGCTTATGTATACAAGCTGTGGGTGGTTTTTCTCTGAAATTTCAGGACTTGAAACAACACAAATTATGAAATACGCTGCAAAAGCAATTGAATTAGTTGCAGAATTTTCTGAAAAAGACCTTGAGACTAATTTCACAGAAATTCTATCAAAAGCCCAAAGTAATATACCCGGATTTGGAAATGGACGGGACGTATATAATAACTTTGTAAAGCCTGCCGCCATTAATAAAGAACAAATTGCTAATTTGTGGGCAATTTCCTCTCTATATAAAAAGCACGACGATACTATAAATCTATATTGCTATGAAATTACCCAACAAAAATACCATAAAGCAGTTAATGCTGGGACAGAACTTGTCTTGGGACAATTAAAAATTAAATCAAAGGTGACAACAGAAGAATCAGAAATTTCTTTTGCGCTTCTTCAATATGCAGGAAATGACTTCCAATGTGCTATTAGCAATTCTCTTATTAATGAAGAATTCGAAAATCTGGCTCCAGAATTACTAGATAAATTTGCATACAATCCATTAATTGAAACCATAAGAGAAATTGACAAGTCTTTTGGCAGCAATTATTTTACTCTTCAAGACATATTTATGGAAGAAAGAAGAGTTCTCCTTTCTACTTTGCTAAAAGACAAACTAAACAAATTTTCTGATAATTACAGAGCTGTTTATTCTGAAGGCAAAGATTCAATATTACATTTAAAAAAATTAGGACTAAATGTTCCAGTTGAGTTTAAGATTGCGGCTCAATATACTCTTTCTCAAGACTTCAATAATCAATTTTTAGTTGAAAAGAATATATTAGATGAAGATGTAGTATGCTGCGCAGCCAATATTTGTGATGATGCAAAATTATTTGACGTAGAAATAGATAAATTACCAACGAGTAGATTCTTCTCAAAACTAGTTTGCCAAAGAATACAAGCTTTTGCAAAAACCTTTGAGTCACACAGACTTGAGAGTATAATGGAGGTTTTTGAAGTTATGGACAAACTCAAAATAAATGTTGATATTTCAGAAGCACAAAACATATACTTTACTAAAGTATTTAAAAGGTTTACGAACATTATCGAAGATATCTCACAGGTAAATGAATTAATCGCAAATAGATCATTTTTACTTGGAATTTTAAAACTTGGTGATGCATTAAATATAAATACAGAATTTTACAAAACAGCAATTATTAAAATTACCGCAAATGACAGCACTCAAATAACCACGAACGCTTAAGTTTAAAAAAAATTTAGCAGAAATCCATATTAAACAAAGCAAGTTCAACGAAGCTGAATTATTGTTGAAAACAGCCTTACATCTTGATGAAGAACTATATAACGACAACTCACCTGAAGTACTTTGTTCTCACTACAAGCTATTTAAACTATATAAACATGCTAAAGAATAATATATTATGCACAAAAGACTATTCAAAAGACAAACTAACAAATAAACTAGAAATCTTGTGCCAATAGAAATAGCCCTTTATTACAACGACAAAATTATAGTGCTTACGGCTTAACAACTTTCTTTAAAATTAGTTCTGCTTGAAACTCTAAATTTTTTAATGAAGTATTATTATAAAGAACGTGATCAACAAGTTCCATTTTTTCCTCTTGGGGCATTTGTGCTTTTATTCTATTTTTCGCCTCAACAAATTCGTACTCGCGTCTATCTAAAAGTCTTTTTAAACGCAAATCTTCATCTGCAGCTACCAATATTATTACATCAAATAAATCTTCCATTTTTGCTTCAAATAAAAGAGGAACTGCAACAAACATTTGTGGCATTTTTTCATATTTCTTAAATATTGTGGCCAATCTTTTTCTAACCAATGGGTGCATTATTGTATCGAGTTTATATCTGTATGCATCATTTGCAAATGCCAACTTAGCTAACTTTGACCTGGAAATGTTACCATCTTCATCCAAAATATCTTGATTTGCAAAATATTCTTTTAGATGTTCTATCACTTCTGTATTTTTTAATAAAATTTCATGACAAATTTTATCTGTATCTACGACCATGTATCCTTTTTTAGTCAATAGTCGTTGAAATTCAGATTTACCTGAAGCTATATTCCCTGTAATTCCGACCTTTAGCATTTGTAACTTCCCATGTGGACTCTACTCTATTGTAATACAATAATATAATTTGTGCTAAAATTCTTAGTATGTTGAGAGGAAATTATGCATAAACAGCTGTTAATTGGAAAAAGTTTTGATGAAATTCTAGCATTTGTGAAGGAAATTGGTGCAAGCAATTTTAGAGCAAAACAATTATATAACTGGTTATACCAGAAATCAGTAAATTCAATTGAAGAAATGAGTGACCTTCCTGCGGATTTTAAAGAAAAAATTAAAGAAAAATTCACAATATCTAACTTTTGCATAAAAGATAAACAAATAAGCAAAGATGGCACAATTAAATATCTATTTTCACTTTACGACGGAAACACAACCGAATCAGTCTTAATGAGATTTGATAATAGAGCTAACCTAACTGCCTGTATAAGCACTCAAGCTGGGTGCCCAATGGAGTGCTCATTTTGTGCTACTGGAAAGCTAGGGCTAAAGCGGAATTTGTCAGCAGAAGAAATAATTCAACAAATTCACATGATTCAAGCAGATACAAAACTAAAAGTAACAAACATAGTCTTTATGGGGCAAGGAGAGCCGTTGTTAAATTTAGATAATGTATTAAATGCAATTAAAGTTTTCAACAATGATTATCAAGTTGGCGCAAGAAGAATGACATTATCAACCTGTGGAATCATTCCTCAAATAAACAAATTAGCTGACCTACATTTCCAATCTACACTTGCTATTTCATTACATGCACCTAACTCCAAGATAAGAAAAGAAATAATGCCAGTTGAGCGCAAGTATCCAATAGAAGAGTTAATAAAAACTCTAAAAAATTACACGATAAAAACAGGTAGACGAGTAACAATAGAATACACTTTAATAAAAGACGTAAATGACTCTGTAGAAAACGGAAAAGAACTAGCGCTACTTATATCAGAGTTAAAATGTAATGTAAATTTAATCATATATAATCCAAATGAGTTTTGTGAATACAAGAAACCCTCCAAAACAGATATAATGAAATTTAAATATATACTTGAAGCCTCTGGAAAAAAAGTTACAGTAAGACTGGAAAGAGGCAGCGATATAGATGCAGCCTGCGGTCAGCTTAGCGGAAAAGCAAAGTAGTTTCCAAGCTTAGCATGTAATGTTAGAATAATAATAAGCGAGGAGATAAAATTGGAAGTGACTAATTCTATACTGGAAGCTAATTTATCAGCAATTTCAAAGTATAATCCTGAACTTGCAGCTAAAATAAAAAGCATTGAATTTCTAAAAGCAAATATATCTATAACGGAAACAAACTTGAAAGAACCCAACATTCTTTACAATGGAATTCCTGTTCACGCTCAGGACGGAGCGGAACTTGAAGCAAGCAATATATTTGATAAAACAACTGACACTGGAAATCACATACATATTATTTTTGGATTAGGATTGGGCTATTTATTTAAGCATTTTTGCGAAAAGTCACTAGGTGTAGTTGTTTTATTCGAGCCGGACGTTGAACAATTAAAAGCAGTATTTGAAATAGTAGATTTCACTCAAGAATTAAATAAAAAGAAAATCTATGTTACCTCAAGCTATAAAGATATTGAGGATGTCTTTTCTGCAACATACAGTTTAAAAGCAGAAGTAAAATGCCATTTCCTAAAGTTTCATGCACAGCAGAGAGACTCAGAATTATCAGCCCTTGCCCACGAACTTGGCAAAATAAAAACGTTGTATGAATGTAATTATCAATTACAAACAACTAAAAACTATATGTACTACATAAATACACTTGAAAGTTTTACCCAAAAATTGGATGCATTACCTTTTGATACACTAAAAAATAAATTTAAAAATATACCAGCAATAATTGTCTCTGCTGGACCGTCTTTAGGTAAGCAAATTGAAATACTAAAAGAGATGCAAAATAAAGCAATCATTTTTTGTGTTGGGACAGCCTATAAAACACTCGTAAAACATGGCATAAAACCAGATTTTCTGAATGTAATTGAAATGCTGGACTGTAGCGTTCAACTTGAAGGATGTGACCTAAGTGAAATAAATTTTATATCTGAAGCCTACACTAACAAACGCTTTTATGATTTTAAATTTAAAAGAAAGTTAATAACCTTATCAAAAGAAAATCACGCAAACCACTGGTTTGCAGATATAACAAATAATAATTTAGATGAATATGAAACAAAAGGAACAGTCTCTTACAATGCTTTAAATTGTGCAACAATAGCCGGATGCAATCCAATTATATTATTAGGACAAGACCTAGCTTACACAGAAGGACAATGCTATGCTAGTGGTTCAGCCTACAGCTCTTTAAAAGTAAAATTTGATGAAAAATTAAATAAATATATTGTGGGTTACGATGACGTACAATCCTTTAAAAAGGAAGTATTTACAAAAACTCATCCGTTTAATAATGAAGAAAAAGATAAATATATTGATGACTTTATAAACGATTTAAATGAAAAAATGTGTTATGTTAAAGGTCAAAATGGACAAATGCTGCCAACATCGCCAGATTATGCCCTGTTTGTTCAATATTTTAACGATTATAGAGAAAAAATTGGCCCAGATACTATATTGATTAACTCATCAACTGGTGGTGCAGAGTTGACCGGTTTCGCTAATGTGGAGTTGTCTAAGTTAAATGAGGCAATCACGATAACAAAGCCCAATATAGAAGAATTATTCAAGAGCATAACATACACGACAGATATTGAATCAATAAAGTATAATATTCAAAATGATATAAATATTTTAGAAGAATTACTTGTGTTATTTGCTAATGCTCGCATAGATTTAAAAAATTTCAAACTAGAGATAAACCGACACAAAACACTAAATAAAAAAGCTAACAATTATCTAAGAAAATGCTTGGATAAATTTTTAGAAGTAATAAAAATATACAAACCACGATCTCACATGATAGAGTGCATAACAAAAGTACAAGAATCTAGGCTAACTTGGATATTAAAAGAGAAAGATGGGCAATATGACTACAATACTCAACTTGAAGTTATAGAGGCTCTTGAAAAATACTTCTACCTAAATGTCGACAAGTTCAATGTTGTCAATAAAAAATTAGAACTTATCCTTGAAAAATTAAACAAAATATAGCCGTTAAATAACCTAAAATATAAAAACACTTGTCAATTAAGAATTTTGAATATAAAATGAAATAAAAAATATATTCATTGTGCGTTATTGAGAGGAAGATATTTTTGCACGCAGATAAAAGGGGCAATAAGAGGATAAACCTAGATGTATATAAATAAGTGTACTAAATGTGGCGCAGAGTTCGAAACAAAGAATCCAAAGAGAGTAATTTGTCCTAACTGCCTATATCCGGAAAGAAAAAGTGCAGCAATACCAGCAAGTCCTGATGCTGGTATACAGTCTGATGAGCAAAGACAACGACCAACTTATAACTATTCGTCTCCAGATAACAGAGGAGAAAGAAGACCTTACAATAGAAATGATAGACAAGATTATCAGCCGCGAAGATATGACAGACCACAATATAATCAAGGCGACAGGCCACAAGGTGGTTATGATAGACCAAGAAATAACTACGAAAGGCCTCAATACAATCAAGGCGATAGGCCTCAAGGAAATTATAATAGACCTGAGAGAAATGATTACCATGGAGATAGACCATTTAGACCATCTGGACCAAGACCACCAATGGGACGTCCAGCTCCAGGAGGCTTTAACAGACGTGGCCCAAGACCTCAAAGTAGACCCAAGCAACTTCTGGTAAGCAAAGAACAAATAGGCCAAATTGAAATTTTATACAAAAAAACACTTCCTCTACCAAATCCAGATATCCATGAAGTTATTGGAAGTGCAATAGAGTTAGAACCAAGAAAAGTATTTTTTGGTATAAATTTGGTAAGACAAAAGATGATGTTACCAAAGCTGCCATTTCCGAAACGTAAACTCGCTGTGTCTCCAGACCAACTGTTTGCAATAAAAAGCCTTTATGAGCCATTATTGCCATTGCCTCCTATTGGTTGCCATAAAATAATAGCCGCGCAATTAAAAATGGATGAGTGGAGAGTACATGTTGGGATTGGTCTTGTAAGAAAGCAAATGGGATTAGACAGATGGAACCCTGATCGTCCAGATGCACCGGCAGAATTTAAAAGTAAATAATTATGTCTGACTTAATTTCAATTGGAAAAATTCTAGGCTTTCATGGGATAAAGGGTGAAATAAAACTTGGCTATACAAAAGGTAAAGAGTCATTAGTTTCATCACTAAAGTCCGTGCTTATAAAATCAGAAAAAGGAATGATCAATCTTACAGTGGTCTCAACACGGTTTCACAAAAATTTTGCATTGGTTAAGTATAAAGAACTTAATAGCATAAATGATGTAGAACAGTACAAAGGATTACACGTTTATACAAATAAAACAGAAGTAAAAAATGCTTTGGAAAAAGATGAATATTTAATTTCAGACTTAGAAGGCTTAGATGCCTTTGACACTAAAGGTAATCTATTAGGACAAATATGCGCTGTTGGGGAAAATCCAGCAACAAATTTAATAAATATAAAAGATAAAGATGGAAAAATTCATGTAATCCCTTTTGTAAAAGAACTTGTTCCAACAGTAAATATTGATGATAATAAAATAGTAATTAACAATATTGAAGGCTTGATAGATTGAAGTTTGATGTAGTAACATTGTTTCCTGAGTTAATAACACAGGGAGCAAATCACAGCATTATAAAAAGAGCAATTGACAATAACAAAATCTCAATTAACACTCATAATCCACGGAATTATTCGTTAGATAAGCACAAAAAAGTTGACGATTCGCCATACGGTGGTGGAGCAGGAATGGTACTTTCTTGCCAGCCATATTTGGACTGTATAAAAGCAATTGATCAAGAACTCTCTTCAAAAAAAATAATATTAACTCCTCAAGGTAAAAATTATAGCCAAGATATGGCAGAAGAATTTTCAAAGATTGATCAATTGATAATAATTTGTGGACACTATGAGGGATATGATGAAAGAATACGAGAATTGTCAGAAGCCACAGAAGTTTCAATTGGTGATTTTGTCTTAACAGGAGGGGAATACCCGGCCCTGTGTATAATAGACAGCACTATGCGTTTGATTCCAGGTGTCTTGGGAGATGAAACGTCAGCAACAACAGACAGTCACTCAGATGGGTTGCTAGAGTACTCGCAATATACAAAACCTAGAGAATACAATGGTTTAAAAGTGCCTGAAGTTCTTTTATCTGGCAATCATTCTAAAATAGAACATTGGAGACGCAAACAACAATTAATAAGAACAAAAGAAAAAAGACCAGATCTTTATAATAAATTTTTAAAAGAAAAACACTCCAAGTTTGATGCAAAGATAATTGAAGAGATTAACAAAGAACTTTAATTTGTATATTAAATTTTAGGTGCTAAAATTTAATTTGGAAAATAAAGAAAAATTATGAAAGCAGCAGTTATACAAAACGGCAAAAATGTCGTAAATAGAATTAAAAAACCAGCGCTACAAGAAAAAGGTGCCATTATAAAAGTACATGGATGTGGATTGTGTGGCTCTGATATTGTAAAATTAAAAACAGGAATTTCACATAACGGCAGTGTTTTGGGACACGAAATAGTTGGAGAGATTGTTGAAATTGATTCTGAAACAAACTTTCAAGTAGGAGACAGGGTTATTCTTGGACATCATGTGCCTTGTTTTGATTGCGTATACTGTTGGGGTGGAAACTATTCAATGTGCAAACAATTTAAACGCACAAATATTTTTCCTGGCGGTTTTGCTGAATATCTTTTTGCCTCTGAGCTTCACTTACAAAATACTGTATTTACACCCAATCCAGAATTATCAGATGACGAAGCCTCTTTTTTAGAGCCGTTGGCATGTTGTGTAAGAGCTATAAAAAGAGCCGAGCTACAATACACATCAAAAGTATTAATAGTCGGTTTGGGTTCAATTGGATTACTTATGGGACAGGCTGTGAGGGCTCTTGGCTCAATTCCTTACGGAATTGACTTAATTAAAGACAGGGTAAATCTATCAAAAAAATTAGGATTTGAAGAATCAATAATATTTGAAGATGATGAATCAACAATAAAAAATATAAAAAACAATATTTCTGATTATGGATTTGATGCCATTTTTATGACTTCTGGCTCTGATAAAACAATTGACTTTGCTTTAAAAGCAATAAGAGACGGAGGTACAATATTAGTATTTTCAAGTGTTAAATCAGATAAAGCATACACAAATAATGAAATTTATTATAGAGAGTTAAAAATAATGGGTAGCTACTCACCAGCACCTGTGGACTTAGAAGACTCACTTGAACTTCTTGAGTCACGAAAGGTTGTAGTAGAACACTTGTCAACCCACTATAAACTTGAAAACTTAGATCAAGCAATTGATGATACATTAAACAACAAAATTATAAAGGCATATATAG